>JAPHRD010000128.1 GCA_026196225.1 Motiliproteus sp.
CTCGATTACCGACCCAGAAAGCCAGCGCGATCGGTGAGTTGCTACCCCATAACTGGCAACCGCCTGAATCTGACACGGTGTGATGCCCGGACGCTTACATCTCATGAAGAAATACCTCTCGACGAGTGCGCTTGCGCTTGGTGTTATGTTCGGCGTCCGAAAAACTAAGCTGATCCACGGCTGGTCTCGATTGTTGAAATAGTAGTGTGCCATTGTGCCACGGAATCTAACGGGACTTAATCAGACCTTCCCTAAGCAACTAAGAAACTAAGAAACTAAGAAACTAAGAAACTAAGCAGTGCGATTGAAGATCAGATCCCAAACCCCATGCCCAAGCTTCTCGCCACGGCGTTGAAATTTGGTATCAGGGCGATGTTCAGGTTGAGGAGAGTAATTGCCGTTACCCGCAGCGTTTTCATAGCCTTCGGCGACAGACATTACCTCCATCATATGCTCGGCATAGGGCTCCCAGTCGGTAGCCATATGAAAATTCCCACCAATCTTCAGTTTGAGACGCAATTGTTGAGCGAATGCGGGCTGTACCATGCGACGCTTGTGGTGCTTTTTCTTCGGCCAGGGATCTGGGAAGAACAGTTGCAGGCAATCTAGGCTTGCGTCCTCAATGCAACGGTCGAGCACTTCCAGAGCATCTTCCTTATAGACTCGCAAATTGCTCAGCCCTGCCTTGGTGGCATTGTTGAGTAAACGGCCGACACCGGGGCGGTGCACTTCAATACCGATAAAATCCATCTCGGGTTGCGCCTCAGCCATCGCCAACAGCGAATCCCCCATACCAAAGCCGATCTCCAAAACCACAGGTGCTTTTCTGCCAAACAGCTGCTCGAAGTCCAGCATGCCGCCTTCAATCTCCAGACCGTAAACCGACCACGGCTCCTCCAGCGCTTTCTCCTGGGCGGGAGTCATGCGGCCGGTGCGCATTACAAAGGTTCGGATACTGCGTAGATGTTTTTTCTCTTCGGTCATGGTGATGCACTTAGGATGAATTTTTAGAGGTGATATAAGGGCGGCAATTATAGTTTGCCGTCCTGTAAATAACAAAGGGCCACCGAAGTGACCCTTTGCAAACAGGGGTTAGCGTTTAATCCAGCAAGCTGAGATCGCGCACCGCGCCCTTATCGGCACTGGTAGCCATCTTGGCGTACACCTTAAGGGCAGCAGAAACCTTGCGAGGACGCTCTTCAACTGGCTTCCACGCATCTGCGCCTTTGGCTTCCATGGCTGCACGACGGCTGGCTAGCTCCTCATCGGAGAGAACCACGTCGATACTGCGCGCAGGGATATCGATACGGATACGATCACCGCTCTCTACCAGGCCGATAGCACCACCCGCTGCCGCTTCCGGAGAAACGTGGCCAATAGAAAGACCAGAGGTACCGCCGGAGAAACGCCCATCGGTCAGCAATGCACAGTCTTTGCCCAGACCTTTGGATTTCAAGTAGCTGGTGGGGTACAGCATCTCTTGCATGCCGGGTCCGCCGCGAGGGCCTTCGTAGCGGATGACAACAACATCACCGGCTTTGACTTTGCCATCAAGAACGTCGGCCACAGCCTGGTCCTGACTTTCGCAAATGTAGGCCGAACCTTCGAACTGCCAGATGCTTTCATCAACGCCGGAGGTTTTCACCACGCAACCATCTTCAGCGATGTTTCCGAACAGGACGGCCAAACCACCTTCCTTGCTGAAGGCATGCTCGACGGAACGAATGCATCCGTTCTCACGGTCATTATCCAGAGACCCCCAACGGGCCGCCTGAGAGAACGCTACCTGAGTGGGGATGCCACCAGGGCCAGCCTTGAAGAAGGTTTTAAGGGCTTCGTCATCATTGCTCATGATGTCCCATTTAGCGATCGCCTCTTCCAGGGTCGATGAATGGACCGTGGATACGCTGGTATCCAGCAGACCACCACGGTTCAGCTCGGCCAGGATACCGAAGATACCACCGGCGCGGTGAACGTCTTCGATATGATATTTCTGATCGTTAGGCGCTACCTTACACAGGTAAGGGATACGACGGGATAGTCGGTCCATATCCGCCATGGTGAAATCCACTTCCGCTTCCTGGGCTATGGCCAGCAGGTGCAAAATAGTATTGGTGGAACCGCCCATGGCGATATCCAGGGTCATGGAGTTTTCGAACGCTGCCTTGGAAGCGATAGCCCGTGGCAGTAGAGAAACTTCGTCCTGCTCATAATAACGCTTGGTGATATCAACAATCTTGCGGCCCGCTTCCAGGAACAGTTCCTCACGATCGGCATGGGTCGCCAGCACCGTACCGTTACCGGGCAGAGACAAGCCCAGGGCTTCGGTCAGGCAGTTCATGGAGTTGGCGGTGAACATACCGGAGCAGGAACCACAGGTTGGGCAGGCAGAGCGCTCAACTTCGGCCACCAGCTCATCAGAGGCTTCATCATCAGCGGCCAACACCATGGCATCAACCAGATCCAGACCATGATCGATCAACTTGGTCTTGCCGGCTTCCATGGGGCCGCCTGACACGAAGATCACCGGGATATTGAGGCGCATCGCCGCCATCAGCATTCCGGGAGTGATCTTGTCACAGTTGGAGATACACACCAGCGCATCAGCACAGTGAGCATTACACATATATTCAACCGAATCGGCGATCAGATCGCGAGATGGCAAGCTGTAGAGCATACCGTCGTGACCCATGGCGATACCGTCGTCCACAGCGATGGAGTTGAACTCTTTAGCCACACCACCCGCTTTTTCGATCTCCCGTGCAACCAGCTGGCCCATATCTTTCAGATGGACATGCCCCGGAACAAACTGGGTGAAGGAGTTGGCAATTGCAATAATGGGCTTGCTGAAATCTTCATCTTTCATACCGGTTGCACGCCAAAGGGCACGGGCACCGGCCATATTACGGCCCTGGGTCGAGGTATTTGAACGATAGGCAGGCATCGAGCTGACTCTCCTGATAATACGCGCGATTTATAGCGGTCGCGTGGAAAAAAGTGCATCCATTCTACCAGTGCCTAGGAGTAGATCAAAACAGAGAGATTTCTAGCCACTAGTCTAACGACGAGTTGCTTAACTCTGCGTAATTTTCTATGTTGCCAGTTGCAGTCACTTTTGCCGTTAAAAATGGCAGTAACCCTGAGAACAAACATGAGCAAAGAGATCGACAAGCAACAGATTCGAAACGACTACCATCTGCGTTGGATGCGCAATACCAGCATCCCTTTAGCAATCATCTGTATCGCCGCCCTGTGGATTGGCCGAGAATTCCACATCCAGCCCCTGGGCACCCTGTTTATAATATTGATGCCCATTACCATGGTGATCGGCGTAGCCTACAACATTCGCTTCCTTTTACTGGCCGCCCGCCAACGACGCCAGTCCGGAGACTGACCATGGACCCGCTGCTTCTGCAACACTTTCCTGAACTGGCAAAAATCAATGATAGCGCCGGCCAGCAGTTACTCGCTAAAGCCCAATTGGTGGAACTCCCCGCTGAGCAGGTGGTGTTCAGCCCTGGTGACAGCTGCGAGAACTATTTACTGGTGGTAGAAGGCGCTGTGAAGGTCTTGGCGCGAGGCCAAAACGGCCGTGAGATCGTGCTGTATCGGATTGAAAACACTGGTAGCTGCGTCCTCACCACCAGTTGCCTGCTGGGCCAGGACCACTATCCCGCCGAAGGCATTACCGAAACACCGGTAAAGGCATTTGTATTACCACGACAACTTTTTCAGCAAGCACTGCAGGAATCACCGGGGTTACGTAATTTTATTTTCCAGGCCTATGGCGAACGCCTCAGCGATCTCATTCATCTGGTCCAGGAAGTGGCCTTTGAGCGCATCGACCTGCGCCTGGCCCGCCATCTATTGCAACTGGGTCGTTCTCAAATAGAGATCCACTGCACCCACCAACAGCTAGCTACCGAGCTGGGCTCCGCCCGAGAGGTAGTGAGTCGACAACTAAAAGAATTCGAAAAACGTGGCTGGATTGAGCTAGGGCGAGGGACCATCCGTATCGACGATCTCAACCAGCTTCAGCAATTCCTACAGCAAGCTGATCAACGACACTAAGCCCACTCTATATTAGTTTTACCTTATGTGACATTGTCACTGACCTCCTTTGCCCTCCTCCCTACACTGACAACCATTAGAGGTGAGAATCTATTCAGTCAACGTCTTGGGAGGCATTGTCATGGAAGTAAATATGGGAAACACAGATCGACTCGTTCGTATTGCGGTTGGTCTGCTATTACTGACTCTGGTGTTTGTAGGGCCACAAACCCTGTGGGGCTGGCTAGGCGGCGTAGTGGTTTTAATCGCGCTGTTCGGCTTCTGCCCTCTGTATAAAGTACTTGGCTTCAGCACCTGCAAAAGCTGCGAATCCTGATTCATTCGGCCAATAAAAAACCCGCCAAATGGCGGGTTTTCTTTTATCAAAAACTTATATTGGATCATCAATATTAAGATTTAATTGTCTTCTCAATCTGCTTCAAAGAGCTGTGGCTCACATTAACACCCTTCACCAGATAGATCAGGTGTTGGCAGATATTGCGTGAGTGGTCACCAATACGCTCCAAGCTGCGGATCACCCAGATGATGTTGAGGATACGAGAAATACTGCGTGGATCCTCCATCATGTAGGTCACCAACGAACGCATCGCTGTTTTGTACTCATCATCGACTTGACGATCTTTTTTCGCTACCTGATAGGCCAGCTCAACATCGTAGCGAGCGAATGCGGTCAGGGCATTGTTAAGCATCTCACGGACCAGATTACCAATATGTCGGGTCTCGGCGTAACCGAAAGGCGATTCACCTTCACTTACCAGCAGTTCGGCGTGCTTAGCAATACGCGCCGCTTCGTCACCGATACGCTCCAGATCATTAGAAGCCTTGCTGATCGCAACGATCATCCGCAAATCACTGGCAGCGGGCTGGCGGCGGGCGATAACCGTGGTGCAGAGGTCATCGATAGTCATCTCCCATTCGTTGGTCTGCGTATCGGTAGCCTGGGCGCGTTCCGCCAATTCGCTGTTACCGTCGATCAGAGATTCGATTGAGTCTTTAACCTGTTTCTCTACCAAACCACCCATGGTCATCAAGTGGCTCTTCATGGTCTCCAGTTCTTCGTTGAACTTCTGGGAGATATGGTCGCTGTGGGCGTCCTTATTGTATTCCATTGTTATTCTCCGTTAGCCGTAACGACCGGTGATGTAGTCTTCAGTCTGCTTCTTCTGCGGTGTAGTGAACAGCTCATCAGTGGCACCAAATTCGATCAGGTCACCCATGTACATGAAGGCGGTGTAATCCGAGACACGGGCTGCCTGTTGCATGTTATGGGTTACGATAACGATGGTGAAATCTTTCTTGAGAGTATGAATCAACTCTTCGATCTTTAGCGTAGAGATCGGATCCAGCGCCGAGGCAGGCTCGTCCAACAGCAGCACTTCGGGCTTAACCGCTACCGTACGGGCAATAACCAGACGCTGTTGCTGACCACCGGACATACCCAGTGCGCTTTCGTGCAGACGATCTTTCACTTCATCCCAGAGTGCCGCAGAGCGCAGCGCCCATTCAACGGTCTCGTCAATTAAGCGCTTCTTCTTAATTCCCTGAATACGCAGACCGTAAGCGACGTTCTCGTAGATACTCTTGGGAAAAGGATTCGGCTTCTGGAACACCATGCCAACTCGGCGACGCAGGTCAGCCACCTCCACGGAACGATCGTAGATATTGCTGTCGTCCATCAGGATCTCACCGTCGATGCGGCAGAAATCCACCAGGTCATTCATCCGGTTGAAGCAACGCAGCAGGGTCGACTTACCGCAACCACTGGGACCGATAAAGGCCGTGACACGGTTCTTGGGGATATCCAGATTGATGGATTGCAGCGCCTGTTTCTCACCGTAGTAAAGATCCAGATCCTTCACCTGCAGGGCAATGGTTTCCTGATCCAGGCTACGGACGCCCTGGTCACGCTTGATGTTATCCAGGTTGATCGCATGAGTCTTGGTAGTCATATTGGGTGTCACACTATTTACGTTTGTCATCGTTGGGCCCATTTTCTCTCGTCACTCATCAGTGCTCTAGCGCTTTGTACTTCTCACGCAAGCGGTTACGGATAGATACCGCACTGAGATTCAACAGTGCGATAACCGCAACCAGCAGCAGCGCAGTGGCGTACACCAGCGGACGAGCAGCTTCGACGTTAGGACTCTGGAAACCCACATCGTAGATATGGAAGCCCAGATGCATAAATTTCTGATCCAGGTGGATGAACGGATAGTTGCCATCCAGCGGTAGGGACGGTGCCAATTTTACCACACCCACCAGCATCAACGGAGCTACTTCACCGGCGGCACGGGCGACTGCGAGGATGACACCGGTCATCATCGCCGGGCTGGCCATCGGCAGTACTACTTTCCACAGGGTTTCAGCCTTGGTGGCGCCCAGCGCCAGGCTACCCTCGCGTACAGCACGGGGGATTCGAGCCAGGCCTTCCTCTGTAGCTACAATTACCACCGGCACGGTCAATAGCGCCAGGGTCAGAGAAGCCCACAACAGACCGGGAGTACCGAAGGTCGGTGCCGGTGCTGATTCCGGGAAGAACAACGCATCGATGTTGCCCCCCAGAAAATAGATAAAGAAACCGAGACCGAATACACCGTAAACGATGGAGGGAACACCCGCCAGATTGTTTACAGCGATGCGAATCAGGCGCGTCAGCGGCCCCTGTTTGGCGTATTCACGCAGGTACACAGCAGCAACAACACCGAACGGGGTTACCATGATCGACATAAGCAGAACCATCATCACGGTACCGAAGATGGCCGGGAACACACCACCCTCGGTGTTGGCCTCCCGTGGATCCTCGGTCATGAACTCCCACAATTTGATAACGTAGAAGCCCATCTTTTCGAAGACCGACATAGCGTTGGGACGGTAGGCATGGACGATCTTGCTGATCGGCATCTCCACCACTACGCCTTCGCCGGTCTCTGCGGTAATACTGTCGCGCTCGAACAAGCCATAAAGCTCGATCAGTTGCTCCTGCAACACTTCGTATTCGCGGTTGTTGATCTCACGTTCGGCGTTAAGATCAGCCAGAATCTCAGGGGTCAGCTCACCCTTCAACTCATAGGCACGCTGTTTCAGACGCAGGCGCTCAATGTTGTAGTTGATCGAGCCAATTGCACCCTTTTCGATATCCGAGATCTGGCCATAGATACCTTCGGCACGCTCGATTCGAGCCTGCAGATCATTCCACAACGTCTCATAGGACTCTGGATCCTGACCAGACTGATAGCTACCAACCTCTGTTCCAGCCTCTTTAACGCTGCGCAGGTAACCGTAGAAGTTACCCCATTCACGGCGTTCAGATGCAAACAACTGCTCGGGATAACGCTTGTTGGTCAGTTTGTCTTCCAACGCCCAGCGGAAGTCAGCACCAGTAACGTCGCGGTTACCTACCTTCAACAGGTAACGAGTCACAAACTCGACACCCTCTGCTATTTCCAATCCGGCTTCGCGCAACTGAATAGCCGACACATCTTCGCTGTCGGTGACTTCACCCACCACCTGCTGAACAGAACCGTTAGGCGCCACATAATCAGCCTGGAGGATATCGTTAGGCCAGAAATGAACCAGTCCCCGCGAGGCGATCAGGATCAGCAGACCGGCCACCATGATCACGTTGATGGCAACGGCAGCGCCAGTTAACCAAACCCAGGGAGAACCGGACTTAAACCAATAACTAAATGACATTTTCATCGTCGCAGCATCCCTAATTAAAGCGAACCGTACTTAAGGCGCAGACGTTGGCGTATTACTTCCGCCAGCGTATTCACCATAAAGGTAAAGGCAAACAGCACCAGTGCCGCCAGGAACAGGATTCGGTAGTGCGAACTACCCACCTCAGATTCGGGCATCTCCACCGCGATATTCGCTGCCAAAGTACGCATACCTTCAAAGATATTCATATCCATGATCGGCGTGTTACCCGTGGCCATCAGTACGATCATGGTTTCACCCACCGCACGACCCATACCGATCATTACAGCAGAGAAGATACCGGGGCTGGCGGTTGGCAACACAACCCGAGTCAGGGTCTGCCAAGGCGTAGCTCCTAGTGCCAGCGAGCCATTACTCAGGTGCTTGGGCACACTGAAGATGGCGTCTTCGGTGATGGAGAAGATGGTCGGGATTACCGCAAAGCCCATCGCCAGTCCAACAACCAAAGCATTGCGCTGGTCGAAGGTAATACCCAGGTCGTTACTAACGAAGTAGCGCATGTCGCCGCCAAAGAACAGGTCTTCGACCAACTCGCTAAAGGGCATACAGAACAACGTCAGCAGAATGATGACCGGAATCAATACCGCCGCATCCCAACCTTCCGGCACAAGGAAACGAATCTGCTTGGGCATCTGCTGCCACAGGAAAGCAAATGCCAGCACACCCAGGGGTATCACCACCAATATGGTAAATATCGATGCCAAATTAGTTTCTATAAAGGGCGCCAACCAAAGACCGGCGAGGAAGCCCAGGATTACTGTCGGCAGCGCTTCCATCAGCTCGATAAACGGCTTGATCTTGGTGCGCAGTGCCGGTGCCATAAAGTAGGCGGTATAGATAGCACCACAGATGGCCAAAGGCGTAGCCAATAGCATGGCGTAGAACGCAGCCTTGAGAGTACCGAATGCCAATGGCATCAGGCTGTACTTAGGCTCAAAGTCGTTGTTAGCTGCCGAGGACTGCCAGATAAAATCAGGCTCTTGATAGCCTTCGTACCAGACTTTGTTCCACAGCGCCGACCAGGAAACTTCCGGGTGCTCGTTTTCGATCTTCCAGAAGCTAAGCTGGCCATTGCCATCTTCAATCAGCATGCCATTGGCGCGAGGAGACAAGGTGACCATCTTCACACCGCCATCGATCAGGTCCAGGCTCAACACCCGGTTCTCGGCAGTGGTGTTGTAGAGGCTAACGGTGCCATCCTCTTCGATGCCCACAAAACCTTTACGACGCAATTCAGTAGCCATCACTGCCAGCTTTTTCGGCTTTTCGCTGGCAAATCTGCGTAGCGCTTGCAGTTGATACTCGTTGTTATCGTCACGCACCAGTACCCACTGGCTAATCACACCCTTACTGTCACCGATGAGCAGTGAATTTCCACCCAATAGCAGTTTGGCCGTGACAATGTCAGCGTTAGATGCCTGGATCGCTTCATGAGCCACAGGATTCGCACGATCACGGAAATCAATCACCGTGACTGAACCCTGGCTATCAACCACATAGATCCAGCGCTGATCCGGGCCCAACAGCAGGCTGATAATGTCAGCTTTGGCACTTGGCAGGGGGAAGTGTTCGGCGGTCAGTTCGACCTCTTCAGTAATAAGGTTCTCATCCTTACTGAATACCGTTGCCTTGATAACGCCAGTCTTATCGGCAGCCACAGCCACCATAGCATCTTCGGTATCACGAACTGCCAGGTGGGTTATGGTGTCCAGCCCCTCAGCCAACTCCAGCGTATCTTCGCCGTAGGGATAGATAATACTGGGAGTGATAGTCCGGATGTCGTTGGGGTAGCTAACCTTGTACTTGTGGCGTGCATAGGTCATTGAGCCGTCGTTATGGGCCAGACCAAAATA
>JAPHRD010000113.1 GCA_026196225.1 Motiliproteus sp.
ATGGGTTTTTTAGGTATCCAGTAAGGCTGCTGGCCCTAAATCCATAACGCACAACTGAAAATATCGGTATCAGAGCGGCTCATGAAAAATGCGGGCTAGTCGCTAGCAATCGCCCCATCATTCGACAATTAATCGGTCGCCGCTGGCAAGGCGGCGAACATCCCATCCCTTGAACAGCTCGTAACATTCGTCCATCACCGCCTCTTCAAAGCCTGGTTTGAGATGACTGATATGCAACACCGGCTTTGCTACTTCGTCGGGCCAGCTCTGCAGATCCTGCAGCAAAGCAGCTGGAGAATAATGGCCGCTGGCATCCGCCACCTGTTGCTGATCGCTAGGAAACGAGACGTCTATCAATAGATGCTGCAAACCGTCAACCTGGCTCACAGTTTGCCAAAATTGGGGGGCCGTGGTGGTATCACCACTAAAGGCAATAGCCCCCTCATCAGATTGCATCAGATAGCCCAACGTTGGAGTGGGATGATTAACCTCCAGGGCGGTCACCCGAATACACCCCAATTCAACGGTGGTACCGGCTTCGATCTCGACAAACTGCAACAGATCGCTGCTACTGCCGGGAATCTGGGTGTAATCCGGCCAGATAGTCCAATTAAAGATATGGGCTTTCAACGCTTCGATAACCACCGAGCTGGCGTATATCTTCAACGGTTGTTGCATACGTTCAAAGATGGTCGGCAGCATCAAAGGCAGGCAACAGATATGGTCCAAATGGGCATGGGTAATGAACAGGTGCCGAAGCTGCAGCATCCGCTCCGCGGACAGCAATTCCAATCCCGTGCCAGCATCGATCAGGATCGACTCATCCACCCCTAAGCAGGTGGTCTTCAAACCGGCGCCGATACCGCCACTGCAACCTAGTACCTGAACTTGCACTTTCTCTTTCATCCTATAGAGTTAAGGGCATATATCCCAATAATGACAGATAAACGCCCATGGACAAAGCAGCTCAGGTAGAAAACCCGAACTCACCATCAACGGATGAATTTTATGAGCAGCTCACCGCCCTGATTCGAAAACTCCATGAAGCCAAAAGTTTCGCCGATGCATTTGAGCATTTGGAACCGGCGATGCTAGAGCTGTTTCAGGCTGAACGAATCAGCGTCTACCAACGAAACCGCACCCGACGAGAGATATTTTGTCGTTTCAAGACCGGCGATGAACTACGCGAGATCCAGCTCCCCATCACCCCTAAATCCTTGGCCGGATTCGTTGCCCTGAGCCGCAAGCCTTTGTTGATTTCCGATGTCTACAACAGCGAAGGGCTGAAAAAACTGCATCCCCAATTGGGATTTGATTCCAGCTACGACCGTAAAAGTGGTTTTAAGACTCAGTCCGTGATTGTCGTACCGATTCTGCACAATAAGGTACTGCTGGGGGTTATTCAGATTATCAACCGCCGCGATGGTGGCACCTTTACATCTCAAGACCTGAAACGGGCACGGGAACTGGCACAATTCTTTGCCCAGAAATTCCGCTATGATTTCGACGTCATGGACAACCCATTCGACTATCTGATCAAGACAGGGGTACTGGAAGAACAAAAGCTGGAACAGCTGCAGGCCATCAGCAGCCGTGAAATGCCTATCACCCGCTTATTGAAACGGGATGCCCAACTGAGCTCAAAACAAATAGGCGAATCCCTGGAGCGCTACTACCAGGTACCCTATCAGTCTTACGATCCTGATCAGTTCCACCCTCACCCGCTGCAACAACAGATCAATATATCCTACCTGCGTAAACAATCAGTGGCATTGCTGGAAGGCGCGCGTGGCCAGGTCATCGTGGTTATCGATGATCCCAATGACAGCGCCCGACTGCTTGAGATCCAGAACGCCTTAAAGGGTCAGGAATCTGAAATCTGCGTAGGTCTGGAAGAGGAAATCCAGCAGTATCTGGGTGGCAATGCGCTGATGAGCGGAGATAGCGGTAACCTTGATACCATCGTCGGCGAACTGGACGAAATCGAAGATTTCAGCGAAGACGCCAGCGCCGAAGATGCGGTGTCCGAAGAAGCCCCCACCGTGGTGCGAATGGTTAACCGCATTTTAATGGACGCCAAACGGCTAGGCGCTTCAGATATACATATCGAACCGGGTAAAGGCAAAGAGCCAGCACGGGTGCGGATGCGGATCGACGGAGTCTGCCAGGAGATCATTCAGATTCCCGCCAGCCATGTGCCCGCTACCCTGTCCCGGATCAAGATCCAATCCAATTTGGATATCTCCGAAAAACGCAAACCCCAAGATGGAAAATTCGGGATTCGCATCCAAGGCCAGCTACTTGAGGTGCGAGTAGCCACCGTCCCCACGGTCAACAATGAAAGCGTGGTGATGCGTTTGCTAGCCACCGGAGAAGCGCTACGATTTAACCAGCTCAATCTGATGCCAACAACGGCTGAGCGAGTAGAAAAAATTCTTCAGCGACCCCATGGCGTTGTGCTGGTTGTCGGCCCCACCGGTTCCGGTAAGACCAGCACCCTGCATGCACTGTTGGGTCGGCTCAACTCCCCGGAGAAGAAGATCTGGACCGCCGAAGATCCGGTAGAGATCACCCAACCCGGTTTGCAGCAGGTACAGGTCAATCCCAAGATCGGCTTCGATTTTGCCGCAGCCCTGCGAGCTTTTCTGCGAGCCGACCCCGATATCATCCTGATCGGTGAAATGCGCGATCGAGAGACCGCCCATATCGGCATCGAAGCCTCGTTGACCGGCCACTTGGTGTTGTCCACCCTGCACACCAATTCAGCCCCGGAAACCGTAACCCGTCTACTGGATCTAGGTATCGACCCGGTCAACTTCTCGGACGCCTGCCTGGGCATTCTGGCCCAGCGATTGGTACGTACTCTCTGCCCCAAGTGCAAACAGCGCTACACCATCGACGAAGAAGAGGCTCAGTTCCTGCGCCGACAATACGATGAAAATTTGGCCGACGAGCTGCAGTTGCAGCCGGGCAAAACAGCCCTGTTCAAAGCCAACGGCTGCGAGCAGTGCAACATGAGCGGTTACAAAGGCCGGACCGGTATCCACGAATTACTGCAGGTAACCCCTGAACTCCGGGAACTGATCTACGACAAAGCCACGGTACCTGAGATTCGAGTTCAGGCGATCAAAGACGGTATGCGCACACTGCTACAGGACGGTATCCAGAAGATCATCAAGGGTGACCTTGACTTTACCCAACTGCGACAGATCACCTATAGCGATGAGTAGATTGTTACAACGGACCATTCACCTGCCAATTGGATTGCCATGACACTGTCCAGGCCTCGCATACTACGTATGCTGCTAGCCCTGAGCCTGCTGATACTGTTTATGACCGGGCCCGGTAGCGACTATAGCCATCGTTTCAGCGAACGTTTCGAGCAGCAACTGTACGATTGGCGCATCCGCCTGAACCAGCAATCAGAGGTGGATCCACGAATCGTCATTATCGACATAGATGAGGCGAGCCTCGCCAGTGTCGGCCACTGGCCCTGGCCTCGGGAAACCCTGGCTGAGCTGATCAACCGTCTGTTCGATCAGTATGGAATCGGCCTGATGGCCTTTGATATGTTTTTCCCGGAGTCAGATCAAATTCTCAGCCGCCAACGCCTGGAACAGGTGCTAAGCGATGCGCCAAGCGAACAACGGCAGCAACTGCTACAGCTGGTGGAGCGACTGAATCCCGATCAGTTGATGGCTCGGAGCCTGACCGATCGTCCAGTAGTCCTGGGATATGCATTCAGCCCAGACGGTAAGTTTCACGCCGGTGAACTGCCTCCGCCGCTGGCTTCCGCTCAGTCCGAACAGCTTAATGACCAGATTCGTCAGGCGCCAGGCTTTAGCGCCAACCTGAGCGTACTGCAATCACAAACGCCCTATGGAGGATTTGTCGACAACCCGCTACTGGACAGCGACGGGCTCTATCGTCAGGTACCGATGCTACAGCGTTTTCAGGGACAGCTCTATCCGGCACTGTCACTGTCGGTGCTGCAGTCGATCTATGGAAGCCAGCAAGTAAATCTGTTATCCGGAGGACAATATAATCTTTTAGAGACCATCGATATGGATGGTCTGCAAATACCGGTCGACGCCCAGGCTGCGATGCTTGTTCCCTACCGTGGTCCGCAAGGCAGCTTTCCCTATATCTCAGCCCAGTCAGTGCTATCGGGCGAGGCGGACATTAGCCAGCTGGAAGGTGCTATCGTCCTACTCGGTACCAGCGCTGCCGGATTACTAGATCTACGCGCCACGCCGGTACAAAACGCCTATCCCGGAGTTGAAGTACACGCCAATTTGATCGCCGCCATGCTGGACGATAAAATGCTACATCGCCCTGACTACATGCATGGTGCCAACCTGGTTCAGTGCCTGCTTATCGGCTTGCTACTGGTAATGCTGCCACCCTATCTCAGCGCTCTGGGAAGCACCTTGCTGGCGGTTTCATTAGCAAGCGCGGTAATCGTCGCCAATCTGATGTTGTGGAAGCAGGCCCACCATGTGCTTCCCCTGGCGCCACCATTGATGATCCTGTCGTTACTGTACGCGGTACAACTGCTGCTTGGTTATGTTGTTGAGACCCGTAATCGCCAACACCTAAGCGGCCTGTTTGGCCAGTATGTGCCGCCAGAACTGGTGGATGAGATGCAGCACCAGCAAAGCGACTTTGGCCTCGGCGGCGAAAATCGCCAAATGACCGTGCTATTCTCCGACATTCGTAGTTTCACCACCCTGTCTGAGGCCCTAACACCTCAGCAGTTAAGCCATCTTCTCAATACCTATTTAACGCCCATGACCGCCATCGTCCACCAACACCGTGGCACGATCGACAAGTATATTGGCGACGCCATGATGGCTTTCTGGGGAGCACCGCTGAAAGACCCGGATCATAGTCGGCATGCGCTACAGGCGGCGCTGGCGATGCTTGATCAACTGCAAGAGATCAATCAGGAGCTGGAGCAGCAGGGACTCCCCCCCGTCCACATCGGTATCGGTCTCAATAGTGGTGAAATGAGCGTGGGCAACATGGGTTCTCGCTTTCGCATGGCCTACACCGTGCTGGGAGATGCCGTTAATCTGGGATCCCGCTTGGAGGGATTAACCAAGGCTTACGGAGTCTCGTTAATCGTCAGCGAATCCGTAGTGGAACAGGTCCCCGATCAAACGTTCCGATTGCTGGATCGCGTACAGGTGAAAGGCAAAAACGAAGCGGTAGCCATTTACGAACCTCTTGCCGAGTCTTTGGAAGTTGAACAACATTGGCTGGATGAACATCAGCAGGCGATGGAAAGCTACCGTCAGCGAAACTGGTCTCTTGCCCGTAGTCAATTTGAAAAATTGTTAACCAGTCCGTTAGGGCCTTCACCTTACCAGCTGTATCTTGATCGGCTAGACTACCTTGAGCGGCAACCACCTGCAGACGATTGGGATGGCGTCTACGTGTTTGACCACAAATAGTATTGGATTCAGATTTTAGGAAACCGCCCATGTTGCAGTGGCTTAGCCGTTTTATTCTCAAGCAGATCGGCTGGAAGTTGGATTTCGATTTACCTCAAGCCTCCCACTATCTATTGATCGGCTACCCCCACACCAGCAACTGGGATTTTATCCTGGCGATGCTGGCCAAAGGCGCCTTAAAGTTCAAATTTCGATGGCTGGCCAAGGACACATTGTTCTTCTGGCCACTAGGTATTTTGATGCGTGCCATGGGAGGAATACCGGTCAACCGTCGTGTCAGCACCGGTTTTACCGGCCAGCTAAAAGCCCTTTACGATGACAGCGACGAGCTGGTGATTGTCATTACGCCGGAGGGTACCCGAAGCCACCGGGACTATTGGAAGTCCGGTTTCTATCACCTTGCCAGCGCGGCTCAGGTTCCGGTCGCCCTGGGCTATATCGATTACCCCGGCAAGAAGCTGGGAATTGGACCTCTGATTGAACTGAGCGGTGATCCATCTGCAGATCTGAAACGCATCAAAACGTTCTATCAGGATAAGATTGGGCGTTTCCCCGAAAAGGCCGGCACCATTCAGTTCAGACAGTCTGATGGCCAGCGTTAAAGGCTTCCCGGGTTAAGTTTTTCACCTGTGTTGGAGACAAATAGATATTGTCTTCAATCCGAATACCGCCACAGGGCCGCAAGGCATCTACCATCGACCAGTTGATCAAATCCGCTGCAGAACCCGTTCGTAGAGGCTGCAGCAGCTGGTCGATAAAATAGATTCCCGGTTCGATAGTAAACACCATCCCTGCCTCAAGAGCGCGAGTTAAACGCAAATGAGGAAAGGCCTCCGGTGGCGGCGCAGGGGTCCCTAGCGAATCTGACTGCTGTCCAGCGCAGTCATGGACTTGCAACCCCAACAGATGCCCCAAACCATGGGGAAAGAATGCAGTCACAATGCCCTGCTCCATCTGACTCTGCGGCTCAGCAGCAACCAGTCCACTGCGCTGTAGCAATCCGGCGATCAATTCACACATTCGTCGATGCAGATCGACAAAACTAACGCTGACCTTTATCTCGCTAATAAGCTGCTGCTGAAGTCGATCCAGCTCCTGAACCAGATCGGCGAAAACGCCAGGCTGGCTCGCGTAGGTACGAGTAATATCTGAGCCATAGCCATCAATACGAGCCCCCGCATCAATCAGCAAAGAACGAACGGTTTCCGGACGCTGCTGTTGATAGTGCTGGTAATGGAGAATGGCGGCGTGCTGGTTGAGTGCGATGATATTGCCGTAAGGAAGCTGATGTTCACGCTGCCCAGTTGCTTGCAGATAGCTCATCTGCATCTCAAACTCAGATGCTCCACCATCGAAAGCTGTTTTGACCGCCTGATGACCTACTACAGCCAGTGCTGACGCATGCTCTAAACAACAGCGTTCATAGTCACTTTTAACAGCACGGTACCAGTCCAGCGCTGCCAACATCGGCTGTGGATTAACCTCATGAATCCCAAAACGAGCAGCAAGCTCGGAAGCTTCACCGATAAAGGCCAGATCTTTGTGTTGGCAAACTGTCGCTGCAACCGAATCCAGATTATCAATTTCAATAACGTCAAAAAATCCCAGCCAATAACCCGCTGGATCTTCTGCCGCTTGATGCCAGAAATCATTGCTGCGGTAATAAAACAGAATCGGGCACTCTCCCTGTTTCAACCACAGAAAACAGTCAAGATGTTGGTCCAAGGGTAACCAGTGCAGGAAGTAGGGATTGATTCGACTGGGCTTTTGTTGATCATCTCGGAAGAAATTCTCCCCTTGGCCGCTGTGAATCAATACGCCTTCGTATCCGTTCTGATCTAACAGTTGCTGATAAAGCGCTAGTAGCTTTTTCAGGTGCTGCGGATAGGTTTGTTGTTTTGCTTGTTGCCAATCCACTGGAATCCTCCTCAGCGTAGATCCTTCACTACCTTATCAACAGTCTTCAACATGTCTGCAGCCAGGGCCTTGCTGCGCTGAGGAGACCATCCAAACTGGGTATCAGGCTTCAGTAGATTGTCCTTAAAAGGCATCTCTAGAGTCAGCGCCAGGCAATCAAAGCGATGCCCCACCTGGTTGGATGCCAGCTTCAATGTTTCTTCGCCAAACTGGTCCGGGGTATAGCCCTGTTGCAATTGAAATTCGTCACTAGCCTCAAGCAGGGCCTGTTTAAACTGATCTTCCAGCGCAGCCTGCTGGAGAGTGAAACTGGGATTCCCTCCGCAACCTGCCAGGAAGTTATAGGGAATAGTTTCATCGCCATGAATATCCAGATAGAGATCGACCCCGGTTTGGGTCATTTTCTCCAATATATGGTAAACCTCAGGGCTGCGGTGAAGCGAAGGAGCATCCCACTCGCGATTAAGATTGACACCAACGGCATTGGTACGCAGATGACCTCTCACCCCGCCGTCGGGATTGGCATTGGGCACCAGATAAAAATCCGCCTGCTCCAGCAGCCTGCTTGAGTGATCATTGCGCTGATCCAGTAACTGCTCCAACAGACCCTCCATAAACCATTCGGCCATGGTCTCGCCGGGGTGCTGGCGGGCGGTTATCCAGATCTGCCGTTTATCGTTTTGGTTTTGGTTTTGGTTTTGGTTTTGGTTTTGGTTTTGGTTTTGGTTTTGATTCTGGTTAGCTGACACCTTCAGCAGATCTAACTCCCGACCATCCAAAGTTTTTCCCAGAGAACTTAAGCTACACAATGGTGATTGCTGTGCACGGCCGATCAACTGCTGATGACGCTCATAGCTGAAGGGAGCAAAATAGGCGTAGTAGACGCTCTCGAACTCCGGTTGATGACGGATCTGTAGTTCGCCCTGTCGATAGTCGGTGGGGACACGAAACCAGTTTTCTCCATCGTAGGAAGCCACCGCTTGATACCCTTCCCAACCTTCTGCATAGGCGGCCTCAGCCGCGTTAAGAATGCGGATCAGACAGGAGGTTGCTCGAGCGCCCTGAAGGCGAAAATAAAACCACTGGAAGAAATGGGAGTTTTGGTCTGCGCGAATATTAAGCCGAATATTACCGCTGTCCGTTGCGTCCACCACATCAATATTACCGGCATCAAACGCGCTGCTGATCGATAGCATGGCCTATCCTTCTGGGATGTTGCTGTTTACCAAGAAATGTCCGCTGACAGTATCAGTTTCACACTCATAACTATAGAGATAGTCACCACCAGTGGGCGAATCAAGGCAGCACCTTTTCGCACGACCATTTTTGCCCCCAGCTGCCCCCCCAATAGCTGGCCGGCGGCCATGGTCAAACCGATGCTCCAGACCACCTGTCCGCCAAGAATAAAAAACAGCAGCGAGGCGATGTTGCTGGTGAAATTCAGTACTTTGGTATGGGCGGTCGCTTTAGTCAGACCAAATCCCATTAGCGTGACAAAAGCGATGGCAAAAAAGGAGCCGGTACCTGGTCCAAAAAAACCGTCGTAGAAGCCGATGCCACCGCCAATTAATAGGGCAAACAATCCCTGACTGATGCGTTGATGTGCATCCTCCTCCGCCATGGTGGGTGAAAACCAGAAGTAAGCAGCGGTGGCGATCAGCAATACCGGAATGGCCAAGGTCAGGAAGGAGGGATCAAGACGCTGCACCAGCAAGGTACCCAGCGCCGAGCCCACAAAGGTGCAGATAACCATGGTAATAATCTGCCGGGGTTCAACCAATCCCCGTCGGATAAAATACCAGCTGGCCGAAAAGGTACCGAAACTACCCTGCAATTTATTGGTGGCCAACGCCTGGGCAGGTGTTAACCCGGCAAACATCAGTAACGGCAGTGCCACCAGCCCTCCACCGCCAGCAGCAGCATCGATAAAACCGGCCAACAGCCCACCGCAAAATAACAGCAGCAACAACCATACTGTGATCTCAATTTCCATCAGTGGCGGGCTCTAGTCACACAAAATACACTCATAGGGTTTCGGGCACAGCCATGCCACGCTTGACGAAATCATACTCACCCATCCCTTTTGCCCATTGGGCCACGGCCGGAAATTCATCCCACTGAATCCCCTGCCACTCATGACGCATGGCCCAGGGATAGATGGCGAAATCGGCAATACTCAGCTGATCGCAAACGTATTCACGCCCCGTCAGCTGTTTATCAAGCACCTGCCATAGCCGTCGACTTTCATCGCTGTAGCGTTTGATGCTGTAGGGCACTTGCTCTTTGGCAAAACGACGAAAATGGTGAGCCTGTCCCAACATCGGTCCGAATCCACCCATCTGCCACATTAGCCACTGCTGGACCTGGTAATGGCCCGCCGGATCACTACTGACATCTGGTAAATAGCGACCGCCCTTGTTGGCCAGATAGATGAGAATGGCACCGCTTTCGAACAGGCTAATCGCATTGCCATCCGGACCGTCATGATCAACGATAGCGGGGATTCGATTGTTGGGGCTAAGGGCTAGGAACTGAGGAAGAAACTGCTCCCGCTTACCGATATTGACGGGGAAAATCCGATAGTCGAATCCGCAGGCTTCCAGCATGATGGATATCTTGCGCCCGTTAGGCGTGCCCCATGTATAAAGATCAATCATAGCCATACCCCAGATCCGAGACGCTCATCACATTTATTTACGCAAGGATGAAACATACCATCATTGTTTGTCGTCTAGACCAATGCAAGGGGCGCTAGCTATTTTCTAGCAGCGACACTTATTTCTAATAGCAGCACCGAGTTCTAACAGCACTGATAAGTTAACTAAACTTTTTGAATCCATCGGCAACGATGTTGCGTATAGATGTTAAGGAACAGTATTCATGTCCTAAAATTTCAAACTGTTCGCGTGCAACTTTCATCATTTAAGCGCGCATCTAAAGGAGAGTCATTCGATGATTAAGCGAGTATCTGCAGTGGTTGCAGCCCTTTTGGTCGCCGCAGGCCTAAGCCAGGCAGCAATGGAATCCGGCGCGAAGGAATCCATGAAGGCGATGCAATCCGAAACCATGACCAAAACCGCAATTTTTGCTGGCGGTTGTTTCTGGTGCAGCGAATCCGATTTCGAGAAGTTACCCGGTGTTATTGACGCGATTTCCGGTTACACCGGTGGCCAGGTAGAGAATCCCAGCTACCGCCAAGTTTCATCGGGAAAGACCCGTCATGTGGAAGCCGTCGAAGTTCACTATGATCCCAGCAAAGTCAGCTATAACGATCTGTTGGAAGTCTACTGGCGCCACGTCAATCCCACCGATAGCGGTGGCCAGTTCGTTGATCGTGGATACCAGTACAGTCCGCATATCTACTATCAGACCGACGCCGAAAAACAGACCGCCGAACAATCCAGAGATCGCTTACAAGCCTCCGGGCGTTTCGATACTCCCTTGGCCACAGGCATCCATCAGGCGGTAAAATTCTGGCCAGCGGAGGACTACCATCAGGACTATTACAAGCGTAACCCGATCCGCTATAAATACTATCGGTACAACTCCGGACGGGATCAATATATCGATAAGGTATGGGGTGATGCACGCCACTACACACCGGCTGGACCCGAGTCAAAAGCCATGAGTAGCACTAGTTCGATGAAGAAGAGCTATAGCAAACCCGATGACAGTATTCTAAAGAAGACGTTAACGTCTTTACAGTATCAGGTCACTCAGCATGAAGGCACAGAGCGCGCTTACAAAAACGAATATTGGAACGAAAAACGAGACGGCATCTATGTGGATATTGTCAGTGGTGAACCGCTATTTTCCTCGCTGGACAAATATGACTCTAAAACCGGCTGGCCCAGTTTCACCCGCCCTCTGGTTGATGAGCACGTGGTTACTCGTACCGATTTCAAGCTGGTTTTCCCTCGTACCGAAGTACGCAGCAAATATGCAGACTCCCATTTGGGACATGTGTTCAGGGATGGTCCTGAACCGACAGGATTGCGCTATTGCATCAACTCTGCGGCCATGCGTTTTATCCCGGTAGAACAATTACAGCAATCCGGCTACGGCGAATACCTAGCCCTGTTTGACCAGTAGAGCCAAACAGCCATACCCTCTCCTGAGAAAGATCTTGGCCCCTAACGGGGCCTTTTTTGTTGTTCTACCTAGAATTAGAACACCACAGCTTGAAGAAGATTATTCTATGGTGCCCAAAAAATCTTATCCCGCATCGCCAAAGCATTCCACATCCTGATCTGCTTTTGCCGCGTCAAAGACCAGTGAAGCATCTTTATTTAGCGGAAAACTATCTCGGCTGCCTCAACACCTCAACCCGCTAAATCTGGTAAGCGGCTTGCAGCCACAGACTCCTGCTTTCCAGAGGGTAGTCATCTGGTACCGAGCTACCGGCCGGTTCTTCTGCATGACTGTCCAGAAGGTTTTTAACAATCAAGGATAACTTCAACTGCCCCCCTTTCAATTGATAATCCACACGACTATTAAACCAATGGTAATCGTCAATTTCGTCACGACTATCGCCACTGGCTCGAGGACGAGAACCGATCCAGTAATGCTGCAAAGACGCACTTAATTGCTCGTTAAGGCGATAGTTGAGATCCAAGTAGGTGCTGTGCTGAGGCGCATCCGCTACATCTTCACCCGTATCAGCATCCTCGGCATGCTGAAAAGCGTAATTTCCGTACACCTTAAACTGGTGTGAAGCTTGCCAGAATAACTCCAACTCAATGCCATATCCCTCTTGTTTACGGGCGTTTTGAGCCTGTTGAACACTGCCCATAGTCACCGTATCGATCAGGTCATTAGCCTCATAAGCGAACAGGCTGAGCTTGATGCTGGTATCAAAATCGGGGCGATAGTCAAAAGTCAGCTCCAAAGTCTCAATCTCTTCGGGCTCTAGATCTGGATTGCCTAACGCTGCCGGATTGTTAATCAGATACTGCTCGCTAAACGCAGGGGCTCGAAAAGCCGTACCGTAGAGCAACTTAGTCGTAAGACGCTGATTGGTATCCCACACCAGAGCAATTCGCGGATTGATTGAACTGCCAAAATCGGAATAATGGTCCCAGCGGACACCCGAGGTCAGAGACCAACTGTTGCTAAACTGCCATTCGTCCTGCAAGGAAATAAAGTAATGGGTCCGGCGTTGATCTTCCAAGAAGATGTTTGGGGTGCCGGTAACATCGGTGAGGGTTCCATCGATCACCGGAACCGTGCCATCGATAACACCCGGCCCAAAATTCTTCAACTCTTCGGTATCGAACTCTTCCTGAGTCCAGCCCCCGGCCATACGAACCAGATGATTATTGAGTCCACTGTATACCGTAGACAATTCAGCCTCGATAATAGAACCCTCTCCGCGAGGATTGCCAATATAGCCATCGGTAAAGGTTACAAAACCCGAGAACGGGGTTGAAAAGGCATTACCATCGGTACCCACCGGCAAGGTACTACCGGCAGGAAAAAGAACTAAAAAGACATCTTCGCGGCCCTGCATATAAGACAGATTACTGGCTAAACTCCAGCTGCTATTGATCTGATTATCATAGCCTAAGCGTACCCGCCACAACTCCCCATCTTGATAGCCTCGATTGTCTATGGCATTGGCAGCTCCCACACCCACGCCGGCATCTGATTGCCTCCAGTACCAATTCTCCAGCAACCAATTCTCGTAACCCAGATCAATCTGAAGATTGGTGGTTTCATAACGGCTGCTTATCGCACCGGGAGCGAGGGACGCATTGCTACCTAAAGCTGTATCTAAACTGGTTTGACGATCTGCGTTGATAATACGGCTATCATCACCGTTAGATTGTTGATGTTCCAGCGCAAAAGATAGGGATAACTGATTTGACCGAAATCCGTTACGCAACCAGAAATCCCGACTATTAAAACTACCGTAGCGGACACCTGCTTCACCATCCAGATTGTCGTCGGCAGTGTTAGTAATGATGTTTACAACACCACTGAAGGCATCAGCACCATAGATCGCTGAGCCTGGTCCACGGATAACCTCAATTCGCTTGACGTTGCTTAATGGCATCCTAAAAGCGGAAGGCAAACCACTGTTGTAGCTGTTCTTGAATTTAGTACCGTTCAGCAACACCAGCACCTGCGGATTAAAACCAGTTTGAATACCCCGAATAGAAAACACCGGGGCCAAGCGCCTAACACTGGACGGCATGGCATGAAGACCAGGAACCCGTTCCATCACTTCGCTGAGATTGGTCGCCCCCATAGCATCGATTTGCTGACGAGTGATTACACTGGCCACAGCGGGGGCTTTATTCAAGGGGATCTCGGTGCCGGTAGCAACACTGACCAGCTCTTCTTCGCTGTATAGCTCAGAAAAAACTTGGGAAACTTCAGCAGCATCCGTGCTGGCCGCACCATAGGGAGATAGCAATAGGGCTGAAAACCACAGTCTGTAATCGATTTTCATGTAAAGTCTTCGTTCTAATCCGTTAATTTTCGACTCTACATCTGTCGACTATGTTGCTTGTTTGATTTCCATACGCTGGCTGAAATTCCATCCTCAGTGAGCAATTAAGAACCAAATACATTCTATCTAGATCCTCACTAATTTAAAGCTTATAGCGACAAACCAAGTTACTAATCTTATGAAAGTATTGAAAAAAATGCTTTATCTCATTCTAGTAACCGACACCATTTCGTTGGATAATCTACAAGCTCAAATACATTCCTGCTTAGAACATAAAAATATAACTCCACAGCATGTACCCGGCTATGAATAACCTGCAATGGCAAACCAAATCCTTCAATCAACTCAGCATTCATGAGCTCTATCAAATACTCAAACTACGGGTCGATATTTTCGTAGTTGAGCAATGCTGTCCCTATCCGGAGCTGGACGACAAAGACCGAGATGAACAAACCCTGCACCTGTTTGCCGTAAGTGGAGATCAGATCGTTGCCTATAGCAGACTGCTGCCCCCCGGCTGCAGCTTTCCAGAAGCCAGCATTGGTCGGGTTGTCATCGCCCCCAATTACCGTGGAAAGGACATTGGACGCACGCTGATGGCTGAATCGATGAAGCAGGTGCGGTCTCAATGGCAAGGAACTGACATCTGCATCGGCGCCCAGGCTCGCCTGACGAATTTCTATAAGTCTCTGGGCTTTAAGGAGATATCCGACCACTACATGGAAGACGGGATCGAGCATGTGAATATGCTGGCAGCCGCTATCGACTAAAAATTAAGCAAACCCGCCCACTATTTTCTATGCTTAGGGATGTAGCATAGAAATATCTTCGAGGGCACCACGATGAATACAGACCCCAGCCACGGACTCAGTGCACAGGAATCCCAAAAAATTGTCCAATCCATGAATGCCGACAGATCCGACGACTTGTTGCTTTACGCTCAGGTCTACGGAAAACAGAGCGGCGCTAAAGCTGCCAGTCTGGTCAACATGGACCAGGAAGGCATGGACCTAGAGCTGGAATTCCTCTATTCCGAACCTAAACGCTTAAATATCCAATTCCATGAGCCTATCAAGGATGCGCAGGACGCCATTCTGCACTTCGATCTGATGACCCAAAAGGCCCATGATATCCTTGGCCATAACAGCAACGAATCGATCGGACGAACCATCTTCAAAATGCTTCCGGAGTGGCTTAAGCACTAAGAAAACGCGCACGAACTCCCAAGTAAGCTTTCCCTCATCTTCGGATGAGGGATTTTTATGGTCGTATAGAATTCTGTTCTAGAAAACCATGTCAGCTTTCTTTACGTTATGGACGGGGGTATTGATCACCTGAAAAATAACACTGCCCTTTAGCTCTGGCTTGGCAGATCATCGGCACAGCTCTTGCGTGTTTTTATTGGATGGCACCTTCAACAGGAGGTGTTAACCATGATAACCAAATCAACCATAACCACACTGTTGCTTATCGGCCTGCCAGCCCAAGAACCTGAATGGCAGGTATTTTTCAACGAATCTGCAACAACATCGCTATTTGCATTAGCGGTTATCCTTCTCTGCCTAATGATCCAACTTGAGAAGAAATAGAGGAACGTGCCGGAGCGGGTGCGTTAACACCCTTTTGCTTTCGCGCCCCTCTGGGGCAAAGTCTGACCTAATCTCTAGGATTGAATCTCTCACAAAACTTTAGGTTTGAGAGCCTTCTAATCACTCCAGCTAACTTCGGCCACAAACATATAACCGGCACCATAAACCGTTTTGATAATCTTGGGGTCTTTCGGATCCGCTTCTAGCTTTTTACGGATACGGGACATTCGAACATCAATGCTGCGATCAAACGGCATCGATTCACGCCCCATCAAACGCCCCATCAGTTGATCACGGGACAACACCTGCTTGGGGGATTTCAGCAACACGCAAAGCAGCTCTGATTCTGCCGAACTTAGCTCCGTGGTTTCTCCTTCAGCCGACTTCAAGGTCAATGTGGATGGGGTGTAGCTCCAGCCAGCAAATTGCGCTTCACTATGGCTGGAGACCTGGATTTCTGACGGCTGCGATTCCAAGCGCCGACAGACACTTTTTACCCGTGCAACCAGTTCACGGGGATCAAAGGGTTTGATAATGTAATCATCGGCACCGACCTCCAAACCGAATACCCGATCCGGAAGACTACCTCGCCCGGTGAGGATCACCACGCCGATCTGATGGGTTTCACAGAGTTCCCGCACCAAACCCATGCCGTCCATATCCGGTAAACCCAGGTCAACAATGCAGAGATCCGGTTGGCGATGCTTAATCGAACGGGAAGCCTGGGTACCGGTATCAAAGGTCCGAGTTTCAAAACCAAAGTTTTCCAGTTCACGGCATACCAGGGTCGCGATATCAGGCTCATCTTCAATTACATAGATCAGTTTCTTGCTAGTCACTGGCATCAGTTCCTATTGTTACCCACGTTCAACACCCCACCAAGCCCTACAATCTGGCCTGAATAATCGCCTGCTGCAAGGCTTCCTGTTCGAAGGGCTTTCGCAACAGAGTAACGCTTTTATCATCAGTCGGCTGCTTATCAAAAGAATAGCCGGTAATCAGTACGATTCGACAGTCAGGACGCTCAGTACGCAGTTCCCTGGCCAGATCAAAACCGTCCATCGAGCCAGGCATCATCACATCAGAAACCACGCCATAAAGTTGATCCAGCTGCCCCGCCAGCTCCAATGCTTCTTCAGCATCGGTGGCTTCCAAGACAGCAAATCCCATCGATGTGAGCTGGGCACGAACCACCTCCCGAACATCCGCATCATCCTCCACCAACAGCATCAATTCACCCTGGAAGCTTTCTCCTGGTGCTGGTTCAGCGGTTTCAACACCTTCACCCTCAGGCTCCGAGTGAGCTGGAAGTAACAGAGAAACAGTGGCCCCTTCACCGGGAGCACTCTGAAGACGAATATAACCACTGGATTGCTTCACAAAACCGTAAACCATACTCAATCCAAGCCCCGAACCGGCACCGCCCGGTTTGGTGGTAAAGAAGGGTTCAAATGCCCGCAACATCGATTCCTCAGAGAAGCCCTCACCGCTATCGAGCACCTGGATCTCAATATAATCTCCCGGTTCTACCGCCTCGTCATAGACCACAGGCCCCCTAATGGTCCGAGGCTCAACCCTAAAGCTCAATTCCCCGCCTCGCGGCATGGCATCTCGGGCATTAAGCGCCAGATTTACCAACGCATTTTCCAACTGGCTGGGATCGGCATAGACCGCCCCCTGACACAGAGTCGGCTCAAAATTCACCTGTATATTGCAGGGCAAAGTGCTGTTGATCAGGCCAATACTATCGGTCACCAATGTCTCCACATTCACCGATGCAGGTGTCAGTGGTTGGCGACGGGAGAAGGCCAATAGCCGGCTAGTGATGTCGGCACTACGGCGACTGGCCCGAAGCGCAGGTTTCAGATAATCCTGCAAGCCTTCGATATCCCGAAACTTTTCGTCGGCGACGTTGAGATTACCCAAGACAATGGTCAACAAGTTATTAAAATCGTGAGCTAAACCTCCCGCTAATTGACCGACCGCGTTCATCCGTTGCGCTTCCGTCAACTTACGCTCGGCCTCTTTTTCCGCAGTGATATCCAATGACAGATTCAGCATGCCGGTAATAAAGCCATCCGCTGTTCTGTGGGGGATCAGAATTCGTTTGGTGATAATCGTTTCACCGTTACGCTCAATGGGGTATTCATACATCGACTCTTCGCCATTAAGTGCATTCTGAATCGGCTCCCAGATATCCTCTAGCATCTGTTCCCCCATCACTTCGCCAACCTTACGACCTACCGCGTCTTCTTTGCTCATGGAGAACATATCGGCATAGCCTTGGTTAACGAAGCGGTAGCGCAAATCCTTACCTACATAAGCGATCTGGGCTGGCAATGCATCCAGAATCAGGCGCTGACGTTCTTCAATCGTGGCCAATTCCTGAGTACGGGTTTTTACCTTCTGGTCGAGGGTAAGAATGTTGCCGCTCAACCGCTTGACCATGTCATCAAAAGTACGGGCCAGCACTCCAAGCTCGTCGTCCCGCTGGATACCACTTTGCGCAGTCAAATCACCTTCACTAACGCGACTGGCCGTTTCTGCCAAACGCGTAATCGGCGAAGTCACCCTGGACACAAAGAAAAAGGCCAATACCATGGTGACACCGAGTCCGATCAGGGCGATGGTGAGGATGCGCTCACTCAACAATTCGGAACTGCGCCGCAGTTCATCCACATAAACCGATGAGCCTATATACCAGTCAAAACCCTCCAGATGACGAACCAGAGAGATTTTCTCATGAACATAGTTTCCGGGGTCGGAGGGTTTGTCCCACTTATAATGCAGTTCGCGGCCGGTATCGGCGACTGCCACCAATTCTTCGGCAATAGAATGCTGGGTAACGGGATTTAGCTGGTGGCGAAAATCAACTCCATCCAGATTGGGATTGGGGTGGATAAACATTCGATAGTTAGCATCGAAAATATAGAGATAACCGGTTTTGGCGATCTTGATCTGCGCCAATGCTTCTCGTAGCTCGGCGATGGCAGTTTCAGTGCGCTGTCTTACCTCCGCCTCGATATCGTCCAGATACAAGCCGGAGCCAATGACGATGCCCCACTCAGGAAAATTCTTCACGTAAGAGATCTTATCGATCTCTTCCGGCTCGCCCAGTCGACGCCATTTGTATTGGTAATAGCCATCACCGTCTGCCTGAGCCATTTTAATAATACGAGGGATAACAACCTGCCCTTCGTTACTCTTTAAAGACGAAGCGTCGGCACCGTGAAAACGGGGATCAGGGTGGGAAAGCAATACCGCATCGTAGCTGGAAACCCAAACGTAATCTTTATTGCCATAGGTGAAATTACGCAGGCCTTCGAATACCCGCTCGCGGGCTTCCTCCCGGCTCATAAAGCCCAGCTCGACCTGATTAAACGCATCCCGTGTATAGGCTTCAGCGAGGGAAACAACGGTTTTCAACTGCCGTTTTTGATTCTCCAATGCCTGGGCACGATAGGTTTCCAGATTGAAGTACATCTTATTGGCCAGCTCGAACACATTGTTCAGGGCGATGCGACTGGCGTTACGCTCAATGTCGTAGACGGTATCTTTGATCAGTGGAACCGAGTAGAGATACACCGCCATATAGAACAGTGCCACGATCACCAAAATCACCGAGAAAAATCGCTGTACTAACTTGGATTTAAATATCATTGCTCTACAGACCGCAACAGATTTAACAGATCCTTACCAGGCCAAATATTGACGTTCACGTCAACTTAATACTATTACCTATAAGTTTATACAAAGATATCAGCTCGTTACATTTCGTTATATTTCAGAGAAATTGTAGCAACAGTTGTCCCCTTTAATGGATTCCAGAGTCCAGAAAAGAAAAATAAAGCTTCAGTTAACGTAAACGTAAGGACGTTTATTGGTAGCTGCAGCAAGGGATACAGCTATGAGCCAAGATTACATCCTCGAAACCCGCAACCTCATTAAAGAGTTTAAAGGTTTTACTGCCGTCGACGACGTCAACCTGAAGGTCAAACGCGGCACCATCCACGCTCTGATCGGCCCCAACGGTGCCGGTAAGACCACCGTTTTTAATCTGCTGACCAAGTTTTTGAATCCGACTCGCGGCCAATTGCTCTACAACGGCAAGGACATCACTCGTGCGGATTCCGCCACCATTGCCCGCATGGGCATGGTGCGATCGTTTCAGATCTCTGCGGTCTTCCCTCACTTGACCGTACTAGAGAATGTACGAGTAGCGTTGCAGCAAAAACGCAACGACAGCTTCTTTTTCTGGCGCTCAGAGAAAAAGCTCGACGAAATGAATGATCGAGCTATCGAACTGCTAGACAGCGTTGGCTTAAAAGAATTTGCCAGCGCCCGTGCGGTGGATCTTCCTTATGGCCGCAAGCGCTCACTGGAGATCGCCACCACCCTGGCTCTGGACCCGGAACTACTGCTACTGGACGAACCTACGCAGGGAATGGGTCACGAAGATGTTAGCGTCGTCTCCGACTTGATCAAGGAAGTGGGTAAAAACCGCACCATCCTGATGGTTGAGCACAACCTCAACGTGGTAGCGGATCTGTCCGACACCATCACCGTATTGCAACGGGGCGCCATTCTAACCGAAGGCGATTACGCCACCGTTTCTGCCGACCCCCGAGTTCGCGAAGCCTATATGGGTGTCGAAGCGGACCAACCCGCCAACGATGAAGAACCTCAGGACACCACACCCACTGCCCCAGCCGCTGCGGAGGCCTCCCTATGAACGCCATTATGAAAGCCCAATCAACCCGTGAAAAACTACGGATTGCTGATCTACACGCATTCTATGGCGAATCCCACATTCTTCATGGCATCGATCTGCAGATCTGTCAGGGCGAACTGGTCACGCTGCTGGGCCGTAACGGTTCCGGGCGCAGCACCACCCTGCGGGCAATCATGAATATGGTGGGATCGCGCACCGGTTCGGTTAATATCAACGGCCACGAAACCATCGACATGCCTTCACACCAGATCGCCCATTTAGGTCTGGGCTATTGCCCTGAAGAGCGCGGTATTTTTTCCAGCCTCAATGTTGAAGAAAATCTGTTGCTGCCCCCTAGCGTTCGCTCCGACGGTATGTCGGTCGAAGAGATCTACGAGATGTTCCCTAACCTGGCGGAACGTCGTAAAAGCCAAGGCACTCGCCTATCCGGTGGTGAACAACAGATGCTGGCGATGGCTCGCATCCTCCGCACCGGCGCCAACATCCTGCTATTGGACGAAATTACCGAAGGCCTGGCACCGGTCATCGTCCAGAAGCTGGCGGAAGTCCTGACCAAGCTTAAGGAACGCGGCCTGACCATTCTTCTGGTGGAACAGAATTTCCGTTTCGCCGCCCCCATCGCTGACCGCCACTACGTCATGGAACACGGCCATATCGCCGAAGAGATCCATGCCCATGAGCTGAAAGCAAAAACTGAATTGTTGAATACCTATCTGGGCGTCTAGCCCGGGCAGATAAACGAGCAATGTAACTATCGCTTTGAATATCTCTTAGCAACTGGCAATACAAAAAAAACAATGGAGAAAACCATGAAAAAGATCCAAAAAACGCTACTGACTACGGCTCTGGCAACCGCCATGACCATGAGCGCTACCGCTCAGGCCAGCCTGTCTGATGACAAGGTTAAAATCGGAGTTCTGGCCGACATGGGTGGCGTTTACGCCGACGTTTGCGGTCCTGGCTGTGTCGAAGCGGTAAAAATGGCCGTAGAGGATTTCGGTGGCAAGGTACTGGGCAAACCGATTGAAGTGGTCAGCGCTGACGATCAAAACAAGCCTGACATCGGTTCCGTCAAGGTACGCGAGTGGGTTGAAAAAGATCAGGTAGACGTTGTTACCGGTCTGGTTTCCTCCGCTGTAACCGGTGCCGTTACCAAGGTACTGACGGCTAACGAGAAGATCGCTTTGATCTCCACCTCTGCCAGCCACGCTTTCACCACCAAAGCCTGTTCTCCATTCAACGCTCACTGGACTTATGACGTAGTTTCTCTGGCTAACGGTACCGTTAAGCCAATGGTTCAAAGCGGCAAGAAGAAGTGGTTCTTTATCACTGCTGACTACGCTTTCGGTCACGCTCTGGAAAAAGTAGCCACCGGCGTAATCAAAGAAAACGGCGGTGAAGTAGTCGGTGGAGTTCGCGCTCCTCTGGGAACTTCCGATTTCTCCTCTTACGTACTGCAGGCTCAGTCCTCCGGTGCTGACGTAGTTGCTCTGGCGAATGCCGGTGCCGACATGGTTAACTCCCTCAAGACCGCTGCCGAATTCGGTCTGACCGAAATGGCCGACGTAGCCGGTCTGCTGGTGTTTACACCTAGCGCCCTGGCTCTGGACCCTGATGTATCTGCAGGCATGAAGCTGACTACCGGTTTCTACTGGAACATGGATGATCAGACTCGCGAATGGACCAAGCGTTTCCAAAAGCGTAACGGCGGCAAGATCCCTGCAATGGGTCAGGCCGGTGCTTACTCCGCCACCATGCATTACCTGAAAGCTGTTAAAGAAGCAGGCACCGACGAATCTAAAGCTGTTATGGCGCAGATGAAGTCCATGCCAGTTGAAGACTTCTTCTCCCGTAACGGTTACCTGCGTAAGGATGGCCGCATGGTTCACGACATGCTGCAGGTCAAGATCAAGCCCGCTAGCGAGCGCCAGACTGTTCAAGACCTATACACCATCGAGAAAGTAATCGCTGGTGACGACGCCTTCTTGCCCCTAGAGAAGGGTGGTTGCGGATTCGCTCTGAGCCAGAAGTAACCCTTTCGGTCCGGTTGTAACGTCAGGTCGGGCAACCCCGGCCTGATTCCAGCAGACACTCGCTGGCGCAACCGACCGACTCTCTTTACTCCTCGATAACAATAATAGGGGTGCCTGACAGCACTCCATAGAACGACTTAGGTGCTGTTATGGCGGAATTTCTTGGAATCAATCTGTTTGGCCTCTTCGGTCAGCTGCTGGTAGGACTGATCAACGGTTCCTTCTATGCACTGCTGGCATTGGGACTGGCCATCATCTTCGGTCTTTTGAAGATCATCAATTTTTCCCAGGGCGCACTCTACATGCTGGGCGCCTTTGCCGCCTGGATGGCCCTGGAATATTTACAACTGAATTATTGGTACGCTCTATTTCTGGTACCCATTGTGGTGGGTATTTTCGGTATCCTGCTGGAGCGTTTTTTGATTCGCCCCATTGCCAATGAAGACCACCTCTACAGCCTGCTGCTGACCTTTGGTATCGCGCTGATTCTGCAGGGTCTCTTTACCGATTGGTACGGCTCATCCGGTTTGCCTTACGCTATTCCCGAAGAGCTAAAAGGCGGTACTCGTCTGCCCTTTATGTACCTGCCCAACTATCGAGCTTGGATCATCGTCTGCTCCTTGGCGGTCTGTGCACTCACCTGGTTTATGATCGAAAAAACCAAGTTGGGCGCCTACCTGCGTGCCGGTACCGAAAACCCTCAGCTGATGCAGGCTTTTGGTATCAACGTGCCTCTAATCGTAACCCTGACTTACGGCTTTGGTGTCGGCTTGGCTGGACTAGCTGGCGTATTGGCCGCTCCAGTCTATTCGGTCTCCCCCGAGATGGGCTCGAGTATCCTGATCGTAGTGTTCGCTATCGTGGTTATCGGCGGCATGGGCTCCATTGGTGGTGCAATCCTCACCGGCCTGGCCATGGGTATCGTCGAGGGGCTAACCAAGTATTTCTATCCAGAAGCATCCAACACCGTGATTTTCCTAGTGATGGTTCTGGTACTGCTGACCAAGCCTGCAGGCCTGTTCGGTAAAGAAGCGTAGAGGTATCAACATGAATAACAAAACTCTTAACTTTAGTATTTTGGCGCTTGCACTGGCAGCACCATTAGTCCTCTATCCCGTGTTCTTGATGAAGGTACTCTGCTTCGCACTGTTTGCCTGTGCCTTTAACTTGCTACTGGGATTTGTCGGCCTGCTGTCCTTCGGTCACGCCATTTTCCTGGGCTCCGGCGCCTACATTACCGGCCATTTGATGCTTAACTACAGTATCACCCCGGAAGTGGGCATCCTCGCGGGTGTTGGCGCTTCCGCACTGATCGGTCTGATATACGGAAAACTGGCGGTCAAGCGCGAAGGAATCTACTTCGCCATGGTCACCCTGGCGCTGGCGCAACTGATGTTCTTCTTCTATCTGCAAGCACCCTTTACCGGTGGTGAAGATGGTCTTCAAGGCGTACCCCGCGGTTTCCTATTCGGGCTGATTGACCTGTCCGATAACCTCACCATGTACTACTTCGTACTGGCGATCTTTATCGCCGGCTTCCTGCTGATCTACCGCACCATCCACTCGCCTTTCGGGCAGGTGTTAAAAGCGATTCGTGAAAACGAAGCTCGCGCTATTTCACTGGGCTACAAGGTAAACAACTACAAGCTGCAGGCTTTTGTGATATCTGCTGCTCTGGCTGGTTTAGCGGGCTCTACCAAGGCCCTGGTATTCCAGCTAGCCTCTCTGAATGATGTGCACTGGTTTATGTCAGGCGAAGTGGTGTTGATGACCTTACTGGGCGGCATGGGCACCATCTGGGGTCCAGTGCTGGGAGCCGGAACCATTGTCGGCCTGCAGAACTTCCTGGCCTCAGGCCCGCTGGCTAACTATATCCATGTGGTAATGGGCGTGGTGTTCGTAGTCTGTGTGTTGGCTTTCCGCCAAGGTCTGGTTGGCGAACTACAGAAACTGGTTCGCAAAAACTTCTAGCCCAACGCTATAGGTTTCCAAGAAGCTTCAAAGACACTTAAGACATTGTACCGCTAGTCCTATCTAGCACCTGAACCTGACCATAGGTTACCCCCGGCACCGCCGGGGGATTTTTTATCCTGCAGCCTCACTGCAATTCCTAGTTATCGACACTATCTTTATTAAAGAACCTCTAAATCCGAATCGTTACTAGAAGCGGGATTGGTTATGGATAACGATAACGCGGGGAACGAAGACCCTTCAATCACGGTCGCGAAGATAAACGCACTGCAGGCTATAACCGGCGCCCTTATCGTAGGCCTCTTCAGTGTTTTGACTACATTGTTAGCAACTGGCCATTTCCAGTCTGCAGCCGAGCCACAAAATACCAGTGGTGACGTTTTGGCAAACCTGCCAAAAGCTGATGTATTAAATGCTCCACATATTGGTTTTTCTTCTAAAGAGATCTCCCTGAATCTGGATCAATGTATGGAAAATGCAACCCAAGCATTAAATGCAACGGAGTATGGTGGTCTAGAAAAAAGGCGCTTTTTTGCATGGGTCTATCACAAAGACATCACAGCACTGATCTGGTGCCATGTGGATCAACAATTGGTAATTTTCTTTACAGCTGGTAAAGAGTGGCAACAAGTGACCGAAGCTGAACAAAAGCTCCGCCGGCTGTTTCGCCCAAATTGAGATCGCCAGCACACGAAAGTAGCGGCAGTACACAAATTCTCATTTTCGTAAGCCGCTACTGAACTACCGTTTATCTTCAGTGATGCTGATGATCCCACCAGTGAAAGAGATGGTCACCAAAGTACCAGGCAAATCCAAATAGTATCATCGCACCAGCCATCACGGTATGCATGCCGGCTCCGGCGTCTAACAAAAATAGAAATCCCATAACGATGGTAAAAATGGCCAATGATGTGCTCAGGTTGAGCTTTTTGCCGTTTTGAAAATCGCGATGCAACATAACCACTACTCCTACTGCGATTTAACAGTACAAGTATAGACAGTTGTTACGACAAGTTGTTGCAGGAAGCTGATATGAGGGTTGAGAGATGAGACTGAGGGGCAAGGTAGGCGGCCCGATACTGGGAGAAATATCGGCTACCGCCCTAGATTCGGTCTGCCAAACTTACGCGACAGTCAAACCTTCTTCGATCCGTGCTTGCTGTGCAGCAACACGGCAACCGTAGACATTAACTTCACCTTTCCAACGCATCCAGGTGATAAAGTTAGTTACCGGTTCAAGGAACTTAGCCAGTACAGAAGGCCCTTCTTCAAAAGGCTGATCATAGGCGCCCATAGCTTGCAGTTCGCGGGCGATACGGCGGTCATCATCGGCGATGCCAGTAAAAACCATTTGTCTCATCGGGATAGACTCCAGGACGGGGTTAGAGATTAGACGTTAGTATAATGACCTCTACTGTAACGCACAAATAGTGATCAACATTATCTAACTCACCGCTTGATCGAGATCAGCTGAGCATTGCGCTCTTTCCCCTCAATGCACTCGTTGCTTCAGGGCGTTATGCATCAAGTGGGCGTAAACATTGGGGAAACTGGCAAGAAACTGCCAAAACTCTGAGAGGGCCATCACACCGATAAATTCATCTAGCAGATCACCGTCTTTCTCGTAATAGAGCACAGCCTGCTCCAAGCCAGCTATCAGAAAAGCGGTATACCGTCGCTCCATTAAACCATCAAAGCTGACGAACAATGCCGGGCTACTAGGTTCGAAAGTCTCGGGAACATAGGGCTTAACGTCCCGAATCAATGACTCCGGTAGCTGATTCCAGCGCTCGGTACAGGCGACGATTTCAAATGCTGCAAGCTTTTGCTCCCAACCAGCGATCAAGCTGTCTGCTTGTGAATCCACATACCCCATGGACATCCCCACTCCTCCGCAATGGCAATCGACGCTTGTAATTCTGGCATGTCATTGGCGCTCTGCAAGCCGACTTTTTGAGAAGTTGATTTCTATCCATAAAAAACCGGCCCCTCCTTAAATGGAGAAGCCGGCTATTGCGTTGGTACGGAATCGCTACATGCAGGCGTTACGCGTTTCCGTAATCCTCCGCCCGTTCTTCTATATGAATGGGCTCTTCCGGCTCCTCTCCAGCATGCTCAGCCTGAGCTTTCTTGCTGCGCATTTCGATGATCAAATAGAGCACGACACCAGCACCTAGCCCCCAGGCGGCACCGTAAACGGCTAGCACCACACCCATGGTTCCCGCGACGCCCATAGAGGTGGCATTATCAACCTGCTCAACCGCAACACTGATACACAGGTAACCGGTGATCAGCAAAGTGATAGACAGAGCGATGGGAAGTACCGGTTTGAACAGCGTAACCAACGGCAGCATAAACAGGGCGATAAAGCCAACGATCCAGAATACACCGGCACCACTATAGATAGTGTCCATAGCAGAACGACCATAACGATAACGTTCAGCGATAGTTGCCATTGCACCAGTGAACAAAGGTCCAGCCAATCCAGGATAAGGTGCAAAGAAGGCGTGAATCAGGTTACGGATACCCGTGATGATATGTACACGGTCAACGTTAACTTCAATCTTCTCGTCTGGACGCAAGTGATCAACGCGGTCCAGCAACGACTGGCCGACAATGATGTCACCAAAGGCGATGATATAAGCAATGATCGCAGTAGGAATCGCCATCCAGAGAATATCCATGCCAGGGAATCCAAGGGTCCAAGGCAGGTAGTTCCACATCTCAGAGAACGCTGGAGTACTAAGACCGAACTCAACTTCTGGCAGCTGATATTCACCGATAATCCAACCGATAGCCATCGCAATCAAGGTGCCTGGAACCATACCGTAGCTGGAAATGATTTTAGCCCAGCGGTGCTTTTCAATCAGGTCACGGAATGATAGTGAGAACAGCATGTAAGCGGTCACCGCAAAACCGATAGCCAGAGCGTAAGGCGTGTTAGCCAGACGGCCACCTTCGGATATTTCACCGGTTATCGCGGCAATACCTGCACCTAACAAGATTCCGGCTTTCATGGAGCTTGGAAACAGATCCACCAACTTGGTACCCAATCGGGTAACACCCAGGAAGAAGAAGATAAAGGCCACCACCAATTGCAAACCAACCAACGCGCGGATAGCGTCTGGACCTGGCTCGAATTGACCGATATACAGTAGCACTACGGGAATGGCAGGTGTAATCCAACCAGGCACGAAGGGCGTACCCAACAAGTTAGGTAGCATAAAGCCGAAACCGCACACAACGACATAAGCTAAAGCAACATCGTAGGGTAAGCCTAGGAATCTTTCCAACAGCGGAATCATGGCCATGGCGACCACAAACATGATCATCGCCTGGATGGTTTCAGCCATTTCCCAACGGTAGTGAATAAAGGGTAATCGAATTTTAAAGGGCCCGGCGGGCCAATAGGGATGCTCATCCCCATGCTTGCGCTTAATCAGTGCCATGGTTAGCCTCATCTGATAATTGTGATTTTAAGTCTGAATGGAGCCCGTTCCGGAGCTCGTGGCAGAATGCTTTACGTCGCAATTATTTTTGTTTGAGGCGATCGAAGTTGCGCAAAATTAGTGCAAATAAAGGAAGGAGTCGACCACCAGGAATACGACTTTAGTCTGGGAATACGACTAATTAATAAGGGTTTTTACCTAGGGGTTAACACTTAATTGATAAAAGCTAATTTATTTAATAGATTTTGATCATTAGTTATTCAAAACCATAGTTTGGATAACAAGCCCCACCACCAAAACAGTCAACCCAAAAGAGAACAACAAGTAATAGGACTGGAAGACACTTTAGGAGGAAATCGGTGTAATAGAAATGCTCAGCCCTCCTCGTAAAACTAACGCCCAATACCGAACCCTCAAAACAGCGATCACATTTGTCACTAAAGATTGACAATCCCTTTCCCACAGTTCAAGAATGATCGGGTAAGGTAAAGTAATGTAAAGCTTTATCCCTTATTACATACGACCGGCTCAAGCTCAGGTACTATGATCGAATAACGCAGGTCACAAAAACGAATCTCAAATTTCTACATACCGGTGAGTTAATCTGTGAAAACCAAGCATGCACACTTTTCGGTCCACTCCAGTATCTTATTGTTGCTATGGTTCGTTACTCAAACCCTACATGCGCAAACAGCTCCCTCGGTGGTAGTCACCACGGTTAAAAAGCAGGAACTGACCGAGTTAGTCCCTGTATCCGGCACCGTCAGCACACCCAAAGTCAGCCAACTCTCTACCGGTGTCGCCGGTCTCGTTGAGGAAGTACTGGTCGAGGGAGGTGATGCTGTGGAAAAAGGAGCACTGCTTCTGAAGTTAGATCCGGCGCTGGCCAGTTGGTCACTGAAGGCTACCCAGGCTGCCACTGAGCAGTCAAAAGAGGAGCTGACCGATGCCCAACGTCGGTTAAATGACGTTAAGCAGCTGAGAAAAAACCGCGCAATTGCCGAGACCGAGCTAAAGAACCGACAAAGCGAAGTGCGCTTGGATATTGCCACCCTGAAGCTGCGACAGGCCCAGCAAGAACAGCAACAGGAGCGCCTTAACCGCCACACTTTGGAAGCACCCTTTGCTGGCGTGATCACCAAAAAGCATACCGAGGCGGGAGCCTGGGTCGATGCGGGTGACGCGGTGCTGGAGTTGTTAGCCGTGGAAGGCCTGCGGATCGATCTACAGATTCCCCAAGGATACTTTCCCCGAATTAACAAAAGCACACCGTTAGAGGTTCGTCTCGACGCATTGGGAGATAGATCTGTCTCTGCAAGCATTGGTGAAATCATTCCCGTTAGCGACCCCAACGCCCGTACCTTTCTGATCCGTGCCTATCCCCAACAGGCAAACCTAGCTCTAACACCAGGCATGTCCGCCAGTGCCATACTACATCTCAAAACAGACACCCAAAGCTTGGTGGTATCGCGCGATGCGCTACTGCGTCACCCGGATGGCCGTATCAGCGCCTGGGTAGTCAAAGCCAAAGGCGATGACAACCAAGTGGAGGAACGCCAGATTAAAATCGGCCTCGCTTTTAACGGCTTGGTAGAGATTCGATCGGGGCTGGACCTTGGCGATAAAGTGGTGGTCGAAGGCAATGAAGCCCTGAAAGCAGGTCAGTCTGTGAAACTGCACGGAAATAGATAGGCCCTAGCCATGTTCGAGCGCCTGATTCAACGCGGAACCCTCACCACGGTCGTGGTACTGATCATCTGTGTGATCGGCATCGTCTCAGCAACGCGCATCCCCGTGCAGATGATCCCCGATCTCGATGTACGAACCATCAGCATCCGAACCGCCTGGCCCGGTGCCACACCCCAGGATGTTGAGAAAGAGATTCTTATCGAGCAGGAAGAATACCTACGCTCCATCCCCAGCCTGACCCGGATGATCGCCACCGCAAACTTTGGCCGTGCAAGTATTGAGCTGGAATTCCCCCACGGCGTCGATATCAACGAAACCCTGATCCGCGTCACCAATGCACTCAGCCAAGTGCCCAGCTACCCCAACAACGTCAAAGAGCCCCGGATTTACGCTACCTCATTCTCCGCCAACTCCTTTATGTATTTCCGCGTCGCCACCCTTCCGGGAAATCCGCGGGGATTGAATATGGTGCTGATGAAGGATTTTCTGGAAGACAACGTTCAGACCCAGATGGAAAATATTCCCGGTGTCTCCCGGGTGAATGTCTTCGGCGGTGCCGACCGGCAGATCCAGATCTTAATCGATCCGGCCAAACTATCTGAACGGCAGCTGACGGTCACCGACATTAGAAATAGCATTCGATCTCGAAATCGCGATGTTTCCGGCGGAGAGATTGAATCCGGAAAACGCCGTTATCTACTGCGCACCATTGGTCGTTTTCAGGATCTGGAAGATCTACGCCAGCTGATCCTGTCCCGTCGCGGAGACGCCCTCATTCGTCTTCGCGATGTTGCCCAAATTCAACTGGATCACTCCGAGCTGGGAGGCTACTCCTACACCGATGGCCATCCGGGAATCTGGTTATCGGTCCGACGTGAAGATGGCGCCAACGTTATCAATATCAAAAAGGCGCTGCTGCCAACCATGGACCGTCTCAATCAGGAGGTGTTAAAACCTGCCGGATTGCAGATGCGGTTAATCGCGGATGATGTGGGATATGTTCAGGCATCGCTGAAGAATGTCTGGAAAAATCTACTGCTCGGCGCACTGCTAGCAAGCACCGTACTCTATCTTTTCCTGCGTTCCGGTCGTGCCACCCTGGTGGGCGTGATGGGCATCCCAGTCTGTACCATCGCTGCATTCCTGGGGCTACTACTGGCAGAAAGAACCATTAATGTTATTTCCCTCGCTGGCGTTGCTTTCGCCTTGGGGATGACGCTGGACAACAGCATCGTGGTTCTGGAGAGCATCGAATTGGCTCGGCAACGAGGCCTGAATCACTTCCGATCAGCTGTTGAAGGGGTTCGGAAAGTTTGGCCCGCAGTACTCGCGTCCACCCTGACCACCATTCTGGTTTTTATACCTATCCTGTTTATTGAGCAGGAAGCGGGACAGCTCTATTCCGATATCGCCCTGGCGGTATCCGCCGCCATTCTTGCCTCCATGTTGATCGCCATTACCGTGCTGCCCACCGCCTGCGCCCGTATGTCTTTCCGCTCCGAGCAGCAAGGATTGCCACCTGATCGAGGGCTTAGAGGCTGGATACTGGACGGAATTGACTGGCTCTGCGGCGGCCCCCTACGCAGATCGCTAACCCTAGTGGTAAGCGTAGTTGTCAGCGTCACCATTTTTCTGACTCTGACACCCGCAGCCGAATATCTGCCGGAAGGTGAAGAGCCCAAGACCTTTGCGCGCTTACATGCGCCCCCCGGCTACAACCTTAAAACCATGGCAGTCATCGCTGATGATCTGCAGGAGTATTTCCTGCCGTTCCTAGAACACGAATCCAGCCAGTTCGAGGCCGGAGAAACTAAGGTCCCTGCCCTAAAATACCTAAATCTTCGGGTCGATTCCGGCGGCGTCCGAATCATCTCCCAACCCAAAGATCCCAACCATATCCACGAGTTGATGGATGCCATTCAAGAACGCTATCGCACCTACCCCGGCATGCGTTCCTTTGTTGCCCGTGGCTCAATCATTACCAGCAACAATGGCGGAACCCGAAGCGTCAATTTGGATATTGCCGGTGCCGACCTGGCTACCCTCTACGAAGTCGCACTAACCGCCTATCGGCGAGCGGAAGAAGTCTTTGATAACCCACGGATTCGCGCCACCCCTCCGAGCTTGTCACTATCGCAACCTCTGGTTGAGATGCGTCCTGATTGGGATCGAGCAGCGGAATTGGGTGTCAATGCCAGCGATATCGGCTTTACCGTATCAGCACTAACCGATGGTGCCTTTGTCGATGAGTTCCTGATGAACGATGACAAGGTTGATATCTACCTCTACAGCCAGTCCGGCACCGCCAGTGATCTGGACAGCCTATCAACGCTGCAGATATTTACCCCCAACGGTACCGTGCTGCCTCTGACCAATCTGATCAGCATCGAAGAGACCGTCGATTCCAACAGTATTCGCCGCGTCGATGGCCGCCGGATGGTTACCCTCAGTATTATTCCACCACAGAATGTTGCTCTTGAAACAGCGGTAGAAAGAGTCCGCAAAGAGGTGGTTCAGCATCTTCGCGACACCGGCGAAGTCCCTCTCAGCGTCAACATGTCCATCTCCGGTGCCAGCGACCAGCTAGACGCTACCCGAGAAGCCCTCAGCAGCAATTATCTGGTCGCCGTGGTAATCATCTACCTACTACTGGTAGCTATCTTTAATCACTGGGGCTACCCACTGCTAATCATGATCACCATTCCTTTGGGAGTTGCGGGAGGTATCTTCGGTCTATGGGCGATGAACTGGGTCGGCGCCCAACTACCCCAGTTTGGACTACCGGCCATGAGCCAGTCCTTCGATATGATCGCTATGTTAGGTTTCTTAATTCTGATGGGAACAGTGGTGAACAACCCAATACTGATCGTCCACCAGGCCATGAACAATGTCCGTGAAGCCTCAATGGGGCCAAGAGAAGCCGTACGAGATGCCGTTACAACACGACTAAGGCCAATCGCCATGTCCACCCTCACCACCGTATTTGGCTTGGCACCACTGGTATTCCTGCCAGGAGAAGGGGCTGAACTTTACCGAGGTGTCGGGGCAATTGTACTGTTTGGACTGCTGGGAACGGCTGTGGTATCACTCACGTTTTTGCCGGCCCTGACTGTGATGGTGCTGGGGTTTGGAAAGTCAAGAAACGACGAGAGTAGGCTTACTGACTAAATAAGAATTAACTCTATGAGACTGGTTAGGGAACATGCGAATAAGTCCCTCAGCATGAGACAATTCACGTTCTGATGTACTGAGGGCTACTCAATGGACCACCAACTCTCCTTCGCTGAC
>JAPHRD010000093.1 GCA_026196225.1 Motiliproteus sp.
AGCGGGTAACAAAAAGGGCGGAATGACGATCCAGCGAGGCATTTCCGCGCTGAAAATAGAAACCGGACAGTTTGGAGCTACTTGTTCAGACCATCCCTAACATTGTTCTGCAACTAGGTGACGTGGAGCTTTTCCTAGCCAATCCGAGCTTGTATGACACAGGTCATCCTTCTATAAATAAAAATCAGCCAAAATGCGAATTCATCAACTTTTGACATCGAACAATTTCATTAGCAGGAGTTAACGCTATAAAATTCTAATTTAGATATAAACTAAAAATGTTTATCACTTCCATTTTCTGCACGCTATATATAAAGACGAAATGCTCAATGTTTTACTGGGTAGTTTAAGTAATGGGCTTACTGGCTAGTCTCTCAATTCGCAAAAAGCTGCTGATTATTCCGCTGCTGCCGTTGCTGCTGGTCAGCTACTTCGTCACCTCTGCAATTTATGAACACTGGCAGCAAACCCAAGCCATGGTTCAACTACAGCGACATTTCGAAGTGGTAGCAGACGCCACCGATCTGGTACATGAACTTCAAATCGAACGGGGACTTTCCGCAGCCGTAGTGGGAGCTAACGACAAAAACCTTAAATACGAACTTGGCATCCAAAGGAAAACCGTAGACAGACTTTTAGAAACGGTTGAACAGAAGCTAAAAAAGCTTGATCGAAGCGCGCTAAACCCGGGATTTAGACGACAACTGGATTACGCCAGCGGTTTGTTTGGAGACCTGAACCAAATACGCCCGGAAGTCGATCATCTTAGCGTCTCGCTAAATCAGGTTCTAAACGTATACACCCGGCAAATTACAGCGTTGCTGGAGCTAGTAACCCAGATGGCTACCCACAGTGATTCAGTCGCAATTGCCAACCAGGCGTCTGCTTATTTCTTTTTCCTATTGAGTAAAGAACGTGCCGGTGTAGAAAGGGCACTGCTTAGCAATGCATTCGCCAAAGACCACCTGAACACCGCCATGCGCCAACAATTCCACGCACTGCTAGCGGATCAGCAAAGCTACCTGCAGGTGTTCGAGCAGTACGCTGGTAAGACCGAGATTGCTCTGGTAAATACCATGCTGAAAGACCCGGTGGTGGAACAGGTCAACAAAATACGAGCAGTACCACTTGGTCGCAATGCCTCATTTGGAATTGATCCTCGAGAATGGTTTCAAATGGCAACTTTGCGGATCAACCTGATGCGCAGCGTCAAGACCCAACTGGGTGAACGCTTGCAGGCATCGGTGAATGCCCATAGCAACCAAGCCAAGTCTGAATTAATCCTGTTGATGGTGATATCGGTATTCAGTGTCAGCGCCACCTTCCTGGTTCCATTTGTCTTTTTGGGTGCTATCAGCAACCAATTACGCTCTCTCTCAAAAGCGGTCAGCCGGGTGGATGAGGAAGGAGATCTGACGATTCGTGCCCGAGAAACCAGCGACGATGAGTTGGGACAGTTGGCCCGATCGTTTAACACCATGCTGGAACATCTGGCGATCGCCGAAGGCAAGGTTCGGATGCTGTCTCAGGCTGTGGAACAGAGCCCGGTTTCGGTGATCATTACCGACCTGGATGGAAATATTGAGTACGTTAACCAGAATTTTCAGGTAGTCACCGGCTACTCTGACACTGAAGTGATCGGGGAAAACACTCGAATTCTTCGCTCTGGCAACACCCATCCCCGTATCTATCGTGAAATGTGGCAGACCATCATTGCGGGCCTAGCTTGGGAAGGTGAGTTCCAGAACAGCCGTAAAGATGGGTCCGTGCTTTGGGAACGGGTGCATATTGCCCCGGTGATCGATGATCGCGGAGAGACTCATCACTTTATGGCGATTAAGACCGATATTACCGAGTCCAAACAACAACAAGAACAGATTACCTACCAAGCCCATTTTGACGCCCTCACCGGCCTGCCAAACCGCTTTTTGTCCCTAGATCGACTCAGTCAATTGCTATCCGAAACCAAACGTCGCGAAAACTACGCCGCAGTACTTTTTGTGGATCTGGATGGTTTCAAAAAGATCAACGACAGCTTAGGACATGAGGCCGGCGACAAGATATTGATGCAAACCTCAGAGCGATTGCTGTCTGGTTTACGGGAAGAAGACACAGTCGGTCGTTTGGGCGGAGATGAATTTCTAGTGTTGCTGGGAGATATCAATGATCCACTGCAAGCCCGGCGCGTAGCAGAGGGGATAATCGACAAATTCCAATTCCCTTTCCATCAGCAAGGACGGGAGTTGATGGTCACCGCCAGTATCGGCATCGCCATCTATCCCGACGATGGCAGCACGCCCGCTCAATTGCTGGCTCATGCTGATATCGCCATGTACGAATCGAAGAAAGCCGGCCGTAACACTTATCATTTCTTTACCGAATCAATGAACCAGTCCGCGGCCCGCCGGCTGGAGTTGGAGGAACAACTGCACGGCGCCCTAGAACGAGAAGAGTTTCACATCTGCTACCAGCCAATGATTGATCTCAACAGCCGCCAGATCATTGGAGCCGAGGCCTTACTCCGCTGGAACAACCCTTCCCTAGGCATGGTTCCCCCAGATGAGTTTATTCCCTTGGCGGAACAGTCTGAAGCGATCATCCATCTTGGCCAGTTTGTACTAAAAGAAGCGATGCAGCACGCAGCACACTGGCGCAAGCGTTATCGTGAAGCGTTCAGCATTGCCGTCAACGTTTCACCTCGCCAATTCCGTGATCATGAACTGACCCAGTTGATCCGCGATCAGCTACAGCTTTTGGATCTTCCTGGCGATAGCCTTGAGCTCGAGATCACCGAAGGGGTGTTGATGAGCGGTAATACCGAATTGGAGGCAGTCCTGAAGGAGCTGCATAAACTCGATGTTGGTATCGCCATGGATGATTTCGGAACCGGCTATTCCTCGCTGAGCTATCTGCGAAGTTACCCTTTCGACACCCTTAAAATCGATCGCAGTTTCATCAACGATATCGCTGTCGATTCTGCCGATCGAGAACTGGTCACTGCTGCGCTTTCCATGGGACATGGCCTCGGTCTTAAGGTAGTTGCGGAAGGTGTCGAAACTGAAGAACAGCTGGACTTCCTTAGTCACCAGGGTTGTGATGTGGTCCAAGGCTACCTATTCGGTAAACCCGTCGTTGCGGACGATTTTGAGAAACTACTCCGTAGAGAGATCTTAGGCATCCATTCTGTAAGCTGACCAATTCGCTTATCCTAACCATAATAAACTTTAATACACTATTAAACGCTACTCATCCGGCCAAAAGTCGCAACCCGATCCCATTAGACTCTGGTACCTAATTCATCCGGAAGCAAACCCCCTGCATTGTGCTTAATACCTTCGAACTATCAAAGGGATAACACCTCTTTCAAAGCCCCGACTTTTCAAGCCTCTAACTTTGCACCGCAGCATTTCTGACTCATATTTCCATCTAAATCTGCACTAAAAGTGAACAATAAGGCCATGGATATAGCCCGTCGGTACCATTGACTTAAATCAACGCCATTGATAAGTTTGTTCGCCTTTAGTCGAAACTAAATTAGCTTTCCCCATGAAAACAATGAGTTAAGAAAACCACTAGATTAAAAATTAGTCTACGCGGGTTTCCAGGCTCGATTGCTTAAAAGCACAACAGTTCAACAAAACTAGAGATAGTAACTATGCGCATTGGTGTTCCAAAGGAAATAGAAGAGGGTGAAAAGCGCGTCGCGCTGACCCCCGATGTCGCCGCTCAAATACAGAAGCTTGGGTTTACCTTGGCCATTGAATCCAAGGCCGGTGAAGCCGCCAACTTTGATGATGAGCTTTACAAGCAGGCTGGCGTCGAGATTATCGAGGATCCAAAAGAACTCTGGACCTCCTCCGATATCATCATGAAGGTTCGTCCTCCCAAGGAGCACCCTGAGCTGGGTTTCTATGGCGTTGAGCTGCTGGGTAAGGGTCAAACCCTGATCAGCTTCCTCTATCCCGCTCAGAACTCAGAGATGCTGGATGAGCTGTCTAACCACGGCGTAACAGCTCTGGCGATGGACAGTGTTCCCCGTATCTCCCGTGCCCAGAAGATGGATGCCCTGAGTTCCATGGCCAACATCGCCGGTTATCGGGCGGTGGTTGAAGCCTCTCAACATTTCGGTCGCTTCTTCACTGGTCAGATTACCGCTGCTGGTAAGATCCCACCGGCCAAGGTGCTGGTTATCGGTGCCGGTGTTGCCGGTCTGGCTGCGATCGGTGCAGCTAAGAGCATGGGTGCGATCGTTCGCGCCTTCGATACCCGCCCTGAAGTTAAAGAGCAGGTCGAGAGTATGGACGCTGAGTTCCTGATGCTCGACTTTGAAGATGATGAAGATGGCAGTGGTACTGGCGGTTACGCCAAGACCATGAGCCCCGAGTTCATCAAAGCGGAGATGGATCTGTTTGCTGCCCAAGCGGCTGAAGTAGACATTATCATCACCACCGCACTGATTCCCGGTAAGCCGGCCCCTGAGCTGATCACCGAGCGGATGGTTGCCAACATGAAGCCTGGCAGCGTGATCGTTGACCTGGCCGCTGAAGCGGGCGGTAACTGCAAGCTGACCGTGGCTAACGACGTGGTAGTTAAGCACGGCGTGACCCTGATTGGTTACACCAATCTGCCGAGCCGTCTGGCCGCTCAATCCAGCCAACTGTACGCCACTAACCTGCGTCACCTGTTGACCGATCTCTGCCCTGAAAAGAACGGCGAAATCGACGTTAATATGGAAGACGAAGTGATCCGCGGTGCCACTGTGGTGAAAGAAGGTGAAATCACCTGGCCACCACCCGCACCCCGTATCTCTCTGGCGCCCAAAGAGGACGTCGGTATCAAGGCCAAGCAGGCCTTGGAAGAGAAAGAGGAAAAACCAGCCCACCCACTGGCCTTCCTGGCTCCATTAGCCATTTGTGGTCTGGCGCTGTTCGGTCTGGGCTCTGTCGCGCCACCGGCCTTCATCGGTCACCTGACCGTGTTCGTGCTGTCCTGCTTTATCGGCTACATGGTGATCTGGGGAGTTTCCCACTCACTGCACACGCCATTGATGAGTGTGACCAACGCCATCAGTAGCATCATCGTCATCGGCGCGCTGATACAGATATCCAGCGACAGCGCTGTTGTGGTGGTACTGGCAACCCTGGCGGTGTTTATCACCAGTATTAACATCGTCGGCGGCTTTGCGGTAACCCAACGCATGCTGCGGATGTTCCGGAAATAAGGGAAGCAGATCATGAGTTCAGGAATCATTACAGTTTCATACATCGCAGCCAGCGCCCTGTTCATAATGGCTCTGAGTGGCCTTAGCCATCAAGAGACAGCGCGCCGCGGTAATCTATACGGCATGCTGGGCATGGGCTTGGCCGTCGTCGTCACCGTCTTCGGATTAGTGACCAACAACCTAACCTTCCTTATCATCGGTATTGTTGCTGGTGGTTACATCGGCTGGGTTCTGGCGAAAAAGGTCGAAATGACCCAAATGCCCGAGCTGGTGGCGATTCTCCACAGTTTGGTGGGTCTGGCCGCGGTGTTCGTTGGTTACGCCAATGCCTTGGATCACAGCACCGCACTCACCGGCGTTGAAAAGACCATCCATGACGTAGAGACCTATATCGGCATTCTGATTGGTGCAATGACCTTCTCCGGTTCTGTAGCTGCCTATCTTAAGCTCAGCGCCAAGATCAGTGGTAAGGCATTACAACTGCCTGGTCGTCACCTGTTCAACCTCGGCCTGGGTGTTGTTTCGCTATACCTGGTCTTCGTCTTCATCGAGCAGTCCGCTGCCGGTGGTGGTACCGGCGTCCTGTTGCTGATGACTCTGTTGGCTCTGGTATTTGGTGTGCACATGGTTGTGGCGATCGGTGGTGCTGATATGCCGGTTGTTGTATCCATGCTGAACAGCTACTCCGGTTGGGCCGCTGCCGCTATGGGCTTCATGCTCGGCAATGACCTGCTGATCGTAGTGGGTGCCCTGGTAGGTAGTAGTGGTGCTATCCTCAGCTACATCATGTGTAAGGCGATGAACCGCAAGTTCCTCAACGTCATCATGGGCGGTTTCGGTACGCCGGCTACCAGTTCTGGCGGTGGCGAAGGTCCTGCTGGCAACGAAGGCGACATCAAGCCGATCGAAGCCGAAGAAGTAGCTGACATGCTGGCAAACGCCAAAGAAGTGATGATCCTGCCTGGTTACGGCATGGCCGTTGCTCAGGCACAGCATATTGTCTATGAGATCACCAAGAAGCTCCGTGACAAAGGCGTCAATGTCCGATTCGGTATCCACCCGGTTGCGGGTCGTATGCCCGGTCACATGAACGTACTGCTGGCTGAAGCCAAAGTGCCTTACGATATCGTTTACGAGATGGACGAAATCAATGAAGACTTCCCTGATGTAGACGTCTCTGTGGTCATCGGTGCCAACGACATCGTCAACCCAGCAGCTCAGGAAGTGCCTGACAGCCCTATCGCCGGTATGCCGGTACTGGAGCCTTGGAACGGCAAGTCCACCATCGTCCTCAAGCGTGGCATGAGCACTGGTTACGCCGGTGTTGATAACCCGCTGTTCTACAAAGACAATACCCGTATGTTGTTCGGCGATGCTAAAGACAGTGTTGATAGCGTACTGAAGCACCTGAGTGCTTAAATAGATCGCGCTACTTATAGAAAAGCCCCGAGTTCGTCACAGCGAGCTCGGGGGTTTTTTGTTTTAAGGCGCCACTTTTCAACACATCAATGAAGTGATTGGATAGCTATACAGGGTCATTTAAGTGCGTCATAAGCAATACCCGCAAAGGCATCGGGCTTTAGAAAACCACGCCCCCATCTAGGATCGAATGCCTGAGTAGGTTTGGCAGCGATTACCTCCTTCTTGCTCTTACCCGCCGCAATCATCGGTTTGATCACATCGCGCACGCCTTTTAGCATGTCACGGAAAACTTCCAGATCTTTTGGTGTCGCCAGGGGGCCGTGGCCCGGAATAATTTTGGTATCAGCGTTAGTCATCGCCAACATGGTATCGACCGCTTTGATCATGCCATCGACGGTACCGCCATGCTCAGCATCGATAAAGGGATAGAAGCCGTTGAAAAAAATATCTCCCGTATGTATGACGTTACCATTCTGGAAATGTACGAAGCTATCACCGTCGGTGTGAGACCGTGGAATATGGATAACCTGTAAGGTTTCGCCATTCATATGAAAGGTAGTGCGATCATTGAAAGTGATGGTAGGTAAAGCAATTTTTTCAGCGGCGGGTATCAGCCTACTGAAGGCAGAAATTTTCTGGTTCACACTCATGGTCTTGCGAACGTTATCGTGGGCGACAATCACCACCCCCTCCTTGCCCAGATTCTCGTTACCGCCGGTATGATCAAAGTGCCAGTGAGTGTTGAGTACAAAGCGTATCGATTTGTCAGATAATTTGGCGATGGCCGACTTGATCTTACCGGTTAATGGAGCGAACTGATCATCGATCAAAAACACGCCGTCATCACCGGAACTAACACCGATATTGCCACCGGCGCCCATCAGCATATAGATCCCTGGCGCAACTTCAGTGGGGGTTATTTGTACCGAGCTGAAATGTTCATGGGCCTGAGCAGCGCCAACGCCCACAAACATTGCTGCGGCAATTGTCGCCGCTGCAAACAGATTCTTGAGTTTCATTGGATACCTCTAGCTCTTTTATAACAATGCTCTCAAACAGAGCGCTAATTAAGCTTAGTTCTCTTTTAAAAAAGCGATTATTTAATCCTGTCGAGAAGAGGTGAAATACTAGATAGCTTTATTATTCAGAAATTTTGACAGCTTCAGCGTTCTGTACAAACCGAAACTGTCACCTATAACCGGCACAACAACCTATTCAGGCTTGCAGGTATAGTTTCCATCCCCATCGGGATCCCAGGATTTACCCGTGCAAACCAGATTAGCCAGGGTTTTATTGCAGCCAGAAGCGTTACTGCTGCAGCCACTGACCTGAGGAGCTGGTGCTGGCGCAAATTTGACTCGATTGATGCGATTAACCTCTAGGGTTCCAGCGCCAACCAGCGACTTATCGACATAGAGTACCTGAGAGTAAGGTTCTGCACAGGCATGTGTAGAAGCGCTGGCAACAAGTAGTCCCGACGCACAAAACAAAAATAAAAAGGGAACAATTAGTTTTTTCATTTACGTTCTCCTGAAGAAAGGTTCCTGGTGTAAGTAACCTCTTCGGGAAGATCGGTTCTAGGGGAATAAATAGCAAAAATAAGCCAACAGAAGCGCTTTTTCGGCCTCTCACCTTTTGTATTAGTCCAAAACTACTCAAAATCCGTTATATTGCACTGCAGCATTAAATTAGGGTAATTGTATTGTTATGGAAGTAGATGCAGTAATTGAAGGCCTTTCTCCTGCTGTGGAACTCAATGATGGCGCTGAGCAATCATTGCTGGTGCAGGTATTCGACCGTATCGCACTCCCTACTTTCGTCATCGATAAGGACCACGTGGTACGTCATTGGAACAGTGCCCTTGAGGCGCTGACAGGCTTGGATCGGTCAGAGATGATCGGCAGCCGCAATCATTGGAAACCCTTTTACCGATCACCCCGGCCCTGTCTTGCCGATCTGATGCTAGAAGGCGGCCAAGATGAAGAAGTGCTGCGCTACTACAAAAACAAATACCTGCGATCCACACTGATAAACGATGCCTACGAGGCAGAAGATTTCTTCCCGGAGTGCGGAGAAGATGGCGAGTGGTTGCACTTTACCGCCGCTCCCCTTCACAACAGCCAGGGTGAAGTGATCGGAGCCATCGAGACGCTGATGAATATCAGTGGCCGCAAGAAGGCCGAACTGGAACTGATTGCACGGGAACGCACCTACCGCGAGCAAAGTATTACCGACAGCCTTACCGGTCTCTATAACTCCCGCTATTTTCACCAGCAACTGGAACTGGCTGTTGCCAATACCGAACGATTCGAACGCCCTTTTTCACTCTGTTTTCTCGATCTGGATCACTTCAAGCAGCTTAACGACAACCATGGCCACTTGGTGGGCGATAAAGTATTGGAAAGTTTCGCTGAGATGGTCAGCAGCTCTCTTCGAAAAGTAGACAGCGGCTATCGATACGGTGGAGAAGAGTTTGCGCTGCTACTACCAGGAACAGACGAAAATGGCGCCAAATTAGTCGCTGAACGTATTCGCCAACATCTGAGCGACCATCACTTCCAACTAGAAAGAGGAAAGTGCCTTAACGCTTCTGTCAGCATCGGTATCGCAGAATATCACTCAGGGGATACCGTCCGCGGCCTGCTAAAACGTGCCGATCAAGCTCTTTACCAGGCTAAGGATGCAGGACGGGATTGCGTAATGGTAGCGGATAACGAGACTTCTGACTGAATCAATAGCAGCTCAGATATCAAAGCTAATCGCGGACGATCACTACCTAGTTCTATTCGTCAAATATACAGATACTCTACCAAAATCAGTGCGGACCCATTTAAGTTTCTCCCACCCCAATACCGCCAGGTTTCCAACCGCTATCAGTACCAACCCAAAAATCGATAGCAGCGACCATTGATACCCCTCATACAAATTAGACAGCGTCAGAGCTATCACCGGCGTTGCAACCAGTACATAGGCGGCATTGTTGGCGCCAATCCTGTTGACCAGCATCAGATAGGTAGAAAAGCCTACCACAGAAGCAAGGATCGACAGATAGGCCAAGCCTCCCAGATAGTGGACCGATCCATCCCAGACCCAGGGGCCAGCACGTAATATGATGATCAAAAGCAGAATCACGCAGCCATAGATCATCCCCCAAGCGTTACTGGTGGCTGGCTGAATACCTCGGTTTGCGTGACGCACACTAACCATGTTGCCCAAAGAGAACAGCCAGGTCCCCAGTAGCGCATAGCCAATGCCCAGCAATGCATCGGCTGACCACTGACTAGACTGTAGATCTGTCCAAAACAGTAACAGCAAACCCAAGATGCCCAGAGGCGCTCCCAACCTGAATCCCAGAGTGGTGGCGCTACCCCAGAAAATACGTCCGTGCATGGCGTTAAACAGTGTCGCCGTGGACATCACTACAGCAACCAGACCGCTGGCGATATAGTGAGTGGCCGCGTAAAACGCCATAAAGTTAAACGAGAATAGGCAGCAGGCTTGCAGCAGAAAAAAGCCATGATCACTCACGGAAGCTTTCTGCAAACGGCGAAACAGCACCATCAACAGCATCATTAACAGGGCAGCAAGTAGGAAACGGTGGAACACCGCCACAGGAATAGGAACCGGCCCAGCCTGAAATTTTATCGCCAGCCAAGACCCACCCCAGATAAACAGAGTTGCCAAATACAGTGCAGCGGTCATCGTTGCCTCCTAAAGTTTCCAGAGGCAAGCATTTCACGGACAGTGCCAACTTAATTTCACCAGCTTGTGATTTTTATCACAATATTGCGGTTAATCGACCCCCAGCATTTGAGCCCGAATCTTTGGACCTCTACACTGAGACCATGCAGATTGAATTGCCCCAACACCCCATATCCAGCGATCAAGCGCTTCGAAACCGGCCGATTCCCTTCACAGAATCAAAGGCCAAACCACTGCGTAGCCTGAACCTGTCTGAAGGAGTCAGAGCGGTCCAGTATGAAAACGGTAACGAACACGTTTTCTATGAGAACACGGGGCAGCATACTTTCAGCCTGTATCTCCAAGGTGGCTATCAAACGCAGCGTTCCGATATCCAGTCTCCCCATGGCGCACCGGGGCTCTTCTGCCTGATGCCAAAAGACTCCTATTCCGCCTGGACAGTGGGCGGTGATCAGTCTTTCGTGCACCTGTATTTCTGTGATGACTATCTCAAACGTCTGGCCATGGAAACCTTCGATTTGGATCCCAGGTTGGTTGAACTGCCCTTATTGTCCTTTTCCCGCGATCAACATCTGGAAGCCATTGTTCGCCATGCGCTGCTAAGCTGGGATTGGCATGCACCGGCAAACCATTTGGCCCTTGAGCAGGCGATAAACACCCTGCTGGTCAATCTTATAAAATCTGTCGATATTCCCCGGCGCGCACCGCAATCTAGTCTCCAGGGAGGCCTCTCTCCGCAAGCTCAACGCCATCTACGGGATTACGTCGAGGCCCATACTCACCGCCAGATATCGTTGCAGGAATTAGCTGATCTGACCGGTCTGAGCCAGTACCATTTCTGCCGGATGTTCAAAATCAGTTTTTCCGAAACACCCCAGCAATACGTTATGCGGATACGCATCGAGAAAGTGAAAACGGTGTTGAAGAACTTTCAAAGGAAGGGCCAAAAGGCCAATCTTTCTCAGCTGGCTTTAAGCGCTGGATTCTCGAATCAGAGCCATATGGGACGAGTTTTCAAAAAGCTGGTGGGCTGCAGTCCCGGCCAATACAGCCGTCGCATTTAACCTTAATCCCTGCAACTCAACACCACATCTTTAAATCGACCTTCACAAAGGTGTATATATTTTACACACCTTTTGTCTAACTCTGTTTTCGCTCATAGTTTGCCATACTGCACCGCAGCATTTGTAGCAAAGAGTGGTCTCCCAGTTATGCCCGTAGAAGCAGTCATTGGAAATTTCGCCCCCACACTAGAGCTTGATGACAACGTCGAACAATCGATGTTTTTGCAGATAACCGATCGTATCGCGCTGCCGACTTTCGTTATCGATACCAACCATGTAGTTCGTCATTGGAACAGCGCGCTGGAAGCGCTCACAGGCCTGGACCGTTCAGCAATGATCGGCACCCGTAATCACTGGAAACCTTTCTACGCTTCCCCCCGCCCTTGCTTGGCAGACCTGATGCTGGAAGGCGCCAAAGACGCCGACGTCCAACACTACTACACTCATAAATATCAGCGTTCAACGCTGATTGCCGATGCCTATGAGGCGGAAGATTTCTTTCCGGAATGTGGGGAAAGCGGCGAATGGCTGCATTTTACTGCCTCCAAATTGCACAACAGTCAGGGGGAAGTGATCGGCGCCATCGAAACCCTGATGAATATCAGTGATCGCAAAAAGAACGAGATGGACCTGATCGAACGAGAGCGACGATACCGTTCACAAAGCATTACCGACAATCTCACCAAACTCTATAATTCCCGTTTTTTCCACCAGCAACTGGAACAGGCTACGGCCAACGCAAGTCGCTTTAAACAGCCCTTCTCACTTTGTTTCCTAGACTTTCACAATTTCGATCAACTCAATATCGAATACGGCCAACACCAGGGCGATGAGATATTAAAGACCTTCGGCAACCTTATCCAAAACTCACTCCGAGGTATGGATAGTGGCTATCGTTATCAGGACCAACAATTTGCAATCCTACTGCCAGGAACCAAGCAACAAGATGCCAATGTAGTTGCCGAACGAATTCTTAAACGCCTCGCCAATTACCAATTTGAGCTAGAAAATGGCGAACCGCTTTTCGCCGCCATTAGCATCGGGATTGCCGAATACCAATCTGGTGATTCCGTCAGCAGACTAGTGGAACGCACACAACATACCCTTCACCAAGCCAAAGAAGCGGGCCGCAATTGCATAACGGTGGCTAACTAGATTCCAGCTGCGAAAGGCCCAACCCACAGCTGTTCGTTAGCCATTAGAACTCTGCGCCTATACGCTGGGTATCTCTGAATCGATCAAACAGTTCGCCTGCGCAACCTCATTAATCTTGCCGATAGCCTCTGTGTAATCTGCACCCAATCTGCAACATCCGCAAAATATTGAACCCCTTTCTTAGAAGCTGCCACTCACGTTGTAGGTTTGCTGAATAGCCGTTCTTTTTTATCAGACGCGGTTACAGCAAACGAAAAATAACAGACCGTTTCATACGCGAGGATAAATCGATGAAGATTAAAACTAACTTGACCATTTCAGCCCTATTGCTAGCCACTTTCTGCAGCCAGAGCTATGCCGGTGATTTTTCAAGATATGGCTCTATTAAAGGCGATTTCCGCTATACACCGAGCCAAAACACCCAAGATCAGAACCATAAAGATTGGATCAATCTGGATTCCCTAAGTACCACGGTAAAAAGGATCCCTACCCAAAATCCTGAATGGAATACCGGAATCCGCCTGAGAGGTCTAGATACAAAATGGAACGCCGGTAGCAACCGTGGTTGGAATATTTCTCCTTCTGCCACCTATCGCGAACGTCCTACGGAGAATCTTTCCCTAAACTACGACAAGATTCAAAAAATTGAAGTTTTGCGAGGACCCCAATCTAGCTTTGGAACCCAGCTGAAGGCACCTGGTAAGACAGAAGCAGCCAGTCTGTTACTGCCTGCAGTCCAGAAGATTCACTAATTATTTATCCAAAATAAAAAGGATTAGGGGGCGGTTTTCAGTCCCCTATAAAATATCCAGACTTAAATTTTTTACCCAGAAAACTTAATAACAGAATGCCTCTAGGGCCTAAAAGCGATATTGACAACCAGTCCCTTTAAAAGCCAATAGAGCAGCAGTCCATTTAACAGGTGCCAGAGAAAATGAGTCCCCAACTCAAAATTCGGACAGATTGCGTTGTCCATCGTGCGGAAACTCAAGGACACCAGAAAGAGCGTGGATGCAGCCAGCAATAAGTAAGGCTCCCGCAACCGCTGTTGCCATTGGTAAATACCCAAAATCAGCAGCACCAGAAAGGCTGGCGCATAGGCCAACGAGCCGTTAAGAAGGTGTGAAAATTGCTCTACCCCAATACCTGCGGCAAAAAACGCTACCACAGCAATCGCTGCCTGCAAAACACTAAGGCCAATAACTCGGCGACTATAGATCACCAGAAAACAGACCTGAAACAGCATGATTGGAATTACATCAGCCAGCTGCGCCCAGTAGGTTGCGAAGGTATGAAACAAAGCACTCCCCAAACCTATCGCTGCCATTAAAGCGATTAACAACCAGATATCCAACGTCCATTGCCTTTCCCGCTTGGATAACTTCCAGCTTGCCCAGGCGGCAACCAAAAACGAAAGATTGGTAAGTGCATTGACCGGTTCTGCCAACAGTTCTGGGCCGAGCCGTTCACAATAAAGATCAATCATAGGACATCAACTACATCTTATTTCTATGGTCCACAGAGGGAATTACGACTCTGTCATTATGGATTGAATAGAAAGCAGTAGCGGTGCGAGGATCAAAAATCCAGCGTCACTGGCAACGGTTGGCGGTATTACCTTAGCCGTTTTAGAGCTGCTCATTGTGCAGTCAAATTACTTTTCTCATATAAATGCGGACGTCATCGCAATCATATTCCACCCAGCCCAGGTGAAGATACAAAGCGACGTTTTCGGTGAGGAGCACGTGGGTGGCTAGACGTAACTCTGAGTAATAGTTTTCTTTCGCCTGTGCTTCGGCAAACTTCATAAGCCCGCCTCCCAGTCCTTGACCCTGAAAATCCAGATGGATGCCAATATTGGCAATCGATGCGTAATCATCTTCAAACATCATAGTGATACCCCCAACTACCTTGCCTTCGCACTCGGCAACCCAGGTGGGGTAGTTTTGAATTTCATCGGCATAATCTAGATCCATGGGCGGTAGTCGCTTGCCACCCATGCGCTCTTGGTAACAAGCATAGGCCGAGTCCATGCACTCTCGGAGACCCTTAGCATCTTCGAGAACTGCTGTTCTGATTTTCCATGAATTTTTCATTGGATAGTGTCTTTAGGCTTAACGCCGCCAGCAGGGGAAGGCAAAACGCGTAGGCTGTCCAGTGAATGCGTTTTTTGCATTGCACGATTGTGGTTGGCCTTGTTAAGCGTGACGTTACTGCCCATTTGCAATTGCCCGCTTGATTATTGGTGCATTTGAATCTGAGTTAATACCACGCTCCTTGCAGTATTTAGTTTGAAGCCAAGCCGAAAGCTGCTTTTGACCTTTGCTTGCATTGCAACCGCGACAACAGAGGCAGATATTTTCTTTGGTGATAATGGAGGCATCATTTATGATGTGCTCCCAGCTTGCGGAGGCTTTGGTAGACTCTTTGTGTGAAAGAAACTCATTACCGCAATACACGTAGATCTTATCTCTTTCTCGGACTTCCTTTTCTAGCTCTGCCGGAATATTCCAATTATTCGCCATAGTTCAATTCGATCTCATTACGCATAACGAGCCTGTAGAAAAACGATTCTGTAAAAAAAGTTCTTCACAAGCTATTTCCTTTGTTATTAACGATCCCATTTAAACAAATATACTTGCCGTAAT
>JAPHRD010000038.1 GCA_026196225.1 Motiliproteus sp.
CACTATCGGCGAAAGTGAGCTGGTGATCCATCGAGCATTCCCCAAATCATGAAGGTAAGGATTATCTCATGCCAGGGACTTAATCACAGGATCCCTAACTAAGGTCGCTCAAGCAGTAGCTCCTGAAGATTCAGCATTCGAAGATATCTTCGGCACTAGTGAAGAAATGCAGCGTGCCAAACAGCGAGCACAACGATTAGCAGATATGGATGTGCCGACTTTATTGCTTGGCGAGTCAGGCACAGGAAAAGAACTATTCGCTCGCGCAATTCATCACGCAGGCCAAAGAAAGAATGGACCCTTCATTCCCATCAACTGTGGTGCCATTCCTTCAGAATTAATCGAATCAAAGCTATTTGGGCATGAAAGAGGGGCATTTACTGGTGCTAACAAAGAAAGTCCTGGTTGTTTTCGTGATGCCGATGGAGGCACTCTATTCTTGGATGAAATTGGCGAGTTACCACTGGAAGCTCAAGTACGCTTGCTTCGAGTCCTGCAAGAAGGCGCATTTCAACCGGTCGGTTCCAATAAAGAAATTAAAGTCGATGTGCGCATCATCGCCGCCACACATAGAAACCTGTTGGAAATGACCGCTGAAAATCTGTTCCGACTCGACCTTTTCTATCGCATTGCCGTTGGAATCTTAGAACTCCCGCCACTAAATTCTCGCACAGGAGAAATCGGCGAGTTGGCAAACCACCTCATAGGGGAAATCAATAAAGACCTAGCAGATCAGCCAGGGTACCGAAGCAAAAAAATTTCTGTTTCAGCAAAAAACTTCATCGTACAACATAGTTGGCCTGGCAATGTCAGGGAACTAAGATCCACACTGCTTCGTGCCGCTATATGGTGCAATGGGGACAATCTCACAGCTAAAGACCTGAAAGACGCCACACTTCAGCCACCCTCCATCAGCACCGACTTGTTCTCCCGCCAACTAGACCACAGTTTTGATATACAGAAAATTATCGGAGATATCCCGCGCCACTATGTCCCCATGGCGATGAAAGCTTCGGGCGGAAACAAGACAAAGGCTGCAAAATTATTAGGCATCAAAAGCCAGCAGGTACTGACAAACTGGATCGATAAATATGATATCGATGTGTAACTGGCGCACCAAGACAAAAAGGGAATGTATGGCAAATTTATCGACGATCACATCGACATCAGCAACCAATATCAAGGTACGTCCATGTTCAAAAGACTTGGAAGCTTTGTGAAGCGTTGACTCAACGCCTTGGCACCGTTTCAAGTCGGAGGGCTTTCTAACTTGCTTTTAGCTCCAGCTCATAGCTGGAAAGGCTAAACATACCAAACATGTATAAATTAGCTCTACTAGGCTCATCCGCCAAACACCTTGCATCTTAAATAGACAGTGCAGCGGCCTCCACCTATCCCCGACCCTCGCAAACGTGTAGTAGTTTCATATGAGCTTTTAAGAGCAACTCTTGACTGCAACAATCGCCCTAAAGCAGCAGTCATCGCCACACCCTATTTCTACACATTCTTACAGGGCAGGGTGGCCATAACTATCTAGATAAATACATAGGGCCTTTCACTTTCTCAAACAGGCAATACGGCTACCGCTTCTAACCTATAGCTAAACCTATAGTCCGGTGCAGATGATGAAAAATAACTTTATTTACACCACGAGCCATGGTTGTTTCTGCCCTTAATCGATGAATTCTGTTTAGCGGGCACCCACCTACAGCACCAGCCACCTGAAAAGCGTTTTAGAATACCACATCTGAGTCATAACGGAGCGTTTGATTTACCGATCACGGACACAAGAGATCCACTGAAATTCGATCCACCAGGAAATTTTCTAACCAGAGGTGAACTGCTGATAGTTATCAGCTCATTGATCACTATATAATGGTCGGTCTGCTGTCATTATGAGGCCAAGATGGACACTATCAGCGTACGCGGCGCCCGAACTCACAATTTAAAGAACATCGACCTCGACATCCCTCGAGATAAACTCATAGTGATTACCGGTTTATCGGGATCCGGGAAGTCCTCTTTAGCTTTCGACACTCTCTATGCCGAGGGTCAACGTCGCTATGTGGAATCCCTCTCCACCTATGCTCGACAGTTCCTGTCGATGATGGAAAAACCTGACGTTGACCATATTGAAGGCCTGTCTCCGGCCATCTCCATCGAGCAGAAATCCACCTCTCATAATCCCCGCTCAACGGTGGGCACGATTACCGAGATCTATGATTATCTTCGATTACTGTTTGCCCGGGCCGGCGAACCTCGCTGCCCGGATCACGACCTTCCCCTGAAGGCCCAGACCATCAGCCAGATGGTGGATCAGATTTTGGCCTTGGATGAAGGCGCAAAGGTGATGCTGCTGGCACCGGTGGTGCAAGATCGTAAGGGCGAACACCTGCATATTCTTAACAACCTCAAGACTCAGGGTTTTGTCCGTGCTCGGATCAACGGCCTGGTGGTGGACCTCGACAGCCCACCGGAGCTGGATAAGAATAAGAAACACAACATCGAAGTGGTGGTTGATCGCTTTAAGATTCGTGCCGATATCGATACACGTCTGGCAGAATCTTTAGAAACATGCCTGGAACTGACCGACGGTCTGGCGCTACTCAGTTTTATGGATGGCGACGGCAAAGATCTTGTATTTTCAGCTCGATTCGCCTGCCCCAAGTGCGGCCACAGTATCCAGGAGCTGGAACCGAGGCTATTCTCTTTCAACAACCCTCATGGTGCCTGCTCCAGCTGTGACGGCCTAGGTTCACGGCTGTTTTTCGATCCCGACAAAGTAATAGTCGATTCCGGCCTGTCACTGGCAGAGGGCGCTATTCGGGGCTGGGATCGACGTAGCGTTTACTACTTCCAATTGCTTACTGCTCTGGGAGAACACTATGGATTCCGCACCGATACGCCTTTTCGAGAGCTGAACCAAAAACAGCAACAAGCAGTACTGCAAGGGACCGGCCGAGAAAAGATCAGCTTCAAATATCTCAGTGATCGTGGCGAAATCGCCATCAAGGAGCATCCTTTCGAAGGGGTCATTCCTAACATGACCCGCCGTTTTCGCGAGACTGAATCTCAATCGGTCCGCGAAGATCTGGCTAAGTTTCAGACTCAGCAACCCTGCCCTTCCTGCAAAGGATCACGATTACGCCGAGACGCTCGCAGCGTCTTTATCGATGAGAGAAACATCTCAGACATCACCTCCATGGGTGTCGGCATCTGCTCGAAGTATTTCGGCAATCTGAAGCTCGAAGGCAAACAGGGGGAAATCGCAGATAAAATTCTCAAAGAGATCCGTGCTCGCCTGGATTTTCTGGTAAACGTCGGCCTCGACTACCTGACTCTGGATCGAAACGCAGACAGTTTGTCCGGTGGTGAAGCACAGCGAATCCGCCTGGCCAGCCAGATCGGAGCCGGCCTGGTAGGGGTCATGTACATCCTTGATGAACCCTCCATCGGCCTGCATCAACGTGACAATGAGCGCTTGCTAAAGACGCTCACCCACCTGCGCGATCTTGGCAACACGGTGATCGTGGTTGAGCATGATGAAGATGCCATCCGACTGGCAGACCACGTAATCGACATCGGCCCTGGCGCAGGGGTTCACGGTGGCGAAATTATCGCTCAGGGAACTCCCCAGACCATTATGGATTGCACCGATTCCATGACGGGACAGTATCTCAGCGGCGGCAAATCCATTGCCATTCCCGAACAGCGCACTACTGTTGACGATCAACGTTGGCTAAAACTACTGGGAGCCACCGGCAACAACCTTAATCAGGTAGATCTGGATATCCCTATCGGCTTGATGACCTGCGTCACCGGCGTCTCTGGCTCGGGTAAGTCCACCCTGATCAATGCCACCCTCTACCCACTGGCAGCAACCGCACTGAATAAGGCCTCTACTCTGGAGATCGCTCCTCACGACCATATCGACGGTCTCAACCACCTCGACAAGGTAGTGGACATCGACCAGAGCCCCATTGGCCGCACGCCACGCTCTAATCCTGCCACCTATACTGGCATTTTCACCCCGATCCGGGAGCTGTTTGCCGCCACCCAAGAAGCTCGCTCTCGAGGCTATAAGCCCGGCCGATTCAGCTTCAATGTTAAAGGAGGCCGCTGCGAGGCCTGCCAGGGCGATGGTGTTATCAAAGTTGAGATGCATTTCCTGCCCGATATCTACGTCCCCTGTGACGTCTGCAAAGGCAAACGCTACAACCGGGAAACCCTGGAGATTAGGTACAAAGGCAAGAACATCCATCAGGTTTTGGATATGACGGTGGAGGACGCCCGGGAGTTTTTCGACCCAGTACCAATGCTAGCTCGACGGCTGCAAACCCTCATCGACGTAGGCCTGTCCTACATTCATCTGGGACAGGCAGCCACCACCCTATCTGGTGGTGAAGCGCAACGGGTTAAGCTGGCCAAAGAGCTCTCCAAACGAGACACCGGAAACACCCTGTATATTCTTGACGAACCCACTACCGGACTGCACTTCTACGACATTCAGCAGTTATTGAACGTACTCCATCGTCTTCGCGACCACGGTAACACTATTGTGGTAATCGAACACAATTTGGATGTGATCAAAACTGCAGACTGGATTGTCGACCTGGGTCCGGAAGGCGGCATCAATGGCGGTCAGATTATCGCTACCGGCACACCGGAAGCCGTTGCAAATATGGAGCACTCCCATACAGGGCGTTTTCTGAAACCATTACTGGGGCGCTGATTCAGTTTCAGGAGGAGCCTCCTAGGAAGCTCCTAACCTGAACACTGCTATCCCATATATTTATGACGGAATCACAGGCAATAAAAAACCCGGCCAAGGCCGGGTTTTTTGTACTGCAACCGCTATTTAGTCTTCGCTAGTCTCATCGACTTCTTCAGCGATAACCGGGCGATCTACCAGTTCAACGAAAGCCATAGGGGCGTTATCGCCAGCGCGGAAACCACACTTGAGGATACGGATGTAACCTCCAGGACGGTTGGCGTAGCGAGGACCCAGCTCGTTAAACAGTTTACCTACAGCTAGCTTGCTGCGGGTACGGGAGAAAGCCAGACGGCGGTTTGCTACGGAGTCGTTCTTAGCCAATGTGATCAAAGGCTCTGCAACGCGACGTAGCTCTTTAGCTTTTGGTAAGGTCGTCTTAATCACTTCATGCTCGAACAGGGACACTGCCATGTTCTTGAACATCGCTTGGCGATGTGTGCTTGTGCGATTTAGATGACGACCACTCTTACGATGGCGCATGTTTAATTCCCTACAAAACTAAACGTTGATCTCGACGCTTAGGAAGCGACCTTGTCATCGCCCCTGATGCTTGCAGGCGGCCAGTTTTCCAGACGCATGCCAAGCGACAGACCCTTAGATGCAAGAACGTCTTTGATCTCAGTCAGAGACTTCTTGCCCAGGTTAGGCGTCTTAAGCAATTCAACTTCGGTGCGCTGAATCAGATCACCGATGTAGTAAAGGTTTTCTGCCTTGAGGCAGTTAGCTGAACGAACAGTCAGCTCCAGATCATCAACTGGACGCAGCAGAATCGGATCAATCTCCGGCTCAGGCTCCGCCTCAACAGCCGCGTCTGCGCTCTCAAGGTCAACAAAGGCAACCAGTTGCTGCTGCATAATAGTTGCAGCGCGACGAATAGCCTCTTCAGGGTCGATAGAACCGTTGGTCTCCATGTCGAGCACCAGCTTGTCGAGGTCTGTGCGCTGTTCAACACGCGCACTCTCTACAACATAGGAAACACGACGAACCGGGCTGTAAGTTGCATCAAGCAACAGACGACCAATGGGACGGCTCTCTTCTTCGCCAGTGTCACGAACGTCCGCTGGGACGTAACCGCGACCACGGGTCACTTTCAATTGCATGGCCAGCTCAGCGTTATCGTTGAGATGAGCAATCACATGATCCGGGTTGGCGACCTCGACATCCTGAGTCAACTGGATGTCACCGGCAGTTACTACGCCGGGGCCTTTTTTAGTCAGCGTTAGAAGTGCTTCTTCACCGCTGTGCATTACCACGGAAACGCCTTTCAGGTTCAGCAGGATCTCAATGACATCCTCCTGCACACCTTCAATAGCGCTGTACTCGTGCAGCACACCTTCGATTTCCACTTCTGATACCGCACAACCAGGCATAGACGACAGAAGAATCCGTCGCAAGGCATTGCCCAGAGTGTGTCCAAATCCACGCTCGAGAGGCTCAAGGGAAACCTGCGCACGGGTGGCGCTAACTTCCTGAACATCGATGCGATTTGGACTTAGAAATTCGTTGACTGAAGCCTGCATTCTATCCACCTAGCAATTTAAGTCTTACTTAGAGTAAAGTTCGACGATCAGCTGTTCGTTGATCTCTGCGGGCAGTTCATTTCTTTCAGGGGCTGCCTTAAAGGTGCCTTCCATCTTAGAACTATCCACTTCAACCCACTCGACTGCTGTACGCTGAGAAGCCAGCTCCAGTGCGTTTTTGATGCGCAGCTGAGTCTTAGCCTTTTCACGCACGGCAACAACGTCACCGGCTTTTACTTGATAAGACGGGATGTTAACCGTCTCACCGTTGACCAAAATCGCTTTGTGAGAAACGATTTGACGGGCTTCTGCACGGGTGGAACCGAATCCCATGCGATAAACCACGTTGTCCAGTCGTCCTTCCAACAGCTGAAGCAGGTTTTCACCCGTAGCACCCTTAAGGCGTGCCGCTTCTTTGTAGTAACTGCGGAATTGACGCTCTAGTACACCGTAGATACGACGTACTTTTTGTTTTTCACGAAGCTGCAGACCGTAGTCAGACAGACGTCCACGACGAGCACCATGTGCACCTGGAGGCGTTTCCGCCTTGCACTTGGAGTCCAGTGCGCGAACGCCGCTCTTCAGGAACAGATCAGTTCCTTCACGACGAGACAGCTTACACTTAGGTCCAATATAACGAGCCATTCTACCGTCTCCTGATTAAACGCGACGCTTCTTGGGCGGACGACATCCATTGTGTGGGATAGGCGTCACGTCCGTGATGTTAGTGATCTTGTATCCAACGTTGTTCAAAGCACGAACGGCGGATTCACGACCGGGCCCTGGGCCCTTCACGAAAACGTCTAGGTTTTTAAGGCCATACTCCTGCGCAGCGGCTCCAGCACGCTCGGCAGCAACCTGCGCGGCGAATGGAGTGCTCTTACGAGAACCACGGAAGCCTGAGCCACCAGCAGTTGCCCAGCTCAGAGTATTACCCTGACGGTCAGTAATGGTCACAATTGTGTTGTTAAAAGAAGCGTGAATGTGGGCGAACCCATCAACCACCTGCTTTTTAACTTTTTTACGTGTGCGAGTACCTGGCTTAGCCATATGGGAAAATTCCTATCGCTTACACTACTTACGGATTGGCTTACGCGGCCCTTTACGGGTACGCGCATTAGTTTTCGTGCGCTGACCGCGAACGGGCAGGCTGCGGCGATGACGAATGCCGCGAAAACAACCAAGGTCCATAAGACGCTTAATATTCATGTTAACCTCACGACGGAGGTCACCTTCAACACTCAACTTGGCAACTTCGCCACGGATGGCATCCAGTTGCTCTTCAGACAGATCTCCAATCTTTGAGCTTTGCTCAATTCCGACTGTCGCACACAGTTGTGCAGCAGTCGTGCGGCCCACACCATAGATGTAGGTTAAGGAGATAACCGCATGCTTATTGTCTGGAATGTTGACGCCAGCTATACGGGCCATTCAATTTACTCCGTTATCGGTTGTAATCTTTAATGCGGCTGCTTGGCTCGGATCCAAGATTACAACTCGCTAGTCTTTAACCTTTCCACGAAAGGCGCAAAATAGTACAGGGTGACTGTCTAAAAATCAACCCACCATTTGCTCCCTTTGCACTAATGCGTTTCGGATATTAACCCTGACGCTGCTTGTGGCGTGGCTCAACTTTGCAGATCACCCGCACGGTACCGTTACGGCGGACAATCTTGCAGTTACGGCAGATCTTTTTTACAGATGCACGTACTTTCATGATCTACTCCAATTGGTCGGAATTAGCGAAGCAAGCCGCCACTTCCACCCTTGAGATTTGATTTTTTCATCAGTGACTCATATTGATGAGACATCAGATGCGATTGCACTTGGGCCATGAAATCCATAACCACAACAACCACGATCAACAGCGATGTTCCACCAAAATAGAACGGTACGTTCCAAGCCACTACCAAGAACTGAGGCATTAGCGATACTGCAGTGATATACAGCGCGCCAAACAGCGTCAGACGAGATAGAACACTATCGATGTACCGCGCCGATTGGTCACCGGGACGAATACCGGGAATAAAGGCACCAGATTTCTTAAGGTTATCCGCCACATCTTTCGGGTTAAACATCAACGCCGTATAGAAGTAGCAGAAGAAGATAACAGCAGCAGCAAACAGGATAATATACAGAGGCTGGCCTGGGCCAAGCGCCAATGAAATATCTTGCAGCCAATCCATACCTTCAGTCTGACCGAACCACTGACCAATAGAGGCCGGGAACAGCAGAATACTGGAAGCAAAGATGGGCGGGATAACCCCAGCCATATTGACTTTCAGCGGCAGGTGACTGGTTTGTGCAGCGTACATCTTACGACCTTGCTGGCGTTTCGCGTAGTTGATGGTGATACGGCGTTGACCGCGCTCCATAAACACTACGAAAGCCACTGTCAGCATTGCCAGTACAGCAATAAACAGCAGCGCCAGAATATTCAGATCGCCCTGACGTGATGCTTCAAAAGATTGACCGATAGCTCCGGGGAGCCCAGCGACAATACCTGCGAAGATCAGCAGAGAAATACCGTTACCGATTCCACGTTCGGTGATTTGCTCACCGAGCCACATCAGGAAAACAGCCCCGGAAACGAGAGTAACGACAGCGACGAAATAAAAGCTTAGGTCTGCGCTAAAGGCAACACCTTGCCCTGCGAGACCGACCGCCATACCTAATGATTGAACGGTAGCGAGAATAACCGTACCGTAGCGGGTATATTGGCTAATTTTCCGTCGACCGGCTTCACCCTCTTTCTTGAGTTGCTCCAGATGAGGGCTGACCACAGTCAGCAGTTGCATGATAATCGACGCCGAAATATACGGCATAATGCCCAGCGCCAAAATACTCATGCGTTCCAAAGCACCACCCGAGAACATGTTAAACAGGCTCAGGATAGTGCCTTGGTTTTGTTCAAACATAGCAGCAAGGCGATCGGGGTTAATTCCGGGTACCGGAATGTGTGCACCGATTCGGTAAACCACTATTGCCAGAAATACAAAGAGCAGACGAGATTTAAGCTCGCCCAAACCACTTTGGTTACCGGATGGAATAGTTCCTTGCTTAGCCATTGAATGTTATTCCTCGACTTTTCCGCCTGCCGCTTCAATGGCAGCCTTGGCACCCTTAGTGACTTTCAGACCTTTGACGGTAACCGCCTTGGTCAGCTCACCAGAAAGGATAACCTTAGCTTCTTTGATGTCGCGACTGATGATATTGGCCTGCTCAAGAGCAGCCAGATCGATCACGTCAGCTTCTACCTTAGCGAGTTCGTTCAGACGAATCTCAGCACGGTAAGCTGCTTGACGGGAAGTAAAGCCAAACTTAGGCAGACGACGCTGAATAGGCATCTGACCACCTTCGAAACCAGGCTTGACACTACCGCCGGAACGGGACTTCAAACCTTTGTGACCGCGACCTGCGGTCTTACCCAAACCACTACCGATACCACGACCAACACGCTTAGGTGCTTTCTTGGAACCAGCAGCTGGGCTCAGAGTATTTAGACGCATGATGTGTCTCTCCACTATCTTGAGTGGCCGACCCTAAGTCGACCACCTCGGACTCTTACTCGCCTTCAACCCGTACCATGTAGCTGACCTTATTGATCATGCCACGTACGGAAGGAGAGTCCTCTACTTCAACCGTTTGACCGATACGACGCAGACCCAAACCTTTAACGCACAACTTGTGGTTAGGCAGAGTGCTGATCGGACTACGGAACAGCGTCACATTAATTTTCTTAGCCATCGCTATTACCCCAGAATCTCTTCCACAGACTTGCCACGCTTAGCAGCAACATCTTCAGGGGAACGAACCGCCTTCAGACCTTCTACTGTCGCGCGAACAACGTTAACTGGGTTAGTAGAGCCGTAGCACTTAGCCAGAACGTTATGAACGCCTGCTAGTTCCAACACCGCACGCATCGCACCACCGGCAATTACACCAGTACCTTCAGATGCAGGCTGCATGTAAACCTTAGAAGCACCATGACGGGCTTTTACAGCGTACTGCAGAGTTGTACCGTTCAGGTCAACACTGACCATGTTACGACGTGCTTGCTCCATCGCCTTCTGAATCGCGACAGGCACTTCACGGGCCTTACCGCGACCGAAGCCGACTTTACCTTTACCGTCACCAACCACGGTCAGAGCGGTGAAGCCGAATACACGACCACCCTTGACCACTTTGGCAACACGGTTAACCTGGATCAACTTCTCCTGTAGGTCACCGTCTTTCTGTTCGTGATTTGCCATAACCTAACCTTTAGAATTCCAGGCCGCCTTCACGCGCCGCTTCTGCCAACGCCTTAACACGTCCGTGGTATTTAAACCCAGAACGGTCAAAAGCAACCTTAGAGATACCAGCAGCCTTGGCGCGTTCGGCGATCAACTGACCAACCTTGGACGCAGCTTCAGCGTTACTGGTAGCGCCATCACGCAGATCTTTCTCAACGGTAGAAGCAGTGGCCAGAACCTGGCTACCGTCACCGGAGATCAACTGTGCGTAGATGTGCTGTGGAGTGCGGTGGACGCACAGGCGTGTAGCACCCAGCTCGCGCATCTTGATGCGAGAGCGACGGGCACGACGCAGACGAGAATCTTTCTTTACGCTCATAATCCTGCCCTACCGTTATTTCTTCTTAGCTTCTTTACGACGCACATATTCGTCGGCGTAACGAACACCCTTACCTTTATAAGGCTCTGGCGGACGGAAGGCGCGAATTTCTGCAGCAGCCTGGCCAATCTTCTGCTTGTCCGCACCCTTGAGGATAACGGTAGTCTGAGCAGCCACTTCGGCAGTGATGCCTTCAGGCAGCTGATAGTCGATTGGATGGGAGAAGCCCAGAGTCAGGTTCAGAACCTTGCCTTTAGCAGCGGCACGATAACCAACACCAATCAGTTCCAGTTTCTTTTCGAAACCTTCAGTCACACCGACCACCATGTTGTTTACCAGCGCGCGAGTAGTACCAGCCATGGCGTTAGCCTGACGAGAACCACCACGAGGGGCAAAACTCAGAACATTATCTTCGTTCTTTACTTCAACGTTTTGATTGATAGCCATGGACAGTTCGCCCTTGCCACCTTTAACGCTGATATTTTCTGCATCTACCTTAACGGTTACACCGCTAGGGATGCTGATGGGAGCTTTTGCTATACGAGACATTTCAAACTCCCTTAGAAGACGCTACAAAGCACTTCACCACCGACGCCAGCAGCACGAGCTGCGCGATCAGTCATGAGACCTTTGGAGGTTGAAATGATAGAGATACCCAGACCACCAGATACTTTAGGCAGCTCGTCTTTGGACTTGTAAATACGCAACCCAGGACGGCTAACACGCTGAATCTTTTCGATTACAGGCTTGCCTTCAAAGTACTTAAGCTCGATGCTCAGAGTAGCTTTAACTTCTTCGCTGACATTGAATCCGGAGATATAACCTTCGTCCAGCAGAACTTGGGCAATTGCCGATTTCTGCTTAGAGGCAGGCATAGCTACAGATTTTTTCTCAGCCATGTGTGCGTTGCGAATACGTGTAAACATATCCGCAAGTGTGTCTTGCATGCTCATTTAATGAGTCCTCACTATTGTGCAGCCGTGCGATCAGAGATCGCCGCTTACCAACTAGCTTTCTTCAAGCCAGGTACATCACCGCGCATGGCGGCTTCACGCAGCTGAATTCGGCTTAAGCCGAACTTACGATAGACAGCGTGTGGGCGACCAGTAATCTGGCAGCGACGCTGTTGACGAACAGGGCTCGCATCACGAGGAAGCTTCTGAAGCGCCACCTGAGCTTCCCAACGGTCATCCTCAGAAGACTCTGGGGAGTTGATGGTAGCTTTCAGTTTGGCACGCTTCTCGGCATGCTTAGCCACTAGACGAGCGCGCTTTGCTTCGCGCGCCTTCATTGATTCCTTAGCCATAGTAACTCACCGTTATTTTTTAAAGGGGAAACCCAAGGCAGTCAGCAGAGCACGACCTTCTTCGTTTGTACGAGCTGTTGTGGTGATGGTGATATCCATACCACGCAGCTTATCGACCTTGTCGTAGTCGATTTCTGGGAAGATGATCTGTTCTTTAACGCCCATGCTGTAGTTACCACGGCCATCAAATGACTTGGAGTTCAATCCACGGAAGTCACGGATACGAGGAATGGAGATATCAACCAAACGGTCGAAGAATTCCCACATACGCGCGCCGCGCAGGGTTACCTTACAACCGATAGGCCAACCTTCACGAACTTTAAATGCTGCAACAGATTTGCGTGCCTTAGTGACAACAACTTTCTGACCAGCAATCGCTTCCATATCAGCAACAGCGCCTTCCAGCAGCTTCTTGTCGCCGATCGCTTCGCCTAAACCCATGTTCAGGGTGATCTTGGTGATGCGAGGAACTTCCATTACGTTGTTCAACTCCAGCTCAGTTTTGAGCTGAGGAGCAACGGTTTCTTTATATAAAGCTTTTAATCTTGACATGGTACCTGCTCTCCTTAAGCGCCAATAACTTCGCCGTTAGATTTGAAGTAACGTACCTTGGTACCATCTTCCAAGATCCTGAAGCCTACACGGTCGCCTTTACCGCTAGCGGTGTTGAAAATAGCAACATTAGAAGCCGCAATTGGCGCTTCCTTTTCAACGATACCACCGGGCTGACCCGCCATGGGGTTAGGCTTAGTGTGCTTCTTAACCATGTTTATACCGGAAACAATAAAGCGGTCCTCGGTTACGACTTTCATAACCTTGCCACGCTTACCCTTGTCTTTTCCGGCAATGACGATAACTTCGTCGTCGCGTCTGATCTTGCGCATTTTTAATTTACCTATCCTTTCCTACTACCCTCTCATGCTCAAAACGCCGAGCCTCCCGTGCGCTCTTTACGAGCAGGAGTCTCAGCGTTTTACATGGACCTAGCTAACTAAAGCGTGGTCTTTAAAGCACTTCAGGCGCCAGGGAAATGATCTTCATGAACTTCTCACCGCGAAGCTCACGCGTCACAGGGCCAAAGATACGAGTACCAATAGGCTGCTCACTTGCATCGTTCAGCAAAACAGCAGAATTAGTATCGAAGCGGATGACCGAACCGTCTGGACGACGAACGCCCTTACGAGTACGAACAACCACAGCCTTCAACACCTGACCTTTCTTCACCTTACCGCGAGGAATTGCTTCTTTAACGGTAACTTTGATGATATCGCCGATGCGCGCGTATCTACGATGGGACCCGCCCAACACTTTGATACACTGCACGCGCTTCGCGCCGCTGTTGTCAGCAACGTCTAGCATTGATTCAGTTTGAATCATGGTCTACTCCATTACGCAGTGGAACTGCCCAGCCCAAAAACCGGACAGTGCCGAAGCGAAGGCGCGTATATTACACCTTTGCCGCGCGTTCTTCAATTTTTACTAAAGCCCAAGTTTTTGACTTCGAGTAAGGACTGGTTTCTTTGATAGTAACCAAGTCGCCAAATTGGCACTCGTTCTGCTCGTCATGGGCATGAAGCTTAGATGAGCGCTTTATGTACTTGCCATAAACAGGGTGCTTGACCTTGCGCTCAACCAGCACAGTGATGGTTTTATCCATCTTGTCACTGACAACACGGCCAGTAGCTGTGCGCACGTTATTTTCTTCAGCCATGGTTAGTTACCTGCCTTCTCGTTCAGTACCGTCTTGATGCGAGCAATGTCGCGACGCACCTGACCCAACAAGTGAGATTGCGCCAACTGACCAGAACTCTTCTGCATACGCAGATTGAACTGTTCCTTCAACAGGTCCAGCAGCTCTTGATCAAGTTCATCGACGGACTTTTCACGTAATTCAACTGTATTCATTACATCACCGTCCGTTTAACAAAGGCGGTCTCCAAAGGCAGCTTCGCAGCAGCTAGAGCAAACGCTTCGCTTGCCAGCTCCTCAGGCACACCTTCCATCTCAAACAGCACCTTACCGGGCTGAATCTGAGCGACCCAATATTCAACGTTACCCTTACCCTTACCCTGACGAACTTCCAGAGGCTTTTGAGTAATAGGTTTGTCAGGGAAAACACGAATCCAGATCTTACCGCCACGCTTAACGTGACGTGTCATGGTACGACGAGCCGCTTCGATCTGACGCGCAGTGATGCGACCACGACCGACAGCTTTAAGTCCGAATTCGCCAAAACTTACTGTACTACCGCGCTGAGCCAGACCGCGGTTGCGGCCCTTCATCATTTTGCGGAATTTTGTACGTTTAGGTTGTAGCATTGACGTACCCTCTACTTACCAGATTTCTTCTTGGTTGCGGATTTCTGAGCACGAACCTGCTCAATACCGCCCAAAATCTCACCCTTGAAGATCCATACCTTAATGCCAATAATGCCGTAAGATGTGTGAGCTTCGTATGTACCGTAATCGATATCGGCACGCAGGGTATGCAGAGGAACACGACCTTCGCGGTACCATTCGGAACGTGCAATTTCAGCACCACCCAAACGACCACCAACCTGAACCTTGATTCCTTTGGCGCCCAAACGCATAGCATTCTGAACCGCACGCTTCATAGCGCGACGGAACATAACACGGCGCTCAAGCTGACTCGCTACACCTTGAGCAACCAGACCAGCGTCCAGCTCAGGCTTGCGAATCTCTTCGATGTTGATATGAACAGGCACGCCCATCATTTTGGAAACTGCAGTACGCAATCTCTCAACATCTTCACCTTTTTTACCGATCACAATGCCGGGACGGGCAGTGTGGATAGTGATGCGTGCATTCTGTGCAGGACGCTCGATTTCGATGCGACTGACAGAAGCCTGCTTCAATTCGCCTTCAAGGAACTTACGTACCTCAAGGTCTTGCAGCAGGTTTTTGGCATAGGCGGAACGGTTAGCATACCAAACAGAGGTATGATCCTTTACGACACCAAGCCGGTAACCCGTAGGATGTATTTTATGACCCATCTTGGTGTCTCCTAGCTCTCAGCTACCTTAACAGTGATGTGACAAGAACGCTTCAGGATGCGATCAGCGCGACCCTTAGCACGTGGCTTAATGCGTTTCATTGTCATGCCTTCATCCACAAACACAGTGGATACTTTCAGCTCATCAACATCGGCACCTTCATTGTGCTCGGCGTTTGCAATTGCAGACTCCAGCACTTTCTTCATGATTTCAGCACCCTTTTTGGGGCTGAATGCCAGGATGTTCAGGGCCTCGTCAACAGACTTACCGCGGATTTGATCAGCTACCAGTCGAGCCTTCTGCGCGGATAAGCGAGCGCCTTTTAACTTAGCGGCAACTTCCATCTCTATATCCTCTCAGACTAACGTTTAGCTTTCTTGTCAGCAGCATGCCCGCGATAGGTGCGGGTGACAGCAAACTCACCCAGCTTATGACCTACCATGTCTTCAGTAACGAAAACAGGAACATGTTGGCGTCCGTTATGGACTGCAATCGTCAACCCGACAAAATTCGGGAAGATCGTAGAGCGACGCGACCAAGTCTTGATAGGCTTGCGATCGCCCTTCTCGATGGCAGTCTCAACCTTCTTCATCAAGTGAAGGTCTATAAATGGACCTTTCTTAAGTGAACGTGGCACAGCCGTTACCTCGATTTATAATTTATTTCTTAGAACGACGACGTACGATCAATTTATCAGTACGCTTGTTCTTACGTGTCTTGAAGCCCTTAGTAGGCGTACCCCAAGGTGAAACAGGGTGACGACCACCGGAGGTACGTCCTTCACCACCACCATGTGGGTGATCAACTGGGTTCATGGCAACACCACGAACAGTTGGACGCACACCGCGCCAGCGAGAAGCACCAGCCTTACCCAGAGAGCGGAGGCTGTGTTCGCTGTTACTGACTTCACCCAGAGTGGCACGACATTCAACCAACACCTTACGCATCTCGCCGGAGCGCAGACGCAGGGTGGCATGACGACCTTCACGAGCAACCAGCTGTGCAGATGTACCAGCACTGCGAGCCACTTGAGCACCTTTACCAGGCTTTAGCTCGATGCAGTGAATTACGCTACCTACAGGTATGTTACGCAGAGGCAGAGTATTACCGGTCTTAATATCAGCACCGGCACCAGACATCACAGGATCACCAGATTTCATGCCTTTGGCAGCGATGATGTAGCGACGCTCACCGTCAGCATATTTAACCAGCGCAATATTGGCGGAGCGGTTTGGATCATATTCCAGACGCTCAACAACGGCAGGAATACCGTCCTTATTACGCTTAAAGTCGATCAAACGATAATGCTGTTTGTGCCCACCACCAACGTGACGGGTAGTGATACGACCATTATTGTTACGACCGCCACTCTTAGACTTCTTCTCCAGAAGAGGCGCGTAAGGCGCACCCTTATGCAGATCAGAGTGAACAACCTTAACAACGTGGCGACGACCAGCAGAAGTAGGTTTACACTTTACAATAGCCATGTCTGTTAGCCCTCACCGATAAAGTCGATGTCATGACCTTCAGCCAGACGAACGTAAGCCTTACGGATATCCTTACGCTTGCCCATACCACGTGCGGTACGCTTGGTCTTACCCTTGGCGTTTAACACACGTACGCTGTCAACTTTGACTTCGAACAGTTGCTCTACAGCCTTTTTGATCTCAGGCTTAGTTGCGTCTGCAGCCACACGGAACACAACCTGCTGAGCATCCTCAGCGACAATGGTTGCCTTCTCAGAAATGTGAGGACCTAGCAGAACTTTGAAGATGCGCTCTTGGTTCATCCCAACATCTCCTCAATTTTCTTAAGGGCAGGCACAGTGACCAACACCTTATCGAAGCCGATCAGGCTTACAGGATCGATAGCAGCCGCATCACGAATATCAACGTGAGGCAAATTGCGAGAAGCCAGGTACAGATTCTGATCTACTTCTTCAGAGATCATCAACACATTATCCAGCTCCAGCTCTTTCAGCTTAGCTACCATCTCTTTAGTCTTTGGCGCTTCCAGGGTCAGATTTTCAACGACCACCAGACGCTCCTGACGAACCAGCTCAGAGAAGATGCAACGAATCGCAGCGCGATACATCTTTTTGTTAACCTTCTGAGAGTGGTCTTGAGGGCGCGCTGCAAAGGTAACACCACCGCTACGCCAGATTGGGCTGCGGATAGTACCAGCACGAGCACGACCGGTTCCCTTCTGACGCCATGGCTTAGCACCACCACCGCGAACATCAGAACGGGTTTTTTGAGCACGGGTACCTTGACGGCCGCCTGCTAGATAAGCAGTTACAACCTGGTGAACCAGCGCTTCATTAAACTCTTTGCCAAAGGACACTTCGGATACTTCAACAGAACCCTCAGCGCCTGCAATATTTAAATTCATTGCCATCTCCCTTAGGTCCGAGCCTTAACAGCTGACTTAACAATCACGTCACCGCCAGTCGCACCAGGAACAGCTCCCTTGATGAGCAGCAAATTACGCTCTACATCAACACGAACTACTTCCAGCGTCTGAACAGTTACACGCTCAGCACCCATATGGCCAGCCATCTTCTTACCCTTCCAAACACGACCGGGAGTCTGACATTGACCAATAGAACCAGGAGCACGGTGAGAGATAGAGTTACCGTGAGTGGCATCTTGCATAGTAAAGTTCCAACGCTTAACGCCGCCCTGGAAGCCCTTACCTTTAGATTCACCAGTTACGTCAACTTTCTGTCCGGCCTCGAAGCTCTCGACAGTTAGCTGATCGCCAACCTGAACCTCTTCATCACCCGCCAAGCGGAACTCCCACAAACCGCGACCAGCCTCAACGCTCGCCTTGGCGAAATGACCCGCCGCAGGCTTGCTTACATGAGAGCTTTTGCGAGCACCAGCAGTTACCTGCACGGCACTGTAACCGTCAACTTCAGGTGTTTTAACCTGAGTAACGCGGTTCGGTTCCACTTCGATGACTGTGACTGGCACGGAAGCACCATCTTCGGTGAAGACGCGAGTCATACCCGCTTTCCGTCCGACTAAACCAATAGCCATTTTTATAACCTCTTGCCAGTTGAGTACGGGGCTTTAACCCACTATGGCTGCCCTTTTCAGAGCATTCCTCTACTTTTCTATAGCGCCAAAGCGCTCTTTATTCGATTAGCCCAGGCTAATTTGAACATCAACGCCCGCAGCAAGGTCCAGCTTCATCAGCGCGTCAACTGTTTTTTCAGTTGGCTCAACGATGTCCAGCACACGCTTGTGAGTACGAATCTCATATTGATCACGTGCATCTTTGTTCACGTGAGGAGATGTCAGTACCGTGAAACGCTCCTTGCGAGTCGGGAGAGGGATCGGGCCACGCACTTGCGCGCCGGTACGCTTGGCAGTATCAACGATTTCCTGAGTGGAAGCGTCGATCAAGCGATGATCAAAAGCCTTCAATCGAATACGGATTTTCTGGTTTTGCATTTCGATCACAACTCCAATGGAATTTTAAATGGCCAATAGCGACCACCCCTTAAAAAAAGGGTACGGAATTGTACGCTCTGACCTTTGGTACCGCAAGAGAAAATTAGCGAATAACGAAAAAAACTTCCGTTGCGCCGAGAAGCCTACAAAATGAAGAGATTAGCGGGAGAAATGAGGTGGCGATCTTACGCCCAAACGAACTATGAATCCAGCAAAACCGAACACTTTTTGTTCGAAGCCGGCAATCAGAAAAATCAGCCCCGAATGCCGCAACCCCGGAAGATAATCTGAGTCACCTGGTTGGCCACCCGAGCAAGATCCTCTTCGTCCAGCAACTGACTGTCAGTGAGCGCCAGGATCTGAGCCTGGTAATCGGCATAGTGCTGAGTCACCGCCCAGATCATAAAGATAAAATGTGTCGGATCCACCGGCTCCATTTGCCCCTTTGCAATCCAGGTACGAATCACATCGACCTTATCCTGCAACCAAAGACGTTGACGGCCAAAATGCTCCTGTTCTAAAAAAGGACCACCTCGCATCACCTCACCGGCAAATATCTTGGATAATTCAGGACGCTGCCAGGAGACCCGCAGCTTGGCAAGAATATAACGACGCAGAACCTGCGCCGGCTCTTCATCGGCAGTCAAACCCTCCAGGGAGTCGTTCCACTCAGCGGCGATAGTGCTCAGCAGTTCGATATAGAGGTCATCTTTACTGGGGAAGTAGTAATGGATCTGCGCCTTAGCCAACCCAGCGGCCTTGGCGATGGCCGAGGTACTAGTACCTTTATAGCCATTCAACGCGAACTGATGCTCGGCAGCCGCCAATATGGCAGCACGACGCTCTCGTCGAATACGGCCGGTATTGGCTGTTACCTTGTACTTTCGCTTTTGGCCAGATTCAGGCTGCTGTTTTTTATTCTCGTCGCCAGCCACAAACTTCCCTCAGACAACAACGTTCAATGGCTAAAGTACAGAATCACGATCTCTAAAGCCAATCAGATAGAGAATCCCATCCAATCCCAGGGTAGAGATGGATTGCTTGGCGCTCTCACGCACCAGCGGCTTGGCCCGAAACGCGATACCCAAACCGGCAATACTCAGCATCGGCAGGTCGTTGGCGCCATCACCGACAGCGATAGTCTGCTCCAGACGAACACCTTCACGATCAGCGATCTCTCGCAACAGCTCCGCCTTACGATTGCCGTCTACCACCGTGCCGGTAACACGACCCGTCACCTTACCGTTTTCAATTTCCAGCTCATTGGCGTAAACGTAGTCGAAACCCAGCTTACTTTTTAAGTAGCCCGCAAAGTAATTAAAGCCACCAGAGAGAATAGCGGTTTTGAAACCCAGAGCATGGAGATTGGACACCAGCTCCTCAGCGCCCTCACTTAGCGGCAAGCGCTCGGCGATTTGAGCCAGCACTGATTCGTCCAAGCCTTTCAGCAAACCAACTCGACGCCGGAAGCTTTCGGTGAAATCGATCTTACCCTGCATCGCCTCTTCGGTGATCGCGGCAACCTGATCACCGACGCCAGCTTCCTTGGCCAACTCATCGATCACCTCGGCCTCGATCAGGGTGGAGTCCATGTCAAACACCACCAGACGACGATTGCGGCGGAAGATGTCATCCTTCTGGAAAGCGATATCCACATCCATATCGCTAGCCAGTCTTAGAAACTCCTGACGCAGATCTTCTGACGGCGCACCTCGTACCGAGAACTCAACACAAGACTTGGTGAGATCCTCGGAGTCATCCAGATGTACCCGACCAGATAGACGACTGATGTTGTCGATATTTAGACCGTGCTCGGCAGCAATTCGGGTGACTTTGCTAATATGCTCAGAGGTTACACGCCGCGCCAACAGCGTAATAATATGACGAGCCTTGCCCTGCCCTTCGACCCAACGGCTGTAATCTTCCATCCGCACAGGGTCAAATTTAGTGTTCATTCCCAGCTCATGCATACGGAACAACACATCACTGAGAATCGGCGACGACTCTGACTCCTTAGGCACCTCAACCAAGATACCCAAAGACAGATTGTCGTGAATCACCGCCTGACCAATATCGAGAATATTGACGCTGTACTTGGCCAGGATACGAGTAATGGTAGAAGTGACTCCCGGCTTATCTTCACCGGAAATGGTGATAAGAATAATTTCCTTCACGTAGCTGTTCCTGTTGGCAACGAACGACTGCTGTTAAATCCACTAACGCTATGGCGACAACCCCAATAGATCATACTAAGAAACATGACCCCGCCACCAAGCACCGCTATTCTACCTGTTAGGTGGATAGATAGTTAACCACCTGACAAAAATCCACTATTAATACTGTCGATTTTACCTATGTCCGAATTGATCACCGATTTGACCACCTGGTTGCAGCTTAATCCCCAATGGATCGCAGCCACTATTGCTCTGATGGCACTGGTGGAATCGCTGGTAATGATCGGCTTGATCGTCCCCGGAGTAGCCATTTTATTTGCCGTAGCGCTATTAGCCGGGGCCATCGGCAGCAATCTCTATGTGTGCCTGCTCGCTGCCATAGTGGGTGCGGTATGTGGCGATGTCGGCAGTTTTTTTCTAGGCCGCCACGCTCACCCCTGGGCACTGAACACTAAACTATTTCAACGCCATCCCCACTGGATCGAGCGAGGCGAAACTTTTTTCCGCCGCTACGGCATCTATTCGGTTGTGATCGGTCGCTTTGTCGGCCCGGTACGACCAGTGGTGCCTTTTGTAGCGGGCATGTTAAGCATGAAGCCTGCCTTGTTCGTTAGCATTAATCTCATTTCAGCTTTGGCTTGGGCTCCGGTTTACATTCTGCCTGGCTACCTGCTGGGAGAAACAGCCGAGGGGGTATTTGACGGCAACATGAGCCAACACTCCAACACCCTCGGGCTAGCCATTGCAGCCATTTCGGCAATCGGCCTAGGACTGATCTATCTAGTGTCTAAGCTGCTCCGAGCTAAATCAGCCGACAAAACCGAAAAATAACTACCGCCTACTTTCGGGATCTACGCTTTTTATTGCTCCGACGACGCCCCGACTTAGGCCCCTGATCCACCAATTCGAAATCGATCTTACGTTCATCCAGATCGACACGAACCACCCGTACTTTTAGCTGATCCCCTAGTCGGTAAACGGTACGACTATGCTCTCCCACCAAGCGCTGCTTGGCCGCATCGAAGTGGTAGTAGTCACCCTGCAGGGCAGTCACATGGACCAGCCCTTCGACAAAAATACCTTTTAGCTCTACGAACAAACCAAAGGCCGTCACCGAAGCCACCACGCCCTCGAACTCATCACCGACACAGCTCTGCATGTACTCACATTTCAGCCACGCCACCACATCCCAGGTCGCTTCATCCGCCCGACGCTCGGTCATCGAGCAATGCTCGCCCAGCTCAGCCATCCGCTGATCATCGTAAGGATAGCTCTGCGCCCAAGGCAACGCCTTGGCGCCCTCTACTCGGCGAACTCGCTCCTTCTTGCCACCACTCACCAGCCCTTTGACCGCACGGACAACCTTGCCATCCTGTTTGGACCGTCGGATCTCTGCTCGAATCAAACGATGAATCAATAGATCTGGGTAGCGCCTGATCGGAGAGGTAAAGTGGGTGTAAGCACCATAACCCAGACCAAAATGGCCTTCATTTTCCGGGGTATAAACAGCCTGACTCAATGAGCGCAGCATCATGGTTTGGATAATATGAGCATCCGGACGCTCCTGAATCTGCTCCAAAACCGTCTGGTAGTCCTGCGGCTCAGGCTTCTCGCCACCGCTCAAACTAATCCCCTGCTCACCCAGATAGGCACGCAAGCTTTCCAATTTCTTTGATTTAGGCCCCTGATGGACCCGATACAGAGCCGGCTTCTTAAGCTTTTCCACAAACCGCGCCGTGGCCACATTGGCGCAGAGCATACATTCCTCGATCAGCTTGTGGGCATCGTTACGGTAGATTGGGACGATCTCTTCAATTTTGCGCTCAGCTCCAAAGACGATGCGACTCTCGGTAGTTTCAAAATCGATAGCCCCTCGCTCGGTACGCTGCTCTCGTAACTTCTGATAGAGCCAGAACAGCTCAAACAGATGAGACACCAGCTCACCGTATTGCTGACTCACCGCCATTCCGGTTTCAGATTCGGGCGCATCCAGTAACGCCCCCACCTGGGTATAGGTTAATCGAGCGTGGGAACAGATTACTGCTTCATAAAACTGGTAGCCGCTGAGCACACCTTTGGCGCTCAAGGTCATCTCACACACCATCGCCAAGCGATCAACTTTTGGATTTAACGAGCAAAGCCCATTGGACAGCGCCTCAGGCAACATTGGGACAACATATTCGGGGAAGTAAACCGAATTACCCCGCTGATGGGCTTCGGTATCCAGCGCACTACCCGGCTTAACGTAATGGGAGACGTCAGCAATGGCCACAAACAGTCGCCAGCCGCTTTTTTTCTTCTCGCAGTAGACCGCATCATCGAAATCACGAGCATCTTCACCATCGATAGTCACAAAAGGTAACTGACGTAGATCGACCCGATGCTGCTTGTCCTCTTCAGCCACTTCAGAACCATAGCGACCCGCTTCAGCATCCACTTCTTCGGGCCACTGATTAGGAATATCGTGGTTATGAATCGCCACCTCGATCTCCATCCCCGGCGCCATATGCGCACCCAGCACTTCGATCACTCGAGCGGTAGGAACACCCCGGTGGCCGGGCTGATCGACGATCTCGGCCAGTACATAGTTGCCATCATCAGCACCAAGGTCATCACCCGGTGCTACTGCAATATCTATATTAATACGGGCATTCTCTGGCACGATAATGCCGAAACCACGATCACGGTAAAAACGCCCGACTAACTGTTGGGTGTTGCGCTCCAGCACTTCAATCACTTTGCCTTCTACACGCCCACGCCGGTCGGGCGCGCCGGGCCGGACCAAGGCTCGATCGCCATCGAACAGCTTGCGCATCTGACGATTATGGAGGTAGATATCCTCATCGCCATCATCACGGATCAAAAATCCGTAGCCATCACGATGCCCCACAACCCTTCCTGTCACCAGATCAAGGTGATCCACCAAGCCATAGCCACCGCGACGACTATTCATCAGCTGACCATCCCGCTCCATCGCCCGAAGCCGACGGCGTAAAGCCTCTATTTGGTCATCGCCAACCAGTCCTAACTCGGTACAGAGCTGGGCGTGGGACATGGGACGGCCCTGCTGCTGCAAGGTCGACATAATGAATTCGCGGCTGGGGATGGGGTTATCGTAGTTCTCAGCTTCCCGCTGAGCATGGGGATCGTCTTTTCGCAGGGCCATTAAATTGGGCTCCATTGGCAAGCCTTTTAGGCCTTGCATATTATTATTGGGGCTATTCTTGCCCAATTATTAGCATAGAACAATGCAGGGTTTATGACCCCTAGCAAATAAAAACGCCGGCAAAAGCCAGCGTTTTCTAATGCAAAATCGCAAATTAAGCCTAAGGCATTTCGTCCTGCACTTCCTCTTCTTTCACCGGCGGAATCAGGTCTTCACGAGTGATGTTCATCATCAACAACACATTAGCCGCCACGTAGATAGAGGAATAGGTTCCCACCAGCACACCTATCATCAACGCGGTAGCAAAGCCGTGAATCATTTCACCACCGAAGAAGAACAGCGCAAGCAGCACCAATAAGGTGGTCAAGGAAGTCACCAAGGTTCGACCCAGAGTCTGAGTCAACGACAGGTTGATAACCTCTTCAGAATTGCCTTTACGTACTTTGCGGAAATTTTCGCGGATACGATCCGAAACAACGATGGTATCGTTGAGGGAGTAACCAATAACCGCCAGCACCGCTGCCAATACCGTGAGATCGAACTCCAACTTCAACAGCGAGAAGATTCCCAGCACCACCAGCACGTCGTGAGCCAAAGCCACCACCGCACCGACAGAGAACTTAAACTGGAAGCGGAAGGCCACATAGATCATCACGATAGCCAGAGCCAGCACCATTCCCAGCCCGCCCTGCTCGCGCAGCTCGTCACCGACCTGGGCACCAACAAATTCTGAACGACGCAGCTCGATCGACTCGCCACTATCGCTTCGCAACGCAGCCAGCACTTCATCGCCCAGCTGGGAGGTATGGTTCTGAGCCAAACGAACCAGTATGGCGGTCGGAGAACCGAAGGTCTGTACCACCACATCATCATAGCCAGACTGCTCCAGCGTCGCCCGAATCTCATTCAGCGGCTTAGCCTCTTGATACTCCACTTCAACAAGCGCACCACCGGTAAAGTCGAGACCAAACTGAAGCGAATTGATCGCCAAAGAACCTGCAGAGACAGCTAGAAACACCAGCGAACAGATGGCTGCGATTTTTCGCAGACCCATAAAATCGACCACTTTTTCAGTGATCTTCATGTTAGTTTCGCTCATGGATCAAACCTCCCAACCGATGGACAGCTTCTTGATGGAACGACCACCGTACATCATATTTACCAACGCCCGAGTCACCATAATGGCGGTGAACATGGAGGTAACAATACCTATAGAGAGGGTCACCGCGAAGCCTTTCACCGGCCCGGTTCCTACAGCAAACAGGATCAACGCCACCACCAGGGTGGTGATATTGGCATCAAAGATGGTGGAGAATGCCCGCTCGTAACCTGCATGGATCGCCGATTGCGGTGGTAATCCGTTTTTCAGCTCCTCTTTTATTCGGGAGAAGATCAACACATTGGCGTCCACCGCCATACCTACGGTCAGAACGATACCGGCAATTCCCGGCAGCGTCAGGGTCGCCGACAACATCGACATCACCGCTACTAGAATCGCTAGGTTGAGAGCCAGCGCCACGTTGGCAATTAGGCCAAAGACCTTGTAGTAGGCCACCATAAACAGCAGCACCATCGCCAGACCGATCTGCACTGAGGTAACACCCAAATCGATATTCTGCTGCCCCAGACTTGGGCCGACAGTACGCTCTTCAACGAAATAGATCGGAGCAGCCAGGGCACCAGCGCGTAGCAACAGCGCCAGCTCAGAGGATTCACCCACCCCGTCCAAACCGGTTATACGAAAGCTGGTTCCCAGTGCCGACTGAATCGTCGCCAAGCTGATAATCTTCTTCTCGACATAAGGGATACGTTTTTCAACCTCAATACCATCGACTTTGACGTAACGGGTGCGACTCTTGTGCTCGATAAACAGCACCGCCATTCGACGCTTGATGGCGTTGCGAGTAATCCGGTTCATCATCTTGCCGCCCTTGGCGTCCAGGGTGATGGAAACCTGAGGCATGCCGTTTTCGTCATAGTTGGCCTGAGCGTTCGCTACGCTGCTACCAGTGATGATGATATCTTTTTCGATAGTCGCGTCAGGGCGCCCTTCCTCACGGAATTCGAAGCTTTCAGTACTGCTACGAGCTGCATCGGTTCGAGCTTCAAGACGAAACTCCAGGTTAGCTGTTTTGCCCAAAATACGCTTAGCTGCAGCAGTATCCTGCACTCCCGGCAGCTGAATAACGATACGGTTACGACCTTGGCGCTGGACCAGCGGCTCGGCCACACCCAGCTCGTTGACTCGATTTCGAATAGTGGTGAGGTTCTGCTTGATTGCATAGTCTTCGATGCTACGCACCTGAGCTTCGGTCAGGGTAACGTTGAGCAGGGCTGCATCCTCTTCGTCAACCGGAGTCAGCAGAAACTCTGTGTACTCTCGACGCAGCAGCGAACGAGCTGCATCACGGTCTTCGGCATTCTTGAATTTAACCATCAAGCTGCCGTCAGCCAGAGTAGTCACGCCGCGATATCTCAGTTTCTCGGTACGCAGTCGACTCTTGATCTCGCTGACATAGACATCCAGACGCTGTTTCAGCGCCGCTGCCATATCCACTTCCATCAGGAAGTGAACACCACCACGCAAATCCAGTCCCAGCTTCATGGGACCAGCACCAATGGAAGTTAACCAATCAGGGGTGGTAGGGGCCAAGTTTAAGGCCGTGACATAATCATCGCCCAAAGCCTTACTCATTGCCGCTTTGGCCTTCAACTGATCGTCACTACTACCAACCCGCACCAACAGGTTTTTATCATTCAGTTCAGAACCAACAATATCAATATTGGCCGTTTTCAAGGCACGCTCAGCCTTGGCTAACAGACGGTCATCGACAGGGGTGGTGGTACTGGCACCAGATACTTGGATGGCATAATCATCAGGGTAGAGATTTGGCGCGGCATAAAGTGCACCAATCGCCAATACAAAAACGATTATCAAATTTTTCCACAACGGGTATTTATTGAGCATGCCTATGCCCTGTTTCAAGCCACCCCATCCAGACGCATCTGATGAGGACAACCGTAGGTTCTATTAACAGCAAAACGCCACTGCTAAGGAGTGGCGTTTCATGGCGTTGCAAATACTGACCTTAGATACCTTTGATGGTTCCCTTGGGAAGTGCGGCAGCAACGTGTCCTTTCTGGAACTTAAGTTCCGTGTTTTCAGATACTTCGATAGCAACGTAGTCATCATCTACCTTAGTGACTCGACCGATGAGACCACCGCTGGTAACCACCTCGTCACCTTTTTGCAAACCACCGACCAGCTCTTTGTGCTCTTTGGCACGCTTGCTCTGCGGACGCCACATCATGAAGTAGAAAATGGCAGCAAAACCAACCAAGAAGATCAGACCGGATAGATCACCGCCTGGGGCGCCAGAGGCACCTTCTGCCATGGCTGGGGAGATAAAGAAACTCATCAACGTCTCCTGAAAACAATTGTGTTCTGTAAGATTAAAAACGAATACCTTTTATATGGGTACTCGCCTGTTAAATTCAAGGCCTTCCGCCCTATTCTTCTAAAGGCGGCGTTTGCTGGCCGCGCTTGCGGTAAAACTCACCCACGAAGTCGCTCAATTTACCCTGTTCGATAGCGCTTCGCAATCCGCTCATCAGGTTTTGATAGTGACGGAGATTGTGGATGGTATTGAGCTGGGCGCCCAACATTTCCTTGCACTTGTCCAGATGGTGCAAATAGGCACGACTGAAATTTTTGCAGGTGTAGCAGTCACACTCATCATCCAACGCCGAGTTATCGTGACGATGTACTGCGTTGCGAATTTTGATCACCCCCGTAGAGGTAAACAGGTGGCCGTTGCGGGCATTGCGAGTCGGCATCACACAGTCGAACATATCGACCCCACGCCGTACCGCTTCAACCAAATCCTCGGGACGCCCAACACCCATCAGGTAACGGGGCTGATCTTCAGGCATTTTCGGGGTGGTATGATTTAGAATTTTAATCATTTCGTCCTTGGGCTCACCCACGGACAGACCGCCAATGGCGTATCCATCGAAGCCGATCTCGGCCAAACCTTCGAGCGACTCATCTCGCAACTCAGGGTACATACCGCCCTGAACAATTCCGAACAATGCCGCCGGACTATCACCGTGTGCATCTTTACTACGCTGCGCCCAACGCAATGACAACCGCATAGAGTCCGCTGCCTGCTGCTCGCTAGCCGGATAGGGTGTGCATTCATCAAAGATCATGACGATATCAGCACCCAGATCTTTCTGAACCTGCATGGAGATCTCAGGGTTAAGTGTGACCGGCGAACCATCAACCGGAGATTGAAACTTCACTCCCTCCTCGCTGATTTTGCGCATATCCCCCAGGCTGAACACCTGAAAACCACCGGAATCGGTCAGAATCGGACCTTTCCAGTTAATAAAATCATGGAGATCACCGTGAGCTTTAACCACCTCGGTACCCGGGCGGAGCATCAAGTGAAAGGTGTTGCCAAGTATGATCTGGGCACCAATCTCTTCGATATCCCTGGGTAACATCCCCTTCACAGTGCCGTAGGTGCCCACCGGCATGAAGGCGGGGGTCTCCACCTCGCCACGAGGAAAACTCAAACGACCACGCCGAGCCTTGCCATCGGTCGCCATCAGTTCATAGGACATAAAACACTTTCTAGACATCTTCTACTCGCTTGCAGTTGCGGTCTGGGTTTGACGGGTCAGATACATGGCATCGCCATAACTAAAGAAACGGTACTTTTCACTCACCGCCTGCTGGTAGGCCTCACGAATGTTGTCGGTACCGGCAAAAGCACTCACCAGCATCAACAGGGTGGATTCTGGCAGGTGAAAGTTAGTGACTAGCCCATCGATCAACTGAAACTGATAACCGGGATAGATAAAAATATCGGTATCGCCCATGTAAGGCTTCAGCTCACCACCTTCAGCGGTACCGCTGATCTGGGCAGCACTTTCCAAACAACGGACGCTGGTGGTACCAATAGCTACCACTCGTCCACCGCGCGCCCGGGTAGCGGCGATCTGATCACAGACCTGTTGTGACACCTCGATATACTCGCTGTGCATCTGGTGATCCTGAATGTCATCAACCCGCACCGGCAGGAAAGTTCCAGCACCCACATGAAGGGTAACAAAAGCCTGCTCTACGCCTTTCTCACCGAGTTTTTGCAGCAACTGCTGGTCAAAATGCAGGCCAGCCGTCGGTGCGGCAACCGCACCCTGACGGTGACCGTAGACCGTTTGATAGCGCTCACGGTCTTCTGCCTGATCTTCCCGCGCCATATAGGGAGGCAGCGGCATATGACCGTACTCCTCCAGACACTGAATAACTGGCAATTCGGTTTTGAAATTGAGAATAAACAGGGCGTCCTGGCGACCCTCAACCTCGGCGGTAATAGCCTCTTCGAACAGCAAAGAGGTACCGGGCTTCGGAGCCTTGCTGGCACGAACATGGGCCAGCACCCGATGCTCATCCAGCACCCGTTCAACCAGCATTTCAACTTTACCGCCACTGGCTTTGCGACCATATAGGCGAGCAGGGATCACCCGGGTATCATTAAATACCGCCAAATCACCGGGCTGAAGCAAATCAATAATATCGGTAAAACGCTGGTGCTCGATAACTCCACTGTCGCCATCCAGCGTCAGTAGTCGGCTACCTGTGCGTTCAGCCGTTGGAAAACGTGCGATCAACTCATCGGGAAGATCAAAATGAAAATCTTTTACGTGCATGGGTTAAACGATAAACAACTTATGTAGATGGCAGGACACAGAAACGCCGAAATCACCAATTTATAGCAATAGAAGGGTGCAACGGCGTTGACCTCTAAAAAAAGGCGCTTATAATAGCACGCTCTTCAGGGCCAGTGTGGTGAAATTGGTATACACGACGGATTCAAAATAAGCAAGCTGTTTTGTATCCCAGGCAAAAATCTGTAAGCTTGCACTCAGTGCCAGAGTGATGAAATTGGTAGACATGAGGGATTCAAAATCCCTTGTCCGCGAGGACGTGCCGGTTCGAGTCCGGCCTCTGGTACCAACTCCCCCCCTTCCGTAGATGCAGCGGATTATTTTCACCTCTTACAAGCGAAAACTGCCTTGGGATGCATCTGGGATACAATACTGAGTAATCAATCTCCACCTCTAGAAACTTCAGTCACACCCCGCAACCTCCAAACATCCAACCCGTGCGCTGATTCCGGGCAACTATAGACCCCGAGTCCTCAAATACTGCCCCGAACAATTTAAAGGTGCCTGTGCCTAATATTTCTCCAACCCATCAATTTTGGCTATATCACTAGCCTTTAGCACGATGGCGACACTGTATTTCGCACGGGTTAGAGCAACATAGAATTTGGAACGAGCCACCTGAGTCAAGTTCTCTTCAGGGTTCTTAAGCCATTTCAACATAGGCCCGGATGGGTAAATGACAGTTCTCTCATATGTTAGGCCTTTCGATTTACCAAAATTCAAAACCGGGTAGTCGTCATTGACACTCTTTTTAACATTATCTCTAAGCTGCATGGGGTTGTAATCAGCTAGATACTGATTCAGCTCTTTCTCATCTAGCGCAAAAATTCCATCGTGACCCGTAGGCTCACCCTGTCCGGGTTTAGCTTGCGGAAGATCAGGGTAAAGCCGATTGGAGAACTGACAGATGCTACTATGGCATCGGTGATTAGTAGTGAGAGACACTTCGTCAGTATCAATTTCCAGCTTGCTATCTTCAAAGAAATTAACAATATTGGCTTTAGCGTACTTTTTATTCTTCCTGGCATTAACCGTTGAATAGGTTGCCTGCCTAGGGTCACCTACTACCGTTACATCAGCATTTGATTTAAAAAGAGCATCAAGAATCTCTAAATCATAACCAGCCAAATCCTGAACCTCATCTACATAGATACTATTAAAACACCTTGAAATGCGATCAAAGACTCTACCATCCGAAACCTCATTACAGCGCAATACAAGTTGAGCCAATTTATCAGAATAAACCTTTTTATCTCGACTGAAGTAGAATTTATCGAAATCTTTTTCCCCCCAGTAGATAGGCTGACCTTTTTTGTTTTTAAACCGGAAGCCTGACTTCCCATTTACCAGGATCATCCCTCTGGCATCATATTCGAATAGACGACCTTGAAATGGCTTGACACCATGGTTTAACAGGAAGGAAAACCACGTGATAATGCTAATTTCGTCGGGAACAAAACCGAGCTTATTGACTACTTTATCGCGAATCTCCTGTTCACAGGCGACCGTGAAAGTCGTAATTAGGACGCGAACTCCTTGTTTGGCCTGAGTTATTGCATCATCAACTATAAACGTAGTCTTTCCCGATCCTGCAGAAGCAATAATGAGCTTATTCATTCAAGGGCATCCAGAATATACTGCGGATAGTTGATAGCCCCGGTTGTCTCAAAAATTTTCAAGGCACACTCAGTTTTATTGCCCTTCATATACTTATGAAGCTCATCGACAGTTTTGTAATCCTTGCCGAGTATTAAGTTCATTGCCTCAAGACTGTTTGCCTTCACCAACTTTGGTTCCAAAGTATTGTAGTTAAAAGCCTTTTGGCCGATCACGAGATCGCCGCCATCCACGTCATAGTCATAACAAATTTTGATATGATCTTTAGCGTTCTCACCAAGGTAATCAGTGTACTTTTTCTCCAGCGCAGCAACATCGCCGTCATTATCTGTAACCACACATACAGGCTTATCCAGTTTTTCAGCTATTTCTAGAAATCGTAAGAACGATACGCCTACGGAAATCACGTCAACCGAATCTTCTATTGGCAACCGGTTTTCATTCTGAATCCTATACGCCTTCTGCACGACTAGTTCATCTGAATCCCCTTCTACCAATATCGCCTTATTACACAAAATCAGCCGTAAAGTGTCGTACCCCGCTATCTTTTCAAAAAACAGCTTTGTTTCGCTGGATAGCTCATTTAACTTCAAGGTATTTTTATCGCTTAGCAGTATTAGATCATCCAGCCCTAGCTTATTAGCGACAAAACTACTATGTGTAGTTATGATGATTTGCCGCTCAGCCTGATTTGCTTTGATCGTTTTCACCAACTGGTTGAGTTTAGAGTGAGACAAGTGATTTTCAGGCTCTTCCAGCAAGAGAACATTGGCTTCCCTAGCTTTGTTGTGTGACAAGGCCAGGTTAGTTTTAACAACATTCTGTTCACCCTTGCCGACGAAATGGAACGGAATATTATCCAAGTAGGTGGTGAGACCACTCTCCCAAGCGTTGAAGCTGTAGAAAAACTCAAAAACATAGGTGTTTTTTGATAAAATTCGGCATCGAAAAAGGAATCTCGCATGCCTAACTTTAAAAAATATAA
>JAPHRD010000039.1 GCA_026196225.1 Motiliproteus sp.
CAGACGGTAAGAAACGACCAATAATCGCGCGGCTAAGCCGTAAATCTAGCTTGATCGTCAGAATGAGTTAGAAGGCGGGACTTATTCGCAGGTTCCTTAGTGTTATCTCAACCATCAATCCGCCCAATTCACTGCGACTGAAACTGATCGACCCGTTATAGCTGTCCACAATCGATTGGCAGATTGATAATCCCAAACCGTCCCCATCCCTTGAGGGTTCTTCATCGATCCTTACACCGCGGAGATTGGCCCGTTGAATTTCTTCACTGCTGATACCCGGCCCATCGTCTTCAACCTTAATGGTCCATTGCGCTCCCTGATTACCAGCCCACAGCACCACTCTGGTGGCCGCATATTTCCAGGCGTTATCCAGCAAGTTCCCAAACAGTTCGATCATGTCATCACGATCGAATGGAATCTGTTGCTGGGTTATTTGGGTATCAAATTCAATGTCACGATGATGAACCCTATTCAGTAACTGCTGCAGGTGGGGTAACTCTTCCTCGAAGGAAAATAGATTACCCGGCATTGGACTACCTGAAATTCGGGCTCGACGTAATTCCGCCTCAATTCTGCTCTGCAAATTCGCTGAAACCCGTTGCAACCTTTCTTTGACTACTTCATCTCCAACTGTCGCAGTAATGATGTGTAGCTCTTGAAGAGGCCTTTTCAGTTCATGGGCCAAGTTACCAACAGACATCCGCGACCGAGCAACTTGATCTGAAGAGCGTTCAACCAACAGGGTGATGGAGTCCACCAAGGGTTTAATTTCAACAGGAATCTGCTCCGGAAAATCAAGCGCTCCTGATATTCGGTTGCTGTTTATTGCCCTGTGAACAGGTTCTAAACGCGCAAACCCTGTCTGTAACGCCCTTCGCTGCCAAAACACGAAGACTGCAATAAAGGCCACGAACACCAGCAATAACATGTATCCATAATCGGCCTGTTTATCCTCTATCTGGGCAATATCCTCCATTACCCAGAGAGAGAAGCTCTGGTCATCTTTGATGAATTCCTGCTTATGGATCACCCAATGTTCATCTGCGATATCGTGATACAGATACGCTTCGGTATCCCCAGGCTTAAAAGTAGATACATCCACCTCTTTGTCCCAAAGGGATCGAGAACGCACGAGGTTATCCTGCCACTGTAATAGATAGTAATGGCCCGACTTAACCCGCTGATAAACATGAGGTAAATAACGCTGATCAAGCTCCCAACCTTTTTCCTTCTTAACCAAAGAACTGATCAGACTTTCTGAATCCTGCTTGAGGCGATCAACAATAAGACCATCAACCAGTAGGTGGACGCTTTGATGGACCAGCACAATCAGCACCATCATCATCGGTATCACCACCAAAAACAGGCGATAGCGAATCGACTTCTCCAAGGAGTAAGTTGATGTTTTGCTGGACTCAATAACCACCATTCAGCCCTTCAATCTGTAACCCTGCCCACGCAAGGTCTCTATTAGGTTTTTGCCAAACCGCTGACGTAAGCGATTGATATAGACTTCGATCACATTGCTGTCGCGGAGCTGTTCCTCTTCGTAGACGTGTTCGCTCAGCTGACTTTTGGAGATAACTTTCTCAGAATTCAACATCAGATAGCGGAGCAATCTGAACTCAATTCCTGTCAGTGAATGTTCTTTGCCACTTTGATCGGTGACCAATTGTCGGTCAGGGTCTAATGCTAAACCGGCATGCTGAATGGTCTGACTTGCCTGTCCGAAGTGCCGTCGGATTACAGCCTCGACACGAGCCAATAGCTCTTCAATATGAAAAGGCTTACCCAGATAGTCATCAGCGCCCGCTTTCAAACCGTCAACTCGCTCCTGCCATGAATCTCTGGCGGTAAGTACCACTACGGGCGTTTCGTCACCTCGCTCACGCATCTCAGCAAGCACCTGCAAGCCCGGTTTTAATGGAAGACCAAGATCCAGCACCACGGCTGCAAAGGATTCTTCCTCAATCATGAACGCGGCATCACAGCCATCGTGGGCAACCTCAACGGCATACCCCGCCTTGCTCAATTCAGGTTTTAAATACGCGACCTGATCAATATCGTCTTCAACAAGTAAAATACGCATGATTACTCTTCAAACTCTTCGTGCAGCAATGCCCCGGTAGCCGCATCAATTTCAAGCTCGATCACCAGGTTATTTGAATTAAGTAGCTCAAACTCATAAACCAGTTTGCCACTATCATCCCGCTCCAATTCAAGATCCAGCAGGCGAGCATCTGATATCGACGGATTATGTGTGAGAATTTCTTCCAGTGAGAGAATTTCACCCGCCTCGACTAACATCCGCACCTGATCAACGCCCAGACTTTCGGCATTAGCCAGGGTCCAGATCGGTACCAAGACAATCATTAGGCTGTAGCGAAACCAGTTTGAAATAAGCATTTCCGCAACCAATCAACAATGGGGGCATCCACTCTTTACAAATAGTGTAATGAAGTAAACTTAAATCAAACTTAAAAATTAAAGAGGTTGGGCTATTTAGCGAGGAAAAAGGAGATAACTCAGGGTACCATCAAAGCGCCTTGGCGTAGCGATCCTTGAGAATAGCAACACGTTTTACGTAGGCTTCGGTTTCGGCGTAGGGAGGTACCCCCTTGTATCGTGTCACCGTTCCTGGGCCGGCGTTATAGGCAGCGGTGGCCAGCGTCACATTACCAGAATAGTTATCCAGCAATGTCGCCAGATACTTGGTTCCACCTTCAATATTCTGCTGAGCATTCAAGCTATTTTTCACGCCTAACTCCTTCGCAGTCGCTGGCATCAATTGCATCAATCCCTGGGCACCCACTTTAGATATGGCTTCTACTTTGAAGGCAGATTCGGCATGAATAACCGCACGCACCAATGCTTCTTCCACCCCATAACGGTTGGCCGCTTTGCGCACATGTTTGTTGTAAGCCACCAGATTGAGCGGAGTTGTATACCAGTTAACTTTCGATCGAAGCTGGCAGGCAAAGCAGTCAAAGCGCAGCACTTTAAAACTAAGATTGACCGGGCGCTGGTCGCTGAATGAGAGCACACCTTCGCCATCTCGATATTTATAGACCTGCTTGGTCGATACGTTCTTATTGCCGGTATATTTTATTTTTCGTTGCTGGTCACTGAGATTGGTGTATTCGATTCGCCCATCAGGATGAACAATCTTTCTAACCTCGGCTGTAGATGAAACAGGCAGGACAAAACAGACTGCCACCAAAACAATGGCAAAGCCTGATACCCGTCTTTTTAGCCCGTTAGATAAATCCATATCCTGCAGTTTAACAGTAATTAAATGGGATATTGATACTGCTAAATGAGAACAAACCGATGTAAATCAAAACTTAAGTCGACAAACTGATCAAATCCTTCTCTTCTTTTATCATTAACCAGTGTTGGAGACTGAATGTCTACCGGCCGTAAACGGTTATAAATTCAATCCGCAAAAAAGCCCGGTAAACCGGGCTTTTATTGCAACAAAGAGCGACGGGACCTTAGTGGCTGGTACCCTCTTCGTAGCGAGTCTTGTTATAGACGTTGTACTTACCTGAAGGTTTCTTCATGGGCAATCGCTTGATCTCTTCCAGGGATTTGGCGTCGTAAACCACCACTGCGCCGTCCTTGTCCCAGATACTCAGCAACGCGTACTTGCCGTCTTTGGTGAATTCGACGTGCGCTGCATTCTTGCCGGGTGCCGGCTTCAAGGTCTTGACAATCTCCAACGTCTTTTTGTCAATCACGTGCACCTGATCCTTGTTGGGACCGAAAAAGACATCGACCCAGGCGTAAGGCGAGTTCTTGTGGCTACGCATAAAGAAGCCAGGACCATTGGTCTTAACTTTTTTGATGGTTTCCCAGCTCTCCATGTCGATGATACTCACTGCACTTTCTTTCAGATTGGGCGTCGCCATCACAGTACGGCCCTGGTAGTTCCAGGTAATGCCTGAACCCAAGTGTGGCATGCCAGGTAGCTCAAGGTCACCCATCTTACGGCCAGCATCCATCGAATAAACGATGCCCTCTCCCTCACGGGAAGCTCCCAACAGGGTGCTGTAATCAAGATCGAAGAAGAAATCATCCAAGTAGGTGTTCACTTTAAGCTTTCGAATCGGGAAAGACTCAATGGGATGATTCTCGCCAGAATCCTTGCGGTAGTCGTGAACCCAGCCGGCAAAGTCTGGACCCGGATGATCGGAGTAGCTGATCTCCCAAACCTCTTTCAGATCCTTCATGGCTGCGACAAAGCTATCCCGTGGAGGTGCGGTATAGACGGCACTCACCCGCGAAGTCTGACCGTTATCACCGCGAGTCTCGACCACCTTCACTGGCTTCAGATCCTTGGTATCCAAAATCACCAGATTGTGGGGTAGATAGTTAGCGGCGATGGCATAGCGACCATCGCCCGAGACGGCCAGGTTGCGGGTATTGATACCGGCGCGCACTTCGGCAACCACCTTGAGATTATAGACATCAAACTTGCTGACCCAACCATCACGGGAAGCAAAGAAAACATAACGGCCATTGGGCGAATACTTGGGTCCACCGTGCAGAGCGAAGCGGGTCTTGAAGCGGTGGATCGGCTCGAAGGTATCACCGTTCAGCAACGTAGCGGAATGATCCCCTAACTCAACGACAATAAACAGGTTCATCAGATCCGCTTCAAACGACGGCTTATCCGGCAGCGAACCTTCTGGGTTATTGATGATCTGGCTGGCTTTGATCTCCTCCATTCCCCAAACCGGAATCTCGGGTAGGTCGGTAAAGATCAAACGCACCAGCTTTTGGATCTGCTCGGAGTTCAGCTTTTCGCCAAATGCGGGCATCTGAGTTGCGGCGCGACCACTGCTAATCACTTTGTGGGCTGACTTATGACGAAGGCGCTTGAGGTTCTGTGGAAGTAAAGCAGGCCCCATTCCCCCCAACCGATCAGCGCCGTGACAGTCAGCACAGTTATCCTTGTAGATCGCTGAAACCTCGGCCAGCTCTTCTGCGCTCAATGGTTTAACTGGCTTTTTCTTTCCTGCTGCGATGGCAGAAGAGGCCAAGGGCAGCGTTAAGGGCAGCGTTAAGGCCAGCGCCAAAGCACTGACCATCGAAGTTAAACCGATTCGCTTCATAGATTCTGTACCGAAATTTTCTCACCGTCGGCTGATACGTGTTGTACCCGATTTTTGTGATCGTAAGGGGTAGTAACCAGACGATCACTATCACTTTCAACACCGATCTCTTGATCAGTGAGGTAACAGGCTGGATCCTCAGCCCAAGGATCACCGTTGGTCAGCTGATAGGCGCGGACACGGGTGTTACCACCACAGATTTTCAGATATTGGCACTCGCCACAGCGGCCGGTAACCGGACGAGGCTGCTGGCGGAAACCAACCATCAATGGATCTTTGGTCTCGCTCCAGATTTGAGAGAACGGCTTGTCGCGAACGTTACCCAGATCGTAGTTCCACCAGAAAGTATCGGGGTGAACGTTACCCAAATTATCGATGTTAGAGATATGCAGACCGGAAGCATTTCCGCCCCAGGCTTCCAGATAATCACGGATATGCTCGGCCTGCTCAGGAAACTCCTTCTGAGCCCACTGATACAGGTAAACGCCGTCGGCGTCGTTATTACCGGTGACGAATTCACGATCGCGGCCGTCGCGCACGTCCTGCAGCGCCTCTTTCAGCAGCAGGTCAAGAGCGTCGCGGGTGGTGCGATGGAAGGCATCATCACCGCGGTTCTTGTTACCGCGACCGGCATAGTTCAGGTGTGAAAGGTAGAACTTTTCGATATCGTACTCTTTGCTGATATCCAGTAGTTCCGGCAACTCGTGAGCGTTATCCTCGGTCAGGGTAAAACGCAGTCCCACCTTGATACCGGCAGCACGACAGAGTTCTACGGCCCGGAAGGAGGCAGCAAAGGCCCCCTCTTTGCGACGGAACTCATCGTGAGTTTTTTCCAAACCATCGAGGCTGATGCCGACGTAATCAAAACCCACCTGCTCCAGCTCTTTAACCACCGCTTCGTCGATCAAAGTACCGTTGGTGGAAAGACCGGTGTAGATACCCAGCTCTTTACAGCGTTTGCCGATGTCGTAGATATCAGGGCGCAGCAGCGGCTCACCTCCCGACAGAATCAGCGCAGGCACACGGAAACCTTTGAGATCGTCCAGTACCTTAAACACCTCTTCAGTGCTCAACTCACCTTTGAAATCGGTATCGGCGGAGATGGAGTAACAGTGCTTGCACAGCAGGTTACAGCGACGGATCAGGTTCCAGATAACGACGGGACCGGGAGGTGTTCCGGGTCTGCGCATGCTGCCGGGGTTAACCAGCTCGCGCACATAATGAGTTAGTCGGAACATAGAGATCTCCTCAAATAATTCGGGCATTGCAATTGTTTGTTTTTAAGGCAAACGGCTTCTCAGCTGTTTGTCTGTCACTCCATAAAATCTGACGCAAGTATGCGAACTATCTTGATTTTATGGAGCTCCCATTGGCTTACAGCCAATGACAACACATATCCGTGTTGTGCAATTTACCCTTCGGGCTAATTGCTATCAGAACCACCACGCTTGCGCAGTCGCAGGCCGGTCTTCTTTAAAATTCGGGTACTGTTCAGCAGGCGAAAATCACGACAGTGTTCGCCGAGCAGGGCTTTCACCCCTTCTACCTTTTCGTTCACTTCCTCTTCGCTACGACCGTGCACCATGGCAAACAGGTTATAGCGCCACAACGGCAGGTGACGAGGGCGTTCGTAACTATGGCTGACGTAATCCAGTGCTCCAACCTGCGGGCCGAGACGACTCACCTCTTCGTCAGGGATATCCCAGACCGTCATCAGGTTATAGCGGTATCCCAGCTTGTAGTGTTGGGGTACCAGGCCGATGCGGCGGATAATGCCACGTTCCTGCATACGCTCCATGCGGGAAAGCACTTCATCTTCGTTGATGCCCAAGGTATCAGCCAGAGCCTGATAGGGTTTGGCCACCAACGGCAGACCCTGCTGGGTCTCCTCAATCAAGCGGCGATCAAGACTATCGAGAACATGGCTCATGCTTCAAACCTCAGGCCGATATAAAATTCTTGCAGCTTTGGAAAGGGATAGGGCTTGATGCCGGTAGCCTGATGCAAGCGCTCAAGAACCTCGTCGGTTTCCTGTTGCGATTCGCAGGCCAGTACATACCACATGTTGAGCTGATGCTCACGCTCATAGTTGTGGGCCACTTCCGAGAAACCATTGACGATCTCGTTAACCTCTTCGAAACGGTCCATGGGGACTTCCATCGCCGTCAGGGTAAACAGGCCGCCAAACTCTTCGATATTAAACAGCGGACCAAAGCGAGTCAGATAACCATCATCCAGCAACCGTGAAATACGCTGAATCACTTCCTCTTCGCTGATACCCAACTTGTCGCCGACCAATTGGTAGGGATTGGGGTCGAGCGGAAATCCGCTCTGATAATCGTTAATCAGTTGACGATCAATTGTGTCTAGGGTGGTCTCTTGCTGAACAGCAGAATCAACCATGACCGGCTCCCAGTTGTGATTTGGGTTTATTAACGTAGCGGCCACCACACTGCTTGAAACAACGGGTGCTGAACAGCGGCTGGTGGTCGATATCTCCCAGCTCCAAATCCTTAACCATTTGCGCAAGGCGATCCAGGACCTGGTCACGCTGGTAACCGTGGATCATGCAAAACAGATTATAGGGCCATTCCGGCATACGACGTGGGCGCTCGTAGCAGAGGGTAACCCCTTCATACTTAGACATCAGCGCCGCTACTGCATCTACCTTGTCATCGGGAATATCCCAGACAACCATGGCGTTGGCCTTAAAGCCTAACGGGCGATGCTTGACCACAATGCCCATGCGGCGCACACGATCGGATCCAGCCAAGGCATCCAATTCACTGATGACCTGATCTTCACTCCAACCCAACTGCTGGGCCAGGGCTTGGTAAGGACGCTCTACAATGGGCAGACCTTCCTGTAATGCGTGCAACAGTAGTTCAGTCGTTTGTTGTTGTGATTGTTGTGCGACTCGTTGGGCAATACTGTTCATAGCGGGAATCCCAAGTCTAAGTGATGAGCCTTAAGCATCGGCAGATTCAGCAGCGGCAGACCGGTGGTCTCCTCCAACTCGGCCAAAACTTCGTCGATGCGCTCTTGTGTCGGGGCGGCCAGTACAAACCACAGATTAAAAAAATGTTCGCGCTGGTAGTTGTGATTAACCTCCGAGTAAGCGTTAACCTGCTCGGCGATCACTTCCATATTCTCTTCCGGTACAGCCAAAGCGGCCAAGGTACTGGCACCAACCCGTTGGTGGTTTACGATGGCACCGATACGACTGAGGATGCCGTCCTCTTTCCACTTGTTCAGGCAGTCGATCACCTGTTGCTCGCTCATGCCGCATGCCTCGGCCATCGCCGCATAGGGGCGCTGTTCGATCGGCAGCTTACGCTGATAGATATTCAGCAGCTGGCGTTCCTGATCGGTAAGTTGATACATAACCTCTCCCGGAATCCTGACTTAAAGACCGATGCGGTGAGCACGAGCGGTAAAGAAGATTCCGCTGGGGCTGGCAACCGGCAAGCTGGCCAGTTTCTCGAAGTTCTGGGTGTTATAGACGTGAACTTCATTCTTGTTACGAACCGAGACCCAAACCGCTTCGCCGCGGGGGGTAAATTCCATGTGCAGCACCCCTTCACCGGGCTGCAGGTGGGTAAGATGCTTGTGACTGCCGGCGTCGATAACTTGCAGATGCTTGTTCTCTGGGAATGCAAAGTTAACCCAAATCTGACGACTATCAGGGCTGGCCATAACGAAAACAGGTTGGCTATGAACAGGAATTCGATCCAGTTCCTGCCAGGTATTCATATCCACCACCAGCACCTCATGGCGACCAACGGCAGGGATAAAAGCTTTATTGCCGGCTACGGCCCAACCTTCTAGGTGGGGCATCTTGTAGACAGGCATGCGCTGCTCGCCACGACCGTAGTTGGGCAGGATATGCTTAACACCCTGCTCCGGGTGCCACAGATCCAGCAATGCCAGACCATCTTCACCAAACAGACCTGCGATGTAGTAGCGACCGTCTGGAGTAATCAGGGCATCGTAAGGTTGCTTGCCAATATCTTCGAACTTGGTGACTACTGGCTCACCTTTACTGAAATCAACCAACCAGATCTCGCCAGAATCAAACAGGCTAAAGACAAATCGATTTCCAGGAGCATCAACCAAACCAACTGTTTTAGACGCTTTACCATCTTTACCGATGGCAGGCAGATCCAATACCCGCTCGAGGGTATCGCTGTTAAAGACTTGCACACCGCCGGGGGTGTAATTGGACACAGCCACCAGGCTGCCATCCTGAGAAATGGCACCACCGATGCTGTTGCCGGACTGAACCACACGGCGATCGATAGCACGGGTGATCAGGTCGATCTTGGTCAGGCCACCGTCACGGCCAAAGATATAGGCGTAACGCTCATCTCGGGAGAACACTGCAGAAGCGTGGGACAGATCACCCAGACCGTCGATAACGGCCAGCTTTTCCCGATCAGTGGTATTGACCAGCGCCACTCGACCATCTGCACGCTCGATAACAATACCCAGGTCACCGGTCGGCAACCAATACTCTTTGCTCATTGAGGCACAGCCTCCCATACCAACCAGTACGGAAGCAGCGAGAGTCGATTTCAGGAAATTACGTCTGTTCATCCAACACCTTCTAATGACAGTGCTTAAATTCAGTTTTACTTGGATTGCAGTAATTGATTCGCTATCCAGCGGATATCATCGTCTGCCAGAATCGGTCCCCAAGGAGGCATGGCAGTGCCTGGAACACCTTTGCTAATGATCAGGCTAAGGCTATCCACCGTATGACCTTTCTGTTGCAGCAAGTTGGGAAGCAATGAGGGTCCCAAGCCACCCTGCAGGGTCATACCGTGGCAAGATCCGCAGTCATGTTTGAGCAAATAGTCTAGCTGTTGTTGACGAGGTTGGGCGGGAGATTCCTGCGCCCAAGCTTCAGTGCCGGCTTGCATTAACAGGCCGACCAGTGCAATAGGAATAAGAGTTTGCTTAAGAACCACAGCTGAACACCACTTCACTACAAAAATACCGGATCGTTATTGACTGACCTACAGCATACTCATGACGTCTCAGCACTCCTTGACATAAGACAATTTTCATCTCGTCATCGGATCTAGTTGACCCACCTCAAGAATGCCCAATCCATGGTGTTTCCTTGACATTAGACAAGTTCCAACGGGGGCTGTAGGTCTATGATCGATTCATAAAATAGAACAGAAGACGTTTTATTTAAGCGCTCTCCAAACGGCACAATCCGATTGGAAAAACTTAGAAAGCGTTTGTATAGAAGCATTTACAGGGTTGGTTTTGATGGACACTTTGCCTATTTTCCTACGTTCGACTGCAACACGCGCGCTATTGATTGGTGATGGACCGGAGGCGACAACCAAGTGTCGACTGATGGTAAGGGCAAACATCAAGGTCACCGTACTTAGCGAAGACCCCTGTGACGAGCTATCTTTGCTGATCGATCAAAGTCAGCTACGACATCTTGCCAAAGAGTTCGAAGACCAGGATCTGGATAATCAGGATCTGGTCGTCATCGGCGACACTCCGCTGGAAGTAGCGGAAAGCATCGTCGCCAAAGCACACCATTGCCGGATGCAGGCACACGTCGTTGGCCACCCGGATCTGTGCAGTTTCTATTTCCCCAAGACAGTAGATCGCGACCCTTTCAAAGTAGCCATCTGCAGCCAAGGACAATCTCCCATGCTAGGCAAATATGCCCAGCACCATGTGGAGCGCAGCCTGCCCCGCAATCTGGACAAACTGGATTCACTGATTCAGCGCTATCAATCGCAGGTTGCTAGCCAAATCAGTAACGAAGCAGATCGCGATGCGTTCTGGAGCGAACTGATCGCAGGCCCACTTTCCGAAACCCTGGGTACCGCTGGAACCAGCCCTGAAACTGTTATCGAACAGGCCTTAGCCGCTAAATCTGGGCAACAAAAACAGACCGGCACCGTCTACTTGATCGGTGCTGGCCCCGGCGATCCAGACCTATTAACCGTTAAAGCGATGAGACTGCTGCAGCAAGCCGATGTGGTAGTTTATGACCGACTGGTTTCTGACGAAATTATGGCGTTATGCCGCGATGACGCAGAACGGATCTACGTGGGCAAGAAGATGGGTAACCATTCCCTACCCCAGGAAGAGATCAACCACTTGCTGGTAAAACTATCTCAGCAGGGTAAGCGGGTTGTGCGCCTCAAAGGCGGAGACCCTTTCATCTTTGGTCGTGGCGGCGAAGAGATTGAAGAACTGCTGGACGAAGATATTCGCTTCCAGGTTATCCCCGGCATAACTGCCGCATCCGGATCTTCCACCTACTGCGGTATTCCACTCACCCACCGCGATCACGCCCAATCGGTTACCTTTGTTACCGGTCACCTGAAAGCGGGCGAACTGAATCTGAAGTGGGAAAGTCTGGCCCAGGCCCACCAAACCGTAGTTTTCTATATGGGCCTCACCGCCCTGCCGACTATCTCCGAGCAACTCCAGGCTCATGGCATGAGCGCTGACACCCCGGTGGCACTGGTCTACCGAGCGACAACTCCGCAGCAACGCCTGCTGGTGGGCAACTTGGATAACATCGCAGAGAAGTGCGAAGAGCATGAATTCAAGTCTCCGTCGCTGATCATCATCGGCAGCGTCGTCAGCCTGGCTGAAAAGCTAAAGCAGACCTAACTCTAACCTGAGTTGATCTAAGTTCTATTTACGAAAAAGCCCGATCACTGGATCGGGCTTTTTGTTATTTGAGAGAAGGTCAAGCTGAGGCGTTCACTATTAGAGGGAGCCTGATTTGCTATGCCAGCACCCTATGCACGAACCTAACCACAGGCTCTATCCCTACCAGACTGCTTAGCTTCATAGAGCTTCTCATCAGCACGGGCGATAACATCATAGATTGAACGGTCTTCAGCAGCCATCACCGCCACACCGGCAGAGACCGTAACTCCAACAGCCTGCCCCTGCACAATCACTTCACAGGCGCGAATCTTAGACAATATGCGTTCGGCCAAAGCACGTACCCCCGGCAGATCACTAGCCGGCGCCAGCAGGATGAACTCTTCGCCGCCGTATCGACCCAACACATCACTCCCACGGGCCAGCTCAGCAATCTCCGAAGAAACTGCTTTTAAAACAATATCGCCAACCGGATGGCCAAAGCGATCATTGACCTTTTTGAAATGGTCGATATCGATCATGATGACTGACAACTCAGTATTATTCCGTTTAGCCGCCATAAAACTGCGCTCGCCTTCAATATCGATAGCCCGGCGATTATAGAGATCGGTGAGGGAGTCTCTCATTGCGGCATTTTGCAACTGTTGTTGCAGCTGGTTTCGCTCGGTAACATCGAAAACAATAGAGTGCAGATAGTTTTTATCTTTAAGACTGACGGGACCGGAGTAGACCTCAACGTCGCGGATTTCGCCACTAGATAGACGATGCTGAAAACTAAAGAATTTCTCCTCATTTTTTACTGCCGACTGCATTCTATCGTTTACTTCAGACTGCGATAAAATGTTGATGTCCGAGATCAGCAATTCACCCAGTTGCTCCAGACTGTAGCCGTAGTATTCTAAGGCCGCCGCATTAGCATCAACAATCCGACCGTTATCAGGATCAATCAACAACTTGATAGCAGAGTTGTTTTCGAACATCTGCCGATAGAGCCGTTCCTTATCCTCAAGCAGTCCTCGCAGCTCCAGCTCCAGTGTTACATCTTGAATCGAGCCGATAACAATCGCTGCATGTTCAGAAGAATCAATACTCAACCGACCTCGCAGTCTAATGTAAAAAAAGCTCTCATCATCCCGCTGCAACTGAAAGACACTATCGCACTCCTGTCCCGATTTTATGCGCGCCAAGGTCTTCTCAAACTCAATCCGACCATCCTGAGTAATACGTTGGCGTAACTGCTGAATATCAGAATTCACCTGATCTGGCTGATAACCCAATATCGAGCAAGCTTGCTTGCTCCAATGTAGTTTCCCTGTGGTCAGATTCCACTCCCAATCCCCCACGTGAGCCAGTTTTTGCGCTTCCTTTAACCTTGCCTCCTTACGAAGCAATGCATCGGTTATGGAGGCCACCTTGTCAGCAAAAGAGTTAAAACCAGACGCCAGTTCAGATAGCTCGTTTTTCCCCTCGACCGGCATTCGTACCGATAGATCGTTGTGGGCTGAAGTGGCGCGGTTCATTGCTGATGCGGTTCGTCGCAATGGTTTGATAATACTGACGCCGATATAGAGAGAGAGTGCTACCAGCAAAGCTAACATCGCAACGGTAATCAACAGACGTTGACCCAATTCAGTACGAAACTGCTGATCGATATCATCGACGAATACACCGGTTCCAACAATCCAACCCCAGGGCTCAAACCCCATTACATAGGAAAGTTTCGGTAGTTCTTGATAATCGTTGAGCTGGCTAGCGCTGGGACGAGGCCATTGGTAACTGACAAAACCCTGCCCTTGTTCACGAACCACGCGGACAAAATCTCGAAATAGATAGACGCCCTGCTGGTCAACCACTTCTGCAACCGAATGACCTTCCAGTCTAGAGCTGACCGGATGCATCACTGCAAAGGGCCGCATATCGTTGATCCAAAAGTAGTTGTCGCCGTCATAGCGCATACTTCGGATTACTTCTTTGGCAAGATTCTGAGCGTCGATTTGACTCAATTGACCTTCCAGCTGGCGCCGGTGAACGTCTACGATAATGTTGTGAGCCGCTTCCACCAGCTGCATCAATCGATCTTTTTTAGCGGCCAGCAAATCATCACGCTTATGGAATGCTTCCAGCACCATACCGCTGGCAAAAATCAGAATAGAAATTAACGCTAGCAGCGTTATTCGTTTGGAAATACTTAGGCGGTGCAGCATACGCAACTGACAACCGAAAAGCTTAAGGCCGACACATCTCAACAAGTTCCGTTTGTAAAACTCAGCTAAGGGCTTTTCAAGCAGACCCTCAATTAGTGGATAGAAATCAATTACGGCTAATATTCCACCAAAACCGAGTAATTTACTTTGTTATTAGTCAATTCTACTAGCACATTCGCCCAAAGAACCACCGCCGCGGTCGATTTTGTTAGCCCAAAAATTGCCATTTCTCTTTGGGTTTTGGACGCCCTAGCAGGAACCCTTGAACCTCATCGCAACCAAAATCAGCCAGACTCTTAAGCTGCTCTGGTGTTTCCACGCCTTCGGCAACGACGCTCATGCCCATGTCATGGGCCATATCGATTACCGATCTGACAATCACCTGATCCTTAGGGGAATCCAGCATCCGCTGCACAAAGAACCGATCGATCTTCAATCGCTTGCCCGGAAAGGTGCGCAGATGGAGCAACGAAGAGTAACCTCGGCCAAAATCATCGAAAGCAATTTGAAAGCCGCTTCGGTACAGAACCTCGATGTTTTTCTGCAGCCACTCGGTGGATTCTCGGATAATGATATCTTCGCTCAATTCAATCTCCACCGACTGCTGAGGCACGCGAAGATCCGCCATAGTATCAATTACACTGGCGGCAAAGTCCGGATCTCGTAGCTGAATAGCAGAAACGTTAATAGCTACGCGACTGTTCTCTGCTTCTGCCAACCAACCTTCCAAATCAGCACAGGCAGTACGGAGCACCCACTCCCCCAAGGGGAAGATCAGCCCCGTCTGCTCGGCGATCGGAATAAAACGATCCGGACCGATCAAACCACTGCCACGCTTTTTCATACGCACCAGCGCCTCCATACCGACACAGGACAGATCACTGGTCCGGTAGATGGGTTGATAGCAGAGCTTCAATCCCTCGCCCTCCAACGACCGACGCAATTGGTTTTCCAGGGAGATCTTCGACTCGATCTTTTTGCGCATCGACAGGGAAAAGAAACTGAAGCTACCGCGCCCGTTTTCCTTAGACGCGTAGAGCGCCATATCGGCATTTTTCATCAGCTGTTCGCACTCAGAATCGTCATCGGGAAAAATGGTAATGCCGATACTGGATGAGGGATGAATAAGCTGCCCTTGATAATTCAATGGCATACCGATTCGGGAGAGGATTTTCTCTGCGATAACCTCGGTCTCTTTAGGATCGCCGAGATCCTGTAGCAAAACCGCAAATTCATCACCACCCAGCCGTGCAACCGTATCACCACTGCGAACGCAGCTGGTAATTCGCTGGGCCACCTCCTTCAACAAATAATCACCGGCCGGATGACCCAGGGTGTCATTGATACGCTTGAAATTATCCAGGTCCAACATCAACAAAGCACTACAGCGACGATGGCGATAATGCTGAGAGATGGTTTTTTCAAGGATAATATTGAACAGCGTGCGGTTACAGATTCCCGTCAGGGCGTCGTAATGCGCCATCTCATCGAGTCGCTTGACCAGTTCTTCAAGCTCCTCTATCTCCTGCGAACGCTGCAACGCCTGGGCAGCCAACGGCACGAAGTATTCCAACACCTTGAGATGACGTTTGTGGAAATAGGCTCGTTGTTGATGAACGCAAATTAGCAGCCCTCGCCGCTCCCGTGTCGTCAAGGGCGCTAACAGTGCAGAGGAATAAGGCTGGGAGATCTGTTCGGCGATAGCAGTCCATTCCGGCAGTAGATCCAAATCCATCACGCAGACCGGTCTTCCAGCCAACACCCGGGAAAAGCTTTTGCCCGGCACTAGATTGTTAAACTGAAAATCCCCGGCAGTACTCATCTGAACGGAGAGCGAACCGTCATCGTTTTGTACCAATACGGCTGCATTTTCGAAGGGCACTACCCGGCTGATAACTTCTAGGGTCCCTTTAAACATCTCCTCAACAGAATGGGCGTTGATAAGCACTTGAAGCCCGGACAACAGCTGTTGAGCTTCACGACGTGCGGTCTCCTCTTGACTACGAAGCCGCTCCAACGACACCAGTACTTCCCGTAATTCCTCTGATTCACGACTGAGTGATTGAGGGGAGGTCGACATATTTCTCTCCGCTATTCGCGCTGAAATAGCACGGTAGAAATCATAAGATTACCGTGATGATTTTCCCCACCCACCAGACATCCTTGCTCTCCAAAGGTGAAAGCACCAATAAAAGGTTTGCCAGCAAAGGCCTCATTGATCTCATCAACCACCTCAGGCATCTGCTCGCCAACCGTCAACATGCAACCCGCGCAGTAGATCATCAGACCCCCGGCGACATTTTCTGGATCAAGATCAGCACTGCGCTGGGCGTCCAGAACGACCCGACCAGCCCGACTGACCAGACTGCCAATAGACCCTTCCATCAACCAAAGTTGCTCGCCCTCTTTCACCTCGGCAAAAAGCGTCAATCCACGCTCGGTGGTGACCTGCTCAGGATGAAGCAAAACAAAATAGGGAATACTGCTGTCCGGCTCGCTACCTATTCGACCCACCTCACGCCCCAATGGCTGCAAGGTCGTCAGCCCCAGCACATTACCGGCGTCCTCTAGTGCATCATTGATGTGACCCTTTAGCCAACGGTTATAAACCTCGGCTGCGGGTTGATGATCTATCTCATAGATTGTTCTGCCGGAAGCGCGGGTAACGATGCCACTATGTTCCGTGGGCGAGTAACCACTTTGAAAGGCGTAGGCAGGTTCGGTTGACGGAAACATCACCGCCACAGCAACTGCTTGATCACCAAACTGATCATTTGCCAGACAATGCCAGTTACCTTCGATGGTTTCGTCAGCACAGGATCCGCCAGTTATAGGGACCTTTTCTCCCAACAGACTATTTAGCGCAGAGATTACCTGCTCCTCATGCCCCGGCGACGAATGCACCCAAATCAGATCCGGAAGTTCACCAATCCGGTCAGCGCTCTCCAAGGCTTGATTTAAGGCGCTCTGAGCGGCATTTTCAGGCCCATCATCAAGGTCGGCATAACCAACACCATAACCACCCTGTTGATCTTCGATAGCCCAAAGCCCTATGCCAAAGCCATCAGCACCATGGAGCCCTTGCTCGGTCATCGCCCCCTGGCACGAGGTACAGCCAATCAGCGGCGAATCCGCAAAGTTGGCAGCCAGCCAACGAGCCACCTCCGCGTTGTCGGCCGTTGCAGAATGATAAGCAACCACCAGCTGCGGTGGTGCCGAAAGCTGTTGCAACAGGGCATCACGAGCACTACAAAGCGCCGTATCAATATTTGAATAACTACTGCCAGCCGTAACAATGCGCAATTTCTCTGCAATCGAAACAAGCGAATTATCCATAACGAAAATTTCCTCTTATGCCTGATGAATTAAGCATAGAAGAGGATTCGGGCATATCTACGAAAAGGGCCAGACATAGTCACCTTTGTCTGGAGAACACAATTGAATTTGCACAAAAGCAAAAAGCCCCAAAAACGTTGTTTAAGGGGCTTTGAAATCAGCTCGATTCTACAAAACTATTCTTAATTGCTTATCGCTTTCGCAATCACTTGCCGTGCTCTATCACCTTTATCACACCCGTCATCTTCGGATGGGGGCCGCAGCGATAGGAAAAATCACCGGCTTCACCAAAGGTACGGCTGAAGCTCTCTTTGGGGAAGAAATACTCAGGTTCGGGTTCACCCAGCTGCTCAAACCAGACGCTGTGGTACTGCCGATATTCCTTGTTTACCCAGGTAACCGTATCACCAACGTTAATTGTCAATTCCGGAGTGCGGAACTTCATTCGCTTGATTTCAATGGTGTGGGTTTCAGCTGCAACTTGCAGACTAGTGGCAGAGGACAACAAAAAAAGGGCAGCTAAAAGCCACCCTTTTGTTGTCCGAGATATAGAGCGCTTCATGCTCCCTCCTCGGTTTAGCTCATAAGCTACTTGGCTGTGGCGTTGACTTCTACGTCTCCGTTATCAAAGCCTAGCTTATAACCGAGAGATACGTGGTGATATCGACCATTGGTGTAATCATCGTGGATGGCAAAACCGAAGTTATAAACCTGGCCGGCCTCCAGAACCACATCACCTTCTTTACCGGTGTTCAGCTTGCGAGCCACTTCGACAACCCAGTTATCACCCTCTTTTTGGGCTACAAACTCGACGCTCTTGTCTTCAGCCATCTTACGGTCAGCCAGGATGTAACCGGTTTCAGAAACCTTGCTACCGCTCTTGTAGCGAACGATATCCATA
>JAPHRD010000138.1 GCA_026196225.1 Motiliproteus sp.
CTCTCGCGGAACTGCTTAATCCTGTTACACCCGACAAGAAAAAAAGGAACCCTCAAATGAGGATTCCTTTTTGATCAATATTTGTGGGACAGCAGTGGACTGGGGGGTGCCTGTGAGGTCTCTGTGGGGATCAGTTGATGCCGGCGATACCGCGCATCATGGTCATGATCTCAGTACCGACGATCTTTTCCATGTAGGGCCATTCGTTCTTGTAGAGGATCTGCTTGGCCTTGGCCAGTTGTTCGGGCTTCAGCTCAACCACTTCGATGCCTGCTTCGCGAACCTGCTTGAGGAAGTTCTCGTCAACCGATTGGGCTTCATCCCAGATCTTGTTGAGGGTGAGGTCAGCAGCGGCCAGCAGCTTCTTGCGCTCGTCTGCAGGCAGGTCTTCCAGCCAGGATTTGTTCACCACCCAGAAGGCGTGCTCGAAGTAGTCGCGGGTGAGGATATAAGCGGACAGCACGTCGCGCATCTGCCAGATCTCTACCGATGGACCAAAGGCACGGCCATCAACGGTACCCAACTGCAGGGCAGTGTATAACTCGGCAAAAGGCATGGGAACGGCGGTAAAGCCCCAGTTGTTGAAACGCTCGATGCCGATAGGTACCGGTGGCACTCGCATCTGGATTCCCTTGGTGTCTTCCGGGAAGTTAGTAGGAATACGACCCACGTCTTTACGGATGGCAACGGAGCCGAAACCGGTTGGAATGGTGCCTAGCACTACCAGATCCAGGTCTTCCAGAATCTCGTTGTAGACCTTGGTCATCTTGCCGTTGGGGCCGTAGACCTTACGGGCATCGTCCCAGTTATCGACTACGTATCCTAACCAGGAAAGATCCAGACGAGGATCGAATTCAGACGCGGCGAAGGTCATGCTCATGGGCACAACACCGTCCATGCTCTGCTCGAAGATGGAAGCCCAGTCACCGAGATCACCACCGGGGTGGTAGTCGATTTCCATGCCAGAATCCTGCTTCTTCAGCTCGTCGATAAAGGTGCTGGAGGTAAGGTGGAAGATATGGTCGGTGGGGTAGGCGTGGGCGAGCATAAACTCTTCGCCAGCCTGAGCCGTCTGCGTGACAGGCACAGCTAATGCTGAGGTCATTACAACGCCGGTGAAAAGGTTCTTTGCTGAATTTCTGATTGTCATAGCGACCTCTAATATTTTTGTTGTTGGTCTTTCATGGGGTCTTTCTTGTAGTCCTTTGCAAGAGAGCGGGTGATCTCTGCAAAGTGTTCAGAAATTCTGTCGCAATCTGTTAGTTAGTTAAATTTCTCTTTTCTGTATTTAAGTTAACCAATTGCTTAACAATAAGATGAGCATTGAATTATCAATGGCGCAGTGGACTAGAGTGTGGGATAGGGTGCGGGAAAGAGTGTGGGATGACGTGGGGTCTGTTGTTGGAACTATTGTGGGAACCGAAAAGCGAGTTATCTGCAGGCAATAAAAAACCCCGCCGAAGCGGGGTTTCTATTATCTAACTTCAGATCTTAATGGACTGATCTTTATAGATAGATGATAACGCCTAGCAGGCCAACAACGCTGAGTACGATGGTGTATGGCAGAGCCATGATAACCATGCGCATGTAGGACAGGCGTACCAGAGGAGCAACTGCAGAAGTCAGCAGGAACAGGAACGCTGCCTGACCGTTAGGAGTTGCAACACTTGGCAGGTTAGTACCGGTGTTGATTGCGATTGCCAGTGCTTCATAGTGCTCGCGGGAGATTGTGCCTGCTTCGAAGGCGGCGGCTACTTCGTTGATGTAAACCGTTGCTACGAAGACGTTATCACTGATGGCAGAGAGCACACCGTTAGCAATAAAGAACATCGCCGGCTGTACACCCAAGTCCATTGCCAGTACCGATTCGATGATTGGCTGGAACAGATGCTGATCGTGGATAACGGCGACGATACCGAAGAAAACAACCAATAGCGCGGTGAAAGGCAGGGCCTCTTCAAACGCTTTACCGATCTGATGTTCTTCAACAACGCCGTTGAAGGCTGTTAGCAGGATGATAACGGTCAGACCGATAATACCGACTTCAGCCAAGTGCAGGGCCAGACCAACTACCAGGAAGGCAGCTACGGCGAACTGAACGTACAGAGCTGCTTTGTCGCGCTTGGTGCGCTTGGCATCCTGGGCTTCGTCGTAATCCTTAAGAATATTAAATACGTTGTCTGGAATCAGGTGGCCGTATCCGAACATTCCGGTCTTCTCAAGGAAAACCACAGTACAGAGGCCGGCAATCAGTACCGGTATGGAGATAGGGGCAACCTGAAGGAAGAACTCGATAAAGTTCCAGCCCAGCTTTTCGCCAATCAGCAGGTTTTGAGGCTCACCAACCAGAGTCGCTACACCACCCAGAGCGGTACCCACGGCACCGTGCATCAGCAGGCTACGCAGGAAGGAGCGGAACTCTTCCAGTTCTTTACGATGTTCCTCTTTCAGGTGGTCATCTGAGGAATGGTCGTGCTTGTGGCTGTGGTCATAGTTGTGGCCGTGAGAAGCCACCTTGTGGTAGACCGAATAGAAACCGATACCGGCGCTGATCAGTACCGCAGTTACGGTCAGTGCATCCAGGAACGCTGACAGGATTGCACCCATAAAGGAGAACAAGAGTGCTAGCTTTACCTTGTCACGAACGTTGATCAGCAGCTTGGTGAATACGTAGAGCAGCATGCCCTTCATAAAGAAGATACCGGCTACCATGAACATCAGCAGCAAAATAACCGGAAGGTTCGCGGTAACTTCGTGGTAGATCTGATGTGGATGGGTCAGGCCGATAGCAACCGCTTCGATAGCCAGCAGACCACCGGGTTGCAGCGGGTAGCACTTAAGTGCCATCGCCAGAGTAAAGATAAATTCGAAGATCAGCATCCAGCCAGTGACGGTTGGACCGGCAATAGCAAGAAGGATCGGGTTTAGAACGAGGAATGCGATTATGGTCTGTTTGTACCAGACCGGGGAATTTCCGAGGAAATTACGCATGAAGGCTTGTGGGAGAGATCCAGTCATTCTCGAGTCCTGCATCAGAGTTAATTTTTGGATTGAGCTTTATTCCACTTACGGGCTCTGAATGCGGGGTGTTTGATAATAATTATAAGTTTCACCCTGCTCCGTAACGGCGTTGTTTCCGTATTGCAAAACAGTGGACCAGCTACAGAAATCAAAACTGCCGTACTATGCCAGAAAAGGGTCATGATTTATAGTGTCCTAGGGAATTAATTGGTTATTGCATTGGTCGAATAACACACTGAAAAAATTGACATATTTAAATTTTTGCTGCAAGTGCGAAGGAGCGGCCTGTGGAAAGCGAAAGAGTGCAGGTAATTAATGGCGATATTACCCGTTTAGATGTCGATGCAATTGTTAATGCGGCTAATAGCTCGTTGCTAGGTGGTGGCGGTGTCGATGGTGCTATCCATCGAGCGGCAGGACCGGATCTGTTGGCAGAGTGTAAGCGGTTGAATGGCTGCCAAACTGGCCAGGCCAAAATCACTGAGGGGTATCGGTTGCCGGCTAAAAAGGTGATCCATACGGTAGGGCCCGTCTGGTATGGCGGCGAGAAGGGCGAACCAGCGCTATTAGCTGCGTGCTATCGAAACACGATCCAGTTGCTGTTGGATAACGGTTTGAGAGAGATCGCATTTCCCGCCATCAGCTGTGGGGTTTATGGTTATCCGGCGGAGCAGGCGGTGGCGATTGCAGTGTCAGAAGTAGAACAAGCGCTGGAGCAACACCCTCAGTTGAAGGTTATCTTCTGTTGTTTTGGTGAAGAGATGGAATCCCTTTATCGCGCTCGCTTGCAGTAGTTGGCATATTACTCAGGCCTGTGTGGCTGTTGCAGATATTGATCACTCTGCATCTCCACCAGCCGGCTGAGAGTGCGTTGAAATTCAAACTCCAGATGCCCGCCCAGGTAGAGTTGGTCGAGCGGTACTTCCAGGCTGGCGTAGAGTTTGACGCCATGGTCGTAGAGTTCATCGATCAGACTGATAAAACGGCGGCTGCGGTCATCGTTGTGCAATACTCGATTGCCGACCGGATTGTTAACAGCATCTTCGGTACCGCGGGCAACGAAATGCTGCTGATTTTTGATGCCGCCCAGTGCCGGGATATCGCTGATCAGCAGGGTGTGAAATCGTTTAGCCAGGAAGATGTAGTCATTCTGGCTGCGGGGACCATCGCATAGGGCTTGAAAATCAAACCAGGCAACGCCGCCGCTCAATTTTCTGTAATTTACCCGCCGCTGTTCGATCTCCAGTTTGCCGCTGCCAGCATCGGTCTCATGGTGACCTTCCGGTACTTGCTGCTGACTAAGTTGTGGAAATAGCTGCTGCAGTTGCTCCTCGGTATTGTTGCCCGTAAGCAGACACTGTCGCAGTTGTTGTGGCCGGAAGCGGTGATCTTCTTGGCCATCAAGATGAAAAATTTGGTTGTGCTGTTTGAGATTGCTAATGGCGGGCATAAAACGATCCCGCTGTACGCCCTCTTTGTAAAGATTGTCGGGATGCTGATTGGATGTGAGCACCAAAACCATGCCCCGTTGATAGAGGGCGTCGGTGAGGGTGCCAAGGATCATCGCATCGGCGATATCGCTGACAAAAAACTCGTCGAAGCAGAGCAGGTCGTAACGGTCAGCAAAGTGATCGGCGACTTTTTGTAGCGGATTTCGGGTACCAGATAGCTTAAATAGTTGCTGGTGGACCTGCTGCATAAAGCGGTGAAAATGCAGCCGTAGTTTGCGCGGGCTGTCGATCTCTTCAAAGAACAGATCCATCAGCAGGGTTTTGCCGCGACCAACGCTACCCCAGAGGTAGAGTCCGGATATCGGGGGGTGGGAGTTATCGGCGTGTGTTGTGCGTTGGAGTAGTTGTTGCTCCAGTGCTTCGAACAGTTCCAGCACCTGAAGTTGGGCCGGATCCGGCTGGTAATCGGGTTGTTTTTGGAATTGATGGTAGCGAGCCGTGATGGGCATATCCGTATACCAGCGTAATGATCGGGCTCGCTAAATGAGAGAGGGTGGAGCGTTAGTTGTCTTTGCTCTGTTCCATCAGATCCTCAACCGTGACGGTGACTTCGTTAACGTCGTCGCCTTCGGTGGGGATTTCATAGTCGTCCACTTCCTGCCAGTCGCTTCCGGGAACGCGCTCCCAAACAGTGCCGGGCTTGCAGTCCAGTAGCTTTTCCAGGCTGCTGTCCATCTTGGTCATAGTTTCCAGTGGATAGGGCATCATGTTCTTTTTGTCAGCTAGAAATTCTTCATCTTCGTAGCCGCTATAGAGCCGCCAGCCGGTGTCGCGCAGATCCATGGGTACGGTTTTGTACATGAATCGTACGGGGCAGGGTTTTTCGCCCACGAGAAGCTTAGAGGCTAGAGCCAGAAAGGGGCGTTGTACGTCGTCTTTTTTAGCGTCAGTCATAGTTCTTACAGGTCTTTTACACAGAGTGGTGGCCGCTAATAGTAGCGTTTTAGGGGCCTGAATTGAAGGGTGGTCGATGTTTAGTCTATTTTCAAAAGCCTACAAAAAAGCCCCGTAGATTGCTCTGCAGGGCTATTTAAGCTCTAGAGTTTTAACTCAAGAGGTAGGACTAAGCTTCTACCGTTGGGATAACGGTAGCAGCAATTTTCTGGTAGCTTTCGATTTGATCGAAGTTCAGGTAACGGTAAACATCTTCAGCCAATGGATCCAGCTGTGCAACGTATTCCATGTACTCAGCAACTGTCGGCAGTTTTCCGGTCAGTGCTGCTACAGCGGCTAGCTCAGCAGAAGAAAGGAAAACGTTAGCGCCATTACCCAAGCGGTTCGGGAAGTTACGTGTAGAGGTAGAGACTACAGTAGACTTCTCAGCTACTCGTGCTTGGTTCCCCATACACAGTGAACATCCAGGCATTTCCAGGCGGGCGCCGGCTGTTCCGAAGATGTTGTAGTAACCTTCTTGAGTTAGCTGTGCAGCATCCATCTTGGTTGGTGGTGCAATCCACATACGAGTTGGCAGAGTAGTACCAGCGGCATCCAGCAGTTTACCAGCAGCACGGAAGTGACCGATGTTGGTCATGCAAGAACCGATGAATACTTCGTCGATCTTCTCGCCAGACAGCTCAGACAGCAGCTTAACGTCGTCCGGATCGTTAGGGCAGGCCAGGATGGGCTCCTTAACGTCGTTCAGGTCGATCTCGATAACCGCAGCGTAATCAGCGTCAGCATCGCCTTCCATCAGCTCTGGGTTAGCCAACCATTGTTCCATGCCAGCGATACGACGCTCGATAGTGCGAGGATCGCCGTAACCTTCTGCGATCATCCACTTAAGCATGGTGATGTTGGAGTTCAGGTACTCTTTGATTGGATCTTCGTTCAGTTTGATGGAACAAGCAGCAGCAGAACGCTCAGCAGCGGAGTCAGACAGTTCGAACGCCTGCTCAACTTTCAGATCAGGAAGACCTTCGATCTCCAGGATACGACCGGAGAAAATGTTCTTCTTGCCGGCCTTGGCAACGGTCAGCAGACCCTGCTTGATGGCGTAGTAAGGGATAGCGTTAACCAGGTCACGCAGAGTGACACCAGGTTGTAGCTTCTCGCCCTTGAAGCGAACCAGTACAGACTCCGGCATATCCAGAGGCATAACACCGGTAGCTGCTGCGAAAGCAACCAGACCGGAACCTGCTGGGAAGGAGATACCGATTGGGAAACGGGTGTGAGAATCACCACCGGTACCTACAGTATCAGGCAGCAACATGCGGTTCAGCCAGGAGTGGATAACACCGTCACCAGGGCGCAGAGATACACCGCCACGGTTCATGATGAAGTCAGGCAGAGTGTGGTGAGTGTTAACGTCAACAGGCTTCGGATAAGCAGCAGTGTGGCAGAAAGACTGCATGGTCAGGTCGGCGGAGAAGCCCAGGCAGGCCAGGTCTTTCAGTTCGTCGCGGGTCATAGGACCAGTGGTGTCCTGAGAACCAACAGTAGTCATCTTAGGCTCGCAGTAGGTGCCGGGGCGGATACCTTCAAGGCCGCACGCTTTACCAACCATTTTCTGCGCCAGGGAGTAACCCTTGCCAGTATCGGCAGGCTGCTCAGGCTTACGGAACAGGTCAGTAGGACCCATGCCCAGTGCTTCACGAGCTTTCTCAGTCAGGCCACGACCGATGATCAGGGGGATGCGGCCGCCAGCGCGAACTTCGTCCAGCAGTACGGGAGTCTTGAGGCCGAACTCGCACAGCACTTCGCCAGTGTCAGCGTTCTTGGCAACACCTTCGTATGGGTAAACGTCAACAACGTCGCCCA
>JAPHRD010000045.1 GCA_026196225.1 Motiliproteus sp.
AGCGGGTAATAAAAAGGGCGGAATGACGATCCAGCGAGGTATTTCTGCGTTGAAAATAGAAACTGGACAGTTTGAAGCTACTTGTTCAGACCATCCCTTGTCATTCCGCTCGTTTTGATTTCTTTTTTTATCGCGGGCTGCGGTGAAAAAGAGCCTGAGAAAAAGGTCTTCCTTTGGGCCCTGCAATCTCAAGCATTGGCTACCAGTGTCGATTATCAGGAGCTGATTAAATTCAGTAAAAATGTTGAGGTGATGAGCGGCGGTCGGTTGCAGATTACCCCTCATCCTGCAGGCACCCTCGCTCACGGTCCAGACATCTTCAACGCGGTCAGCGACGGCAAGGTACAGATGGGTAACGGCTGGCCCAACTGGTGGTCGGGGCAGCATCCGTCCTGGGCGGTGATGAACGCGGGTCCTTTCGATTTTATGAATCTCGACGCCTCGATGATGTTCTTTTTTGCCGAGGGCGGGACCGAGCTGGCCAACGAGTTGTCGTTACCGAAAGGGGTCATCTGGCGGCCTGCCTGGTGGGCCGGTATGGAGTTCGGGCTGACTTCCAAGGAGCCTATTACCGGACTCGACGACTTGAAAGAGAAGAAGGTCCGTATCGGCCCCGGATTGCCCAGCGAAGTGTTGGCGGAAGCGGCGGGCAGTTTTTCCATCCCGCTGGTACCCGAAGAGATTCGCCCCTCGTTGCAAAATGGCAATTTGGATGCGGTGGAGTGGACCACGGCAGCGGGCGTAATGGATCTGGGACTGCACGATCTTAGCCCCTACGGCATTGTTCCGGCTATCTGGCAGCCATCGGTATTGGCCGATTTTCTGATCAACAAGAAAGCCTACGACGAGCTGTCGCCGGATCTACAGGCTATTCTGGAAACGGCGATCCGTTCCTACACGTTGACCACCACCCTGATTGCCAAAACCAAAGATATCGAGTCACTAAAGCGGTTTAAAGAGATCGGTATGACACTGAATAAGTGGAGCGATAAGGATATTGCCCGCTGGCGTGAAGCATCGGATAAGATCATCGAGCGATACAAAAACAGGGACGAGTTTTCCAGGCGTCTGATTGAACAGAAGCAAGCCTTCAAGAGGGAATACGATAACTATTACGAGTTATTCGGCCCCTATGAGTAAAGATCGCCCTCTGGGCAATATTATTAATCTCCGTCTGATCGCTGTTTTGGTAACGGCGACAGTGTTGATCATGGCGGTGTTCGAGGCCTATCGAATTTATCTGGGCCAGAAGCAGTTTGAGCGTTCGCTGGAGGTACAGGTACAGCAGATTGCCGAACGCATATCCTCCTCGGTAAAACCGTCGATTTGGTCTGTTTATAGCAAGTCGATCGAGCGCAGTTTCTCGCAGGATTTTGCTTCCGCCATCCTCGACTCAGAGCTGAAAAGCGAGTATCTGGTTGCCATCGTGGTTTACGGAAATTTCGGCCAGATTTATATGGGCAAGGTCAAAGTCGACGAGGGGATATATGCTCCTTACGAGGACGCCCGCAGAGAGCAATTGCTGCAACAGAGCGACTTGCTAAAAAGCTATCCGATCAAATTCGAAACCATGACCCTGGGTAAGGTTGAACTGTTTATCGATACCAGCGTCTTCCGTCAGGACCAGCAAGAGCAGTTGATCCTGGAATTGTTGCAGGCTGCGATCATCTCGGTGTTCTTTGTGATGGTGCTTTTCTATGCCATCAAACGGGCGCTGCTGGCTCCTATGGGGCGTTTGCAGATCGCCCATCGAACCTTTGAGCATATGGGCGAGGCGATCGCTTTCACCAATGTCGACGGTAAGATCTACGATACCAATCCGGCCTTTCGACAGATAACCAACCTGTCAGGCGAACAGCTGCATAACTGCAATATTCAGGATCTGTTTCCGGGCAAACTGGAAAAGGTGATCCCCATGTCGTCGGTGCCCTTCGGCAACAGTCACTGGGAGGGTGAGGCAGAGTGCCATTGCGCCAATACCGAAGCAGTGCCGGTATGGCTGACCATCAGCCGCGTGGACGATAGCGACAGTTCTAGGGAGGGTTCGAAAGAATTTATCTTTCTGTTTCAGGATATTTCCAGTCGTAAGGAAGCTGAGAAAAAACTGGAACGGTTGGCCTTTTTTGACGTCCTGACCGATCTGCCCAATCGCCAGTATTTTGAAAATGAACTGGAAACCAGCATCCATATGATGAACCGCAGCCATCAGAAGTTGGCTCTGCTATTTATCGACGTGGATCACTTCAAACACGTCAACGACACCCTGGGGCACGCTGCTGGCGATGAGGTATTGGTGGAAATCGCCCGGCGTTTCAAATCCAGGGTACGAGAATCTGACTTTATCAGTCGGATCGGTGGCGACGAATTCACCATATTGCTGAAGGATGTGGAAGATACCCAGCAGGTTGCCAGGTTGGCGCAGGAGCTCAATGAGATCGCTGCAGAGCCCATCGTGATTCGGGGGATTGTATTCAAATCGGGAGCCAGTATCGGTATCTCGGTCTATCCGGAAGATGCAAGCAACGCGTCTGAGCTGATCAAAAATGCGGATATCGCCATGTACCACGCCAAGGAAAAAGGGCGTGGGCAGCACTCTTTCTTCTCCAGTGATCTCAACGCTAAAGTTGAGAGCTACTTCGAGCTGAAGAACAAACTGGATCTGGCGCTGATTAACAACGAGTTCGAACTCCATTACCAGCCCAAGGTGGACCTGTTCAGCCACCGTACCGTTGCTGCTGAAGGGCTGATCCGTTGGTTTACCAGTGACGGGCGCAAGATTGGGCCCGACAGTTTTATTCCATTGGCCGAAGAGACCCGCCAGATTATCCCTATTGGTCGCTGGGTGCTGGAGCAGGCCGCCTCGCAATTGGCGCGCTGGTCAAGCGATGAAAACTTTCAGGATCTCGAGTTATCGGTCAATTTATCCGCCGTTCAGCTCTATGATGACAGTCTGATTGGTACCTTGCAGAAGCTGATTGAAGACTACGGGATCGATCCCACCAAGCTGGAGATCGAGATCACTGAAACCGCCATTATGCAGGACACCGATCTCGCCATTCATATCCTCAAAAAGATCAAGAGAGAAGGCATCAAACTCTCGCTGGACGACTTCGGCTCAGGATACTCGTCGCTGAACCATCTGCGCCTATTGCCCGTGGATACCCTTAAGATCGACCGCTCTTTTATGGCGGGAGCCAAAGAGGGGAACGTCAGCGGGTCGATCCTTACCTCCATCATCAAGCTGGCTGAACGGCTCTCCATCGAAGTGGTTGCCGAGGGCATTGAAGACCGCAAGCATCTGGAATTCCTGAAGGCCCAGCAATGTGCCCGAGGACAGGGCTACTATTTCTCACCACCGGTTAAGATCGCCGACTTTGAGAAGTTGGTAGTGGATGAGAACCGGGGTTCCAATGGCAGTTCTCAGGAAACCATTGCCTAGTCAGCAAACGTCAATACCATTAGTTAGGTGGCCAATAACACTGACTTGGCGTGCCAGTATATGTCGCAGAAATCTGGCGAGCTGCAGCTGGCGGTAGCGCCCCTTAATGTATAAAAATGGCGGGATAGAGGGAGCAGCGGATATTCGCAGGATTCGAAATTCTGGTGTAGTTTTAGGTAACAATAAAAACGCCGGAGCCGACGATGAGCGACGCACCCTCTATCAGCCGGGAACAACTAGCCCAACAATTCCGCCGCTTTATTAATCCGGAATACGTTATCTCCGATTCCGAAACCCAGAAGCCTTATGAGTGCGATGGCCTCTCTATGTATTGCGAGATGCCGATGTTGGTGGTTTTGCCAGAGACGGTTGATCAGGTGCAGGAGGTTATGCGGATCTGCCATCAACAGGGTGTTCCCGTGGTGGCCCGTGGTGCGGGGACCGGTCTTTGTGCCGGCGCGATGCCCAATGAGGAGGGGATCGTACTGTCCCTGGCCAAGTTCAACCGTATTCTCAGCATCGATGCCAAAGCCCGCACCGCGCGGGTTCAACCGGGTGTTCGTAATCTGGCCATCAGCGAAGCCTGCGCGTCTTACGGGCTCTATTACGGCCCCGATCCCTCTTCCCAGATCGCTTGCACCATCGGCGGCAATGTGGCGGAAAATTCCGGTGGCGTGCACTGCCTGAAATACGGCCTGACCGTCCACAATATTCTGCAAATCGAGATGATAACCGTCGAAGGTGACAAGGTGACGGTCGGTAGCGAAGGACTGGACAGCTGCGGTATGGATCTTCTGGCTTTGCTCACCGGCTCCGAAGGCTTGTTGGGCATCATTACCGAAATAACCGTCAAGCTGCTACCCATCCCCGAGCAAGCCCAGGTGGTGGTGGCTGGTTTCGACAGCGTGAAGAAAGCGGGGGATGCGGTTGGCGGGGTGATATCTCGGGGGATTATCCCGGCGGGGCTGGAAATGATGGATACCCATGCCATCTGCGCTGCTGAGGATTTTGCCCAGGCTGGCTATCCCAAAGACGCTAAGGCGCTGTTGCTGTGCGAGGTGGATGGTACCGCCGAAGAGGTATACGAGCATATTGAACTGGTTGAAAATCTGTTTGCCGAGCTGGGGGCTACCTCGGTCCGCACGTCACAGAATGAAAGCGAGCGGGCGCTGCTGTGGAAAGGTCGCAAATCGGCGTTCCCGGCGGTAGGTCGCATCTCACCGGATTACTACTGCATGGACGGCACTATTCCTCGGGGGCAGTTGGCCCATGTGCTGACCGAAATGGAGAAAATGTCAGAGCACTATGGCTTGAGGGTCGCCAACGTTTTTCATGCCGGCGACGGCAATCTTCATCCGTTGATTCTGTTTGACGCCAATATTCCCGGCGAATTTGACAAGACCGAGGAGTTCGGCGGCAAAATCCTGGAGCTCTGTGTCGAAGTGGGTGGCTGCATTACCGGTGAACACGGTGTAGGCATCGAGAAAATTCGCCAGATGCCGGTTCAGTTTAACGATCAGGAGCTGGCCCAGTTTCAGCGAATCAAAGACGCATTCGATCCGGGATGGACTTTGAATCCTGGCAAAGGTATTCCTATCTTGAAACGCTGCCAGGAGTACCGAGCTATCTCCACCGAAACAACCAAGGTGGCGCCCCAATGAACGATATCAGCCTAGCGTTGCAGGAACAGGTTATCAGCGCCAGAAGCGAAGGGCGAAAGATAGCCATTGTCGGTGGCGGCAGCAAAGCGTTTATGGGCCGGCAGATAGAGGCTGAGCCACTTGCGCTGGCCGAGCATCGTGGAATTATTAGCTATCACCCGGTGGAGCTGGTTCTGAGGGTGAGGGCTGGAACACCTCTGACCGAGATTATTGCTGCATTGGACGAGCAAGATCAGATGTTGGCATTCGATCCCCCCCAGTTTGGCCCTACGTCGACCATCGGTGGAACCCTGGCTTGTAACCAGTCTGGTCCCGGCAGACCCTGGCAGGGCTCGGTACGCGATCATGTATTGGGTATCCAGCTGATCAACGGTCTGGGAGAACACCTGCGCTTCGGTGGCCAGGTGATGAAAAATGTTGCCGGCTACGACGTTTCCCGACTCATGGCGGGGAGCATGGGAACTCTGGGGGTGATCACCGAGATCAGCCTCAAGGTTTTACCCAAGCCTGCGATGGAATTAACCCTGGTTGAAGAGATGGATGCCTATCGTGCCATTGAAGTGATGAACCAACGAGCGGGGCTGCCGAAGCCGATGACAGCCGCCTGTTGGTCGCAGGGGAAGCTCTATACCCGGTTGGCAGGGGCTGCTTCTGCTGTGGATGCCACAGCCAACCACTGGTCCGGCCAACCCTTGGAAGAGGCCGAGCAGTTCTGGCAGCAGCTACGTGATCAGCAGCTTTTCTATTTTACTGGCGACAAGCCTTTGTGGCGTTTTTCGGTCGGATCCGCAGCGGAAAATCCAGATCTCGATGGAAGCTGGCTGATCGATTGGGGAGGCTCGCAACGTTGGTTACGGGCATCGGCTGAATTAGAATCGATGCAGGATAAGGCCGCTCAAATGGGGGGGCAGGTGGCTTTGTTTCGGGGTGGGGATCGTAGTAGTGAGGTGTTTCATCCTCAACCGCTAGCCCTGCAACAGATTCAAAAACGAATCAAAAACAGCTTCGATCCGGATGGGGTATTTAATCCCGGTCGGCTGTACCGCTGGTTGTAGGTATATGCAGACCAATATTGATCAGCGTTATCAAAAAACATCCGAAGGTCAGGAAGCTGATGCCATTCTTCGCAGCTGCGTCCATTGCGGTTTTTGTACAGCGACCTGCCCAACCTATCAGGAGCTGGGGGATGAGCGGGACGGTCCGCGCGGTCGTATCTATCTGATCAAACAGTTTCTGGAAGGCGGGGAGGTGACCGAAAACACGCGCCTGCATTTAGACCGTTGCCTAGGCTGCCGAAGCTGCGAGACCACTTGCCCGTCCGGAGTAAAGTACGGCCGACTGCTGGATATTGGTCGTGGTTTGATGGAACAGCAGATGCCGCGTCCATTAGTCATGCGAATAAAGCGCTGGCTGCTGAGGATGGTGCTTCCTTACCGATCCCGTTTTTCAATGTTGTTGCGAACAGGGCAGCTTGTGCGCCCCCTGTTGCCACAATCCCTGCGAGCTAAAATTCCTGAGAATCATCCCCAATCTCTCTGGCCTAAGAATAGCCATCCGCGAGTGATGCTGGCGCTGGCTGGGTGCGTCCAGTCGGCCACTAGCCCCAATACCAACGCAGCAACCGCCCGCGTTCTGGATCGGTTGGGGATTACCTTGGTGGAGGTTCCAGAGGCCGGATGCTGTGGCGCGGTCAGTTACCATCTGGGAGCCCATCAAGAGGGTCTGGCGTTTATGCGTCGGAATATCGATGCTTGGTGGCCTGCTATTGAGGCGGGTGCTGAAGCTATTGTGATGACGGCATCGGGCTGCGGTGGCACAGTCCAGGAATACGGTGACCTGCTCCGTGATGATCCGGCCTATTCTGAAAAGGCCCGCCGGGTCAGCGAGCTAGCTGTGGACCTGGGTGCGGTCTTGCTGAAGGAAGATCTTAGCAAACTCACTCCAGCCTCTCGGACAGGAAAGGTGGCGGTCCATTGCCCCTGCAGCCAACAGCATGCGCTTAAACAGGGAGGCGTGGTTGAACAGGTTTTACAGTGTGTGGGTATCGATTTGGCCCGCACTACGGATCAACATCTGTGCTGTGGATCGGCTGGCACCTATTCGCTCCTGCAACCGGAACTGAGTCAAAAATTGCTCGAGAACAAATTGCAGGCCCTCAACGGTGATAATCCTGACCAGATTGTCACTGCAAATATTGGCTGTCAGTTGCATCTGGCCAGCCAATCTAAGATTCCCGTCCAACACTGGATCGAGTTGCTAGACCAATAACGATTAGCTATTTCGACTCACCACAGCATTACCGCAAACTCACCGCTCTCTTCGCTAAAGTAGAGGCGGATCCGCAGTACATATTCCCGACCTTTGACCAAGCGTACTTCCAGTCTGGCGTTATGTCCCCAGCCACTATCATCATCAGCGGCCATGTGCTCAAGGTTGCCGTTATTGTCCTCAAATAGAACCATGAGTGTATCGGAAGAACCGAAGGTCTGGATCTGATAGCGTTTTGTGGCTGTGGGCTTAATGACAAAGTTAGCCTGCTGTGCCGGTGAGAGATCCAGTCGCTCGGCACTGAAGCGTTCCAGTTTTTTGAGGCGCGATGCCATCTCCGGATAAAACAACCGAACTCTGGCTTTATCGGTGTCAGAAAGACCGGGTGCGGGTCTTAAGCCACTGCGATATTCGGCAGGTCGTAGAATCAATCCGGAGCGGATGCCGTATTGCATGATGGAGTTTGGGTCCCACTGGGAGCCTTCCACCGAATTGGGATCGAGAGTGCGAAGCACGTTGTGGTGGGTTTTCTGCCGTGACCAGTTGTTCGGTGGCCCCGTAAAATAGCGATAGACGGCATCTTCGTCCCACTCGATTCCGGCGAAGGGGTTTTGTTGTTCGTGTTGAAACCCCAGAGTATGACCTATCTCGTGCAGGGCGGTGTCGCGACCATCCTGGCCCCGCAATAGCCAACCGAAATTCATCGTGCGTTCGTTTACTGGGCGGCTCCAAATATCTCGGCCGACATAGGACCAGGAGCCGTCGCCGCGTTTAAATCCGATGCGGATATCCGCCTCATCGGGGCTGTCGACCTCGTTGAAATTAAGGCCGATCCCTACCTCTTTCCATTCATCAAAGGCATCGGCGACAACTCTTTGCTGGCTGTTGCTGCCACCCCAGGCACCGCTCTCGAAGAAGTAGTATTTTAGTTCGGTGCCGTTGACCCACTTCTTTTCGATGGCTCGGATCAGACTCTCCCGGTCGGGATCGATTCCTGCTTCCAATTCTCTTAAGGGAACATCGGGAAGCCCGCAGGCTTCCGCAGAGGAGGAGTCTTTTTCTTCGTCATCTACAGTGGGGTTGTGGACGACATTTTCGATGGCGTCCAGGCGATTACTGATACTACGAAGCTGCGCGTCTAGACTCTCGGTGTTGGATTTGCTGTTGGCCATAAATGCCTCCTTGCACGGTTGGGGAATTCGCAATGAGGAGTGGTTGTGACCGAATTCCCCTGAATCGTGCGCATAGTGGGTCAGCGATTACAGGGTAGACGATGATTGTAGGTTTCGCCGTAAGAGTTTTTCTTATCTGTAACGCTGCAACCGCTGTCAGCATGGCCGTCTTTACACTTTCTTTACGTTTCGTTGGCTCTTCTTTACCTATTAATGAATAGAGTCTCTGTTCAGAGAGTTTGCCCTCTGATAATGAGCTTTCGGGGGCTATTCAAACTTCTTAATTACTCCTTAATTTGTAGATATTTTGCAGCTATCGGCTGGCGCTTGGGAAATTGTGATTACTACAGCGGATGACCCCCACTCTGTTTTTATGCCACTTCACGAAGGTGTCACGTTGCGATCTAAAGTATTTTTAAAGCTGCTGTTGGCGTTGCTGTTAACTTTGTTGGTTATTGTTGCTTTAACACTTTTGGTGGTGAACTGGTCGTTTCAGAGCGGGTTCGTTAATTATTTGCGACAAGCTGAGACACAGCGGGTGACAGTGCTCGCTAACCATCTGGAACAACAGTTTGTGCGCTACGGTGATTGGGACTTCATCCAAGGTGGGTATCGTCAGTGGAAACAGACCCTTGAATCAGTAGGAATTAGTCCGCCACCGCCGCTTGGTCGCGGTGGCCGCCGCAGGCCTCCTCCCCCTATGGATAGAGCCGAAGAACGTGGCCCGCCGCCGTTTTTTCCTGCCCAGGATCTGGGGCCCAAGACTATTTTTGACGAGCGCTCTGCAGAAGAGCGTGAGCAGCGGTCGCCCGAACCTCCTTCCATGAACGAGATACCCTTTGGGGGGCGTATCGCCCTATTTGATGTAGACCGCGAGCAAATCCAGGGTCCTAGGATTCCAACCGGCTTGCTTAGTTGGATCGCCATTGAAAGCGCTGGTGAGACTGTCGGATGGTTAGGATTAAAGCCGGTTTCTATTGCCAGCGATGAGCTGTCACAGAGCTTCGTTGTTCAGCAGCGAGACAGTTTTGTGGTGGTGACGATTGCAGCATTGCTGGTCTCCTTAGTGGTGGCAGCGTTATTGGCGCGGCGGTTTCTAACACCGATTCATCGTGTTGCCGATGCCGCTAAACAGGTGGCAAAGGGGGATTTTCGAAGCCGGGTAGCGGTGCACGGGAATGATGAATTGGCGGAGCTGGCTGGTAACTTTAATCATATGGCCCAGCAATTGGAACGCAACGAACAGCTACGGCGGCAATGGTTATCTGATATTTCCCATGAACTGCGTACACCAACCGCATTGATCAGCGCCCAGGTTGAAGCGATGCAAGACGGTATCGTTAAGCCCAATCCGACATCGTTGGCCTCTCTTTATAGTGATATCGGCTCATTAGGAAAACTGATGGAAGACCTTCACCAGCTCTCAGTATCGGACCAGTTTGGGATGACGTTGCAGCAAGAGGAGGTTGATCTTTTTTGCCTGATCCAGTCACAGATTGTTTCGTTCCAACCCCGAGCTCACGAGCAGGAGTTGTCTCTGGTAATGGATACAGATTGGAGCGCTCGCTTTGTGGTTTTAGGTGATGAAAACCGTTTGACGCAACTGATGGTTAATCTGCTGGTAAATAGTATTCGCTACACCGATCAAGGGGGGCGGATAGTGATCAGGCTGTTGGCTCATGCGGATCAGGTCCAGGTAGTAGTATTGGATGACCCGCCAGGGGTGCCGGAACAGGAATTAGATAGAATCTTCGAGCGTTTATATCGAGTCGATAAATCTCGTAGCCGTTTGGCCGGAGGGTCCGGGCTGGGACTTTCCATTTGCCGGAACATTGTTAAAGCGCACAGCGGATCTATTCAGGCAGAAAATAGATCGGAAGGTGGACTCAAAATCACAGTGACATTACCTCGCTCTACGCAGTCAGTATCAGGTATTTCAAATGATTGAACGAATTATGAAGTCGAATAGTACCCCCAAAATCCTAGTCGTCGAAGATGAAACCAAACTGGCCAATCTGCTTAAGAAATACCTTGAGGCTGAAGGGTATCAAGTTCGCTGTTTTGAGGATGGTAGCGAGGTTCTAGACTGGCTGAAAAGCAACCATGCCGATCTGATGATCTTGGATCTGATGCTTCCCGGTTCAGACGGTATCGCGGTGTGTCGCGAGGTGCGTCGATATATCGACATGCCCATTATTATGGCGACTGCCAAAGTTGAAGAAACAGACCGGCTACAAGGGCTGGAGATTGGCGCAGATGATTACGTTTGCAAACCCTACAGTCTTAAGGAGATGGTAGCGCGAGTAAAAGCGATTCTGCGCCGAACCAATGGGTCTGTGAAGTCAGACATGTGTAGGCCGGAAATGAGCCGGCCAGATAAAGGTGGGCCGGCCTTTGAGGTCGATATATCGAAAATGAAAATCCGTGTTTTCGGAGAGCAGTTGGATCTGACTCCGGTGGAATTTAGGTTGCTGGAATACCTTATTAACCGCCCGGAAATCGTTTTCAGCAGGGACCAGCTGCTAAACACCATTTACGATGATTACCGCCTGGTGTCCGATCGGACCATCGATACTCACGTGAAAAATGTTCGTAAAAAGTTGCAGGGTGTTCTACCTCAGCAGGAAGTTATCCATTCCGTATACGGGGTTGGTTATAAATTCGAATACAGCATCTGTTAAAACACAAACCAACGCTTCTTAAATAGAAAAACAACTGGATATTCCACATTGTCTTCATATTGTGAGCAGGCCTGATAGATACACTGAGCCTACATTCATGATGAGGATTTCGAAATGATCAGTGGAATTTCTGGTGCCTCCGCAATGGCTGCTATGCCGCCACCTCAGCAGTCCAATAGTACACAAGCTCTCTCGGATGATCAGCTTCAACTGATCGAAGAAACCCTGGCGCAGTATGATTCGGAAAGTCTTAGTGAATCCGATGCCGCCGCCATTGTTGAAGTGTTTTCCGAAGCAGGAATTGAACCCGGAAAAGAACTCGCCAGCGCTATGGGCGAATTTGGCTTTGATGCCAAAACAGTGGGTGATCTGGCAGGAGTGGAAGGGCCAGGACAGGGCGGACCTTCGGGCGCCGGCGGTAACCCACCACCGCCACCGGAACTGAGTAGCCTTGGCGAAGAAGGGCTGCAGACGCTCAATGAGCTGTTGAACGAATACTACAGCGGTGAACTGACCGATGAAGAGCAGGGGACAACCTTGAGTTCGATCCAGGAGCTTCTCAGTGGTGCCGGTGCATCCATTAATCTGGTGGACGTTACAGCCTAGCTGTTGTTCCGCAGACTCTGAGCTCTAGATGTTTGGGGTCTGCTTTAAAACTGCCAAGCAGGAGTGCTGATGAAAAGTATCTGCATTAAAACCAAACTCGTTATCGTACTGCTTTCCGTTGCATTGCTCGGTTGTAGCAACGGTAATACCAGAAAGGGGCACTCTGGTGGACCGCCGCCGGAAGCCTATAAAGCCTGCGAAGAGAAGAAGGACGGTGACAGTGTTTCCTTCAGTGGATTTCGTGGCGAAACGGTAGCGGCTAGCTGTAAGACTATTGACGGTAAGTTGGTGGCAGTGCCCAATGACAAGCCCAAAAAAGGAGGCCGTTAAGGCCAGGCTGAAAGCTAATCCGTTGTTAATGCTGGCCAACCGGTGATTATCGTATCTTAACGAAGGGGGGGTGCGATATAACCGGTTGGTTTGCTTGGCTTACCTGATCTGGGCTAAGACTTTCTCGTAGGCTTCAATCTGAAGGCACCAGCGCTCGATAGGCATGCCAGCTGCCGTGGGCGATTAAGGGCAGGGCGACGATGAGTCCGATGTAAAAGGTTACCAGCCCGAAACCGATAATTAGAACGATCAGACATGCCCAAATCATCATCGGGGCTATATTCTGCAACACCGACTTGATGCTGAAACGGATAGCGGTAAATCCATCGATTTTTCGGTCCATAAGAATGGGTACGGTTATCGCGCTGATCATGTAGGCACAGAGGGCGAAAAAAGCCCCGACGACAATGCTTGCCATCATAAATACCCGGCCTTTCTCCGATAGAAATACATCGCTGAAGAAATTATCCAGCGGTGGAGAAATTCCTTCATAGAACAACGAAAATAGCACGAAGTTGGCTGCTATCCAGAGTTGCAGAATCATAAAAAAGCTACCGGTAATCATGCCAATATGGGTGTGATTACGCTTCAGAGCATCCATCGGGTTGCAGGTATGGAGGGGCTCACCTTTCTCCATATATCTGCTTAATTGATAATTTCCGATACCTAAAAATGGGGCAACAAGAAAAAAACCAGAAACCAGAAAAGGCAGCAGAAACATACTGTCTGTGACAAACAAACCGAATGTAAGTAAACCACTGATTATCGCCACTCCAAGGCCATACCTGAGGCTGTACTTGGCTGAAGCGCGCATATCCCTCCAGCCTAGAATTAACCACCTGAAAGGCTCGTTCATATCGATTTTTTTGACAACAAGATCGGGCCATCGGGTACTACCTGTATAAGGCGTGCTTTCCATCTATATTCCCCTTGCTAAAAAGGTGCTCTGATATATACAGGATGATTTACGTACCGCTGTATATTGCGAATTCTCAATTTTCTTAAATACCACCGTATAGTTCTTAGACACAAAGGTCAGAGTTTTCAACTTTTTAGATGAGGGAGTAAGCGGTATTTTTGTGTTTAGCTGGCTTTATCTTAGATTATAGGCATCCGCGTACGCTTGGATTTATTCTTCGTTGTAGAATGGCTGCTTTCGAATACTTCTACGAGCAAACACAACCACTGCTGAGCCTGCTTTTTTATGAAACTTTATATCCAACTCGAAGAAAATGACGAAATCAAAACAGCTTCGGTAACCGCTTTGATTAGAGCTATCTCCGAATGGTTGCCGGAGTCCGGCTGCAATGCAGAGCAAATGGCTGCTGCTGAGCAGCAAGAGCAATCAGAGGACGATGGAATATTGCCGCAGGTTGGGCTTTATCTGCAGGTGAAGCGCCGGGCAGAACTCAAAGTCCCTCTTAATTTTCTCTATACCCAGGCAAAAAAGCACAAGGTTGAATTTGTGGTCGGGATTGTCGATGAGAAAACAGGAGAGCAAGAGGATGTCTGTTTCTTCGGTTACGAAGAAGGGAAGCCGGATGCCTTTGAAATTTCCAATTATTTGGGGCTTTGATGATGGGAAAGGGGGCGGAATTGAACGCAGCAGGCTGGGCTTGATAAGCTCTGGGCAATTTAATCAGTTTGTTCTAGATCACGGCTGCGACACTGTACCTGTATTACCTGTGGAGTATTCTTCTGGCACAGATCTATAGATCTGGATTAGTAGATCACGATGATTTTGCACGTAAGTTGATGTTTAAGGCACAACAACACACCAATGAGTTATCCCAATAACTACCTCCCATGGGGGCAAGTGAGCTTTGGGAAATTAGTTTTCCTATTCCAGCCCGTCTCCTTTTTTCATTTCAGAGTTTGATGGGATTATGGAATTAGAGGAAAAAACTCCTGCAGGTACGGACAAAAAAGCGGCTCAATCAGAGAGCCGCTTTTGAGATTTTATAGCCAAAGACTGTTGGGAGTAATTGGTGTTGATTAAACTACCATGCTAGCGCTGATAACTAGGTAACCAGCATAAGCACCGACAATAACGGGAATGGCAGAAAAGTACTTCAACATAGAACTAACCTCAATTTTATAATGGTTTTATACAAGCATAGAATTAGTGGTTTTCTACAGGCATAAAAAAAGCGAACCCATAGGTTCGCTTTCTTCAGGCACAAAAAAACCGATAACTTTAGTATCGGCTTTCAGTTTTTTACGTTGGTAGCGGGGGCAAGATTTGAACTTACGACCTTCGGGTTATGAGACTGATGAATTAAAGATGTATTAATACATTTTAATTTTAACAAATAGACTTAAATCTGCGTAATATATACATTTATAGGAGATAGCATTGTAGGCGAGGAAGGGCTTTATGGCCCAATTAAGGGAACATGTTTGTCACACAGTGACAACTTCAGAAACACCCAAATCGACCTTAAGGCTCAATTCTGGGTATGATCAGATTGTCCGTTGGGCAGATCATCATGGAATTTATAACGAGCTCGAAACCATCTATCAAGCACTTCAATTAGGTTCCGATAAAGTAGCTATCGGCAATTTCTTTGAAGAGCTTTCCCAACCTGGCTCTGCTGAAATTCTTGAAGATTGGTCCCACCTCTCCATCTGTAAGCGCTTCAAGAAAATTCTTGATTGCTATCAAAACAGTCCAGAAATACGAACAAGCTATCCGCCCATTACTGCCGCAAAAAATGTGAAGAGCCAGTTCGGCGGTGAGCTCAAAAACCGCTTCTTTCTGTTGGCCATGATCACAAATCCGCTGGCTTATACGGAAAACCCAAAGACTTATCATTGGCGCCGTAAACTTCGGCTCTGGTTGCTAATACAAGCAACAACCCGCTATGAAGTTGCAAATTGCTCTGCAGATAAAAATATCAGCATTGCAGCTCGAAAGCTGATTCTTCGACCGAGTATTGACGAGAAAAAATGGAGAGTGATTGATCGTCTTCAGCATTATGTTGAAGCCAAGCTAGACGGTGTCCATGCCGATTTCGAATTGCTCTCACTTGCACTAGGCCACGGTGCCGCACAGTTGCATGATGCCGTTTCAGAAAGGTCAGACCGTACTTTTTTAAATGCCATCGAGCATATTGCTGCAGGCGATGTGGATCCTATTCAATCTACGCATTCTCAGACTCCTCTGGGACGAACAAAACTCACCGATTTCTTCCCTCAACTTCAATCTGCTGCTCCGATATTCGTAACAGTGCAGGATCATGGAGACTCTTTTGAATCGGATGAAGCAATTGCGTTTGTTGAAACGAAGGTGAATCCCGAGCAGAGTTTTGCTCAGCAAACGCTGTCGCAAAACAGTGTGCTTTTCCAGACAGCGGAACTCAGCCATTACCTGCCCTGGTCGTGGACGAAGGTACTACCCCATGAACTATCTGCACTCACGAAATGGGTTAATCGGGAACTAGGTTCATCCCATGAAAATCGCCGCTTAGGTGGTGCTTGTGTTTGGCTGGCACTGAATCTTGGAAGAACC
>JAPHRD010000115.1 GCA_026196225.1 Motiliproteus sp.
AAGCGAGGGAATAATCTCGCTGGGTGCGTTTAGTATTTGAATTCATGTCACTTCCCGATTTGATGATCGAAAAGTGTCAACGTTATTCAGGACGGGACAGTACAAACAAAAAAGCCCCTGATGTCAGGGGCTTTTTTGTTTACAGGTCCGTGGCGCTGAATCAGCCCTCGCGGGCGATGGCGCGGTAGGCGATATCGGTACGGAAGAACATACCGTTCCAGCTTACCTGTCTTGCCAGCTCATAAGCGCGTTGCTGAGCTTCGGTCACAGTCTCACCCAGGGCGGTAGCGCAGAGCACACGACCACCGTTGGTGACCAACTTGCCATCTTTATCGGCGGTGCCTGCGTGGAAGATCTTGCTGTCTGCCGCTTCGCTTGCAGGCAAGGTAATGGAATCACCCTTGGGGTAGCTTCCAGGGTAACCACCAGCTGCCAGAACGACACCGACAGAGGGGCGAGGATCCCATTCGGCGGTGATCTGATCCAGACGCTGATCGACTGCTGCTTCGCAGAGTTCGACCAGACTGCTCTTCAGACGTAGCATGATGGGTTGGGTTTCAGGATCACCAAAGCGGCAGTTGTACTCGATCACTTTGGGGGTACCGTCAGCCATGATCATCAGACCGGCATAAAGGAAACCACTGTAATCGTTGCCTTCAGCCGCCATGCCGTTGACTGTAGGCATGATAACTTCATCCATGATGCGCTGGTGAATTTCAGCGGTAACCACGGGCGCAGGGGAGTATGCACCCATGCCGCCGGTGTTTAGACCGGTGTCGCCGTCGCCAACGCGTTTATGGTCCTGACTGGTAGCCATGGTGAGAACGTTCTTACCATCGACCATGACGATAAAGCTGGCCTCTTCGCCGTCGAGGAACTCTTCGATGACGACACGACAACCTGCTTCACCGAAGGCATTGCCCGACAGCATGTCGGTCACAGCCTCTTCTGCTTCTTCCAGAGTCATAGCGACGATAACGCCCTTGCCAGCAGCAAGACCGTCGGCTTTAACCACGATGGGAGCACCTTTTTCACGGAGATAGGCCAGAGCAGGCTCTACTTCAGTGAAATTATGGTATTCGGCAGTTGGAATTTTCTGACGATCGAGGAAGTCTTTGGTGAAAGCTTTGGAGCCTTCCAGTTGTGCAGCAGCTTTGCTGGGACCGTAAATCTTCAAACCCTGAGCCTGGAAGTGGTCAACAACACCCTCTACCAGAGGCGCTTCTGGACCAACAATGGTCAGGTCTACAGAATTCTCTTTGGCGAATGCAGACAGACCCTGTAGATCCATGACGTCGATGGCGACATTTTCCAGCTTCGCTTCCAGCGCGGTGCCGGCGTTACCCGGCGCTACATAGACGGTCTCGACACGAGGGTCTTGGGCAGCTTGCCAAGCTAGTGCGTGCTCGCGACCGCCGCTTCCAATAACCAGTAATTTCATCTTCTTTCCTCGAAAAAAAGAAAGCCGGGAAAGGCGCTCAATTTACTGAGTGTAAATGAGCAGCCAGAGCCGACTTTCAACAGAGTTTGACTGAGCCTTGTTTTAGCTCCGGATCAATGGCGGAAGTGACGCATGCCGGTAAATACCATGGCAATGCCCGCTTCGTTTGCCGCTCGAATCACCTCTTCGTCGCGCATGGATCCGCCCGGTTGGATGACGGCGGTGATACCGGCAGCCGCTGCTGCATCGATACCGTCGCGGAAGGGGAAGAAAGCATCGGATGCCATCACAGCACCAGGTACTTCCAAACCTTCGTCAGCCGCTTTGATACCGGCGATCTTGGCACTGTATACACGGCTCATTTGGCCGGCACCAACACCGACAGTCTGGCCATTCTTGGCGTAAACGATAGCGTTGGACTTAACGTACTTGGCTACCTGCCAGGCAAACAGCAGGTCACGCAGTTCCTGTTCGCTAGGCTCGCGCTCGGTGACCATTTTAAGTTCACTGACGTCGACCATACCCAAGTCTTTATCTTGTACTAGCAGACCACCATTGACCCGTTTGAAGTCGTAGCTGGGAGTCGGAACTGCATCCCACTGGCCGCATTCCAACAAACGAACATTAGGCTTGGTGGCGATTGCGTCGGAAGCTGCGTCAGAAACAGTTGGTGCGATAATTACTTCGACGAACTGACGCTCGATGATCGCTTTAGCAGTGATCTCATCCAACTCGCGGTTGAATGCGATAATCCCGCCGAATGCAGAGGTGGGATCGGTCTGGAACGCTAGGTTATAGGCTTCCAGAATATCATCACCCACAGCGACACCGCATGGGTTGGCATGTTTGACGATAACGCAGGCAGGTTCACGGAAAGGCTTTACACACTCCAGTGCAGCGTCGGTATCGGCGACGTTATTGTAGGAAAGTTCCTTACCTTGTAGTTGGGGTGCGGTAGAGACACTGGGCTCAGAGGGATTGCGCTCCACGTAGAATGCCGCCTTTTGGTGAGGATTCTCGCCGTAACGCATCTCTTGAGCTTTAACAAATTGGGTGTTGAAGGTGCGAGGGAAATCAGCAACTTCGTCGGTATCGCTATCCGCTTCAGGAACGCGGGCACCCAGGTAGTTGGCGATGGCGCCATCGTAGGCAGCGGTGTGCTCGAAGGCTTTGGTGGCGAGATCGAAGCGAGTAGCCTGGCCCAGAGCGCCGTCATTTTCAGCCATTTCCTGGAGCACGCTGTTGTAATCGTCTGCATTGACGACGATAGAGACGAAAGCGTTGTTCTTAGCTGCAGAGCGAACCATAGTCGGACCACCGATATCGATATTCTCGATAGCGGTTGGCAGATCGCAATCTGGACGGGCAATGGTGGCTTCGAATGGATAGAGATTAACCACAACCATATCGATAGGGCGGATGCCATGGGCGTCCATGATTGCATCGTCAGTTCCCCGGCGGCCAAGAATACCTCCGTGTACTTTCGGGTGCAGCGTTTTTACCCGTCCATCCATCATCTCAGGGAAGCCCGTATAATCGGACACCTCGACGGCGTCAATGCCACTATCGCGCAACAGTTTGAATGTGCCGCCAGTGGATAGGATTTCTACGCCCTGTTGGCTCAGACCTTTTGCGAATTCAACGATGCCGGTCTTATCCGACACACTGATGAGGGCACGACGAACGGTGATTGGGTTGTTTGTATCAGCCATGATTGCCTGTATCTAATCGTCTTGATTGGGTTAAATAATTGAATCGATTGCTATTACAGCAGACCGTATTGCTTTAGCTTCTTGCGCAGTGTTCCGCGGTTCAAACCCAGCACTTCAGATGCTTTGGTTTGGTTGTCACGGGTGTACTCCATCACTGCTTTCAGGAGCGGTGCTTCGATCTCGTTGAGGACCATTTCATACACGTTGCTGGCGGGTTGGCCGTCCAGTTGAGTGAAATAGTTGTTCATCGCCTGCTCAACGCTTTGAGAAAGACGCTGAGGCTGTTGCGCCACCTCATTGGCTGCTGCTTCTGAAAGATGCAGTCCTTCGCCAATAGGTGCTTCTGAGATGTTGTCGCTCACTTTGTTTAGGTTACCTAGTACCATGATAATTATGCCGCCTTCGAGTCGTACTGCAGACTGGAGAAAAACTTATTAATAGCGGGTAGCTGTTGTTCCGCTGTGTCTAAACTGTTGAACAATTTCCGAAAATCACCGAAGTGAGAGTTGCTATCCTTGTCTCTCGAAACTCCGGCCAAGTACCAACCAACGTGTTTACGGGCGATACGGACACCCAAATAGTCTCCGTAAAAACCATACAACGCCTGCAGGTGCTCAATCAGAATGGCCTCTACTTCCTCGGCTTTAGGTGCCGGAAGAAGTTCACCATTATTAAGATAGTGCTCGATCTCTCTGAAGATCCACGGACGTCCCTGGGCTGCGCGGCCGATCATGACGGCATCGACACCGGTGCTTTCCAATACCTGCTTTGCCTTCTGAGGGGAATCGATATCCCCATTGGCAAACACTGGAATGCTGATGGCCCGTTTGATGCGGGCAATGGTGTCATATTCGGCTGAGCCTCGGTATCCGCAAGCGCGGGTGCGGCCGTGTACGGCCAACGCTTGGATACCTGCTTGTTCCGCAATCCCGGCGATGGTTAGGCCGTTGCGCTGATCCATATCCCAACCGGTTCTGATCTTCAAAGTGACAGGCACATCGACGCTGCTGACCACTCTGTTAAGAATCGTTTCCACCAAGGCTTCATCGCGTAAAAGCGCGGATCCAGCAGCCTTGTTACAGACTTTTTTTGCCGGACAACCCATGTTGATATCAACGATCTGTGCGCCCCGTTCAACGTTCAGCATGGCCGCTTCGGCCAGCATCTCGGGATCGCCTCCTGCGATCTGCACTATTCTCGGGGCAGGCTCACCTTCATGGTTGAGCCGGTATTGAGATTTTCGGCTGTTCCAGAGCCGCTTGTCGGCGGTAACCATCTCAGAGACTGCCAGTCCAGCGCCTAACCGTCTGCATAGCTGTCGGAAAGGTTGATCCGTTACCCCCGCCATCGGTGCCAGAATTACCCGGCTGTCAATTCGATAGGGGCCTATGCAATACACGTGAACGCTCGATTAGTCTGGTTGTATGAGATGGGTTATGCCAAAAACAGGCACTGTACAGTGAACGACCAATGATACCTTCTGAAGCCGAATCGGGAAAGCAAAAATCGCGATAAATAGGCGGATAGACAGCTTGACGAAAAGGCCGTTTCAGTATCTGTGCTTTGCTTCAGCTTTGCCTGTGGCAGCAGCGATTATTTGCCTGAATCCTAGAGCTTGGCGGGAACAAAGCTAAGGCTGTAATTGGGTGCTTTGGGGGATGCTTCGATAATCTCCAGCTGCAGCTGAATCTGTTTGCCACTGGGCATGGTGAATTTGTCATCAAAGTCGCCAGCTAAATACTGTCGAGGTTGGAATACCCGAGCGGCTTTAGGGTCGCCGTTGAGATCCGAGAACACCAGTTGCAAGGCTGGAAACGGTTGCTCAAAAGGAGCCTGGTTTTCAATTAAAAGATCCACAGACAAAGCGCCCATGTATTTGGGATGGTCGCGCACGATAATGTGGTGGCTGTGGATGCTGGGTAGATCTTGTCGTGCGTTCAGCTGACAATCAAGATGCTCGCAGGCTTGGGTATAGAGAGGATTCAACTGCGGGTGACGGGACAGCTTGTCCCGTTCAAACCAGAGTATTTGTAGTCCCAAACTGGAGATGGCGAGCGGCGTCAGCAGGCACCAGCCCAGATAGGATAGGGTAGAGTCCTTCTTTTCGACGGTTTGCAATTGCAGAGGAATCTCGGGGATCGGATTTTTATCGGCTTCATTGTCGTGACGCCGAATGACTTCCGAGCCGGCGGAATCATCGGCGCTTTCCAGATGTTGATCGGCGGGGAAGACCGCCATGCAGGAGCCACATCGAACCAGCCCTTGAGCTTTGTTGAGCTGGTCGATGGAAACCTGAAATCGGGTGCTGCATTCAGGGCATTGGGTAACGTAATGTTTGCTCATTGCCGGTGATGATCCCACTTTTAGAGATTCTTAGCCGTGGATGGTTAGCGTTTGACGCCGGTCAGACGCATCCACTCCTCGCGCTGGGTGGCAGGCTGTAAATCGAACCAGGGCTGATAAGCTTCCATCAGCGCTTCTGCCTGGGATTCGAGAACTCCAGACAGTGCAATTTTGCCGCCGCTTTTTACCAGTTTAGCCAGTACTGGAGCCAACTCAACCAGAGGTCCGGCTAAAATGTTAGCCACCAGAATATCTGCTTCCAGCTCGGGCATCTTGTCTGGATAGTACAATTCCATGAGCTTCGGGTCTATCTGGTTGCGTTGGGCGTTGTCCAGGCTGGCCTGCAGAGCTTGCGGGTCGATATCGGTTGCAACTAGTTTTGAGGCACCTAACAGCAGTGCCGCAATACCTAAAATCCCCGAGCCGCAGCCATAATCGATGACTTCTGCACCATTGCAGTCCTGTGCATCCAGCCACTCCAAACACAAGGCGGTGGTGGGATGGGTGCCGGTGCCGAAGGCCAGGCCGGGATCAAGCATCAGGTTAGCTGCAGTGGGGTCGGGTACCTCTTTCCAGCTTGGGCAAACCCAAAGGCGCTCGCCAAAGCGCATGGGGTGAAAGTTTTCCATCCATTCACGTTCCCAGTCTTTGTCTTCCAGAATCTCTGTTTTATAGCTGGGGAAGGGGTTGTCCGGGGCGATCTGCTGGTGGCCTGTTCGCAGCCCCTGTTGCAGCTGTTGCAGATCGGTCTCGGCATCGAATAAGCCGGTGATGCGGGTTTTATCCCACAGTGGAGTGGTGCCGAGTTCGGGTTCGAACAGTGGTTGGTCGGCACCGTCTTCAAGGGTGACGGCGCAGCAGCCCAGGGCTAAAAGTAGATCCTCATAGGCCTCTGCTTTTTGCGGTTCGATATCCAGTTTCATCTGTAGCCAGGGCATGGCATCTCTCATTAGTCAGGGATTAAAAATAAAAAACCTCTTTATAGCAGTATAAAGAGGTTTTTTAGTGGGAGTTGAACGCTGCGGCTAGAGGCCCAGTTTCTTCTCCAGATAGTGGATGTTGAGGCCGCCTTCGATGAATTTGGAATCGCGGACGATATCCTGCTGCAGCGGGATGTTGGTGCGAATGCCGCTAATTACCATTTCATCCAGTGCATTCTTCATTCGTACCAAAGCGCTTTCACGATCTTCACTGTGAGTGATCAGTTTGGCGATCAGCGAGTCGTAATAAGGGGGAACCGTATAACCACTGTACAGGTGTGAATCCACCCGAACACCCATGCCGCCAGGGGCGTGGAAGTAGTCCACAGTGCCGGGGCAGGGCATAAAGGTCTTTGGATCTTCAGCGTTGATACGACACTCGAAGGCGTGGCCGTTGAGTTTGATATCTTCCTGCTTCAGGCTCAAAGGTAGGCCGCTGGCAATCCGCAGTTGCTCCTTTACGATATCGACACCAGTGACCATCTCGGTGACCGGATGCTCAACCTGAACACGGGTGTTCATCTCGATAAAGTAGAAACCGCCGTCTTCGTATAGGAATTCGAAGGTGCCGGCACCGCGATAGCCAATTTCGATGCAGGCATCGACACAGCTTTTCAGAACCGCTTCACGGGCACTGTCTTCAATATAGGGAGCCGGGGCTTCTTCCAGTACTTTCTGATGGCGGCGTTGCATGGAACAATCGCGATCGTAAAGATGGATGGCGTTGCCCTGGCCGTCTGCCAATACCTGAACCTCAACGTGACGAGGGTTCTCCAGATATTTTTCCAGATATACCGTATCGTCGCCGAAAGCCGCTTGGGATTCGGAGCGGGTAACATGGATAGAGCTGATCAGTGCCGCTTCGGTATGCACAACGCGCATGCCTCGACCACCGCCGCCCGCAGAAGCTTTGATGATCACCGGGTAACCGATCTGGCGAGCAATTTTTAATGTACGTTCATTGTCTTCGTCTAGCGGGCCGTCTGAGCCGGGAACGGTTGGTACGCCGGCTTTTTTCATCGCATCGATGGCGGAAACTTTGTCTCCCATCAGACGGATAACGCTGGCCGATGGGCCGACGAATTTAAAGCCGCTGTTTTCCACTTGCTCGGCAAAGTCGGCATTCTCAGCCAAAAAACCATAACCAGGATGGATAGCCACAGAATCAGTCACTTCAGCTGCGCTGATTAAGCTTGGGATATTCAGATAGCTTTCAGTAGACGGGTTGGGGCCGATGCACACTGCTTCGTCCGCCAGACGAACGTGCATTAGGTCTCGATCTACCTGGGAATGTACCGCGACTGTTTTGATTTCCAGCTCTTTACAGGCTCGGAGAATACGTAGCGCGATCTCACCCCGGTTGGCGATAATGACTTTATCCAGCATAATTTAATGCCCTTCAGTTCGCCTGATTGATTAGCTGATGGTGACCAGAGGTTGATCAAATTCAACCGGCTGTCCATCTTCAACAAGAATCGCATTTATGGTTCCGGACTTGTCAGCTTTGATCTGATTCATCATCTTCATCGCTTCAATGATGCAGATAACGTCACCTGCTTTAACGCTCTTGCCTTCTTCAATAAAAGAAGGAGCACCGGGTGATGGAGAGCTGTAGAAGGTGCCTACCATTGGAGAGCTAACCACGTGGCCTTGAAGCGCTGGCTCTTCTTGGCTGGCGGCAGGGCTTGCTACTGGAGCTGGCGCAGCAACGGGTGCTTGTGCGACAGGCGCTGGAACAGCAACGGGAGCGATATTGGAAGAGCGGCTGATACGTACGGATTCCTCTCCCTCTTTAATCTCAATTTCGTTGATGTCGGATTCTTCCAGCAGTTCGATCAATTTTTTAACTTTACGGATGTCCATGATGCTTCTCTAATCTGTGACTCAAACATGTGGTTGCAGCGGAGCGGATTGCTACCGGCAACGTAAATAGCCTTATTTCAGGACTACACCAAGGCTATTAAATTCAAAAAATGCGGGAATTCATTGCTTTTAAAGCACGCTAGTTTGCCGCAATTGCGGCAGGCTGTCTAGATGTACGTGTTTTTTTAGATAATAGCGATACTTTTCCAGATTTTAGCCGCTGTTTTTCGGCATGATTCATGCATTTTAGCGCTTCTTAAATGGCTCAATTATGGCAAAAGATGGCATTCACGGCAGCTGGGTGTGGTGTTATGATGGCGATGCAAAATAAATCCACACGGAACCTCGAATGATCAGAACCCCTGGTATTTACATTACCGCGCTTACGCTGGTTCTGCTTTCTGCCTGTTCTACCTCTAAAATAGTATCTTTGCCCGAGCCCACTATTGTTGACCGAAGTGCTAAGCCAGCTAGCGGAAGAGCATCGGCCAAGGCCTCAGCTACTCGTATTCAACGCATCCTTATCTTGCTGGATGAAGCGGATCGTGCTTTTAAAGAAAAGCGCCTGACCACACCCGAAAACAACAATGCCTGGAGTTTCTACAGTCGGGTTTTAATGTTGCAGCCACATAATGAAGAGGCGCAGCAAGGTCTTAATAAAATTGTCGAGCTCTATATCCGCTGGAGCGAACAGGCTTCTGCCAAGGGGCGTATCGACTCTGCCGGTGTTTATCTGCAGCGCGCAACTCGGGTGAATCCTTACTATCCAGGCCTAAAAAAACGGATAGCATCTCTTTCGCCATCGCCATCGCCATCGCCATCGCCATCGCCATCGCC
>JAPHRD010000089.1 GCA_026196225.1 Motiliproteus sp.
ATTTGTTGCCGGAGTGACGGCGCTGAGTATTGCTTTTGGAGCTTATGCAACGGAAGTTTTTCGCGGTGCTATCCAGGAGATCCCCAAAGGTCAGCGAGAAGCTGCAATCGCTTTGGGGATGTCGCGCTTCCAGACATTTCGGCGGATCATCCTGCCGCAAGTATGGCGATTGGCGCTGCCCGGATTGGGGAACCTGTTTTTGGTATTGCTAAAAGATACCGCTCTTGTTTCTGTGATCGGTCTAAACGAACTGATGCGTCAGACGGTGGTTGCGGTGGGCAATACCAAGGAGCCCTTCACCTTCTATTTTGCCGCCGCGATGGTCTACCTGCTAATGACTTCTATCTCCATGCTAGGTCTTCACTTCCTTGAAAAACGCGCCAGTCGCGGCTACCAGGGAGCGCACTGATGAGCTGGGAATGGGACGTTATAGTTGAGTATTTTCCACGCCTGTTACAGGGCGCATGGTTAACCCTGGAGCTGGTGCTGTTGTCTGGACTGATCGGATTGATGCTTGCCGTGCCTTTGGCGCTGATGCGGGTGTCTCGCCATCCATTGGTACGGGTGCTGCCTTTCGGCTATATCTTTTTCTTTCGTGGTACACCTCTGCTGATACAGATATTTCTGGTGTACTACGGCGCGTCACAATTTGAAGTCATTAAGAATTCAGCGCTCTGGCCGATCCTGAGTCAGCCTTATTGGTGTGCGATTATTACCTTTGCTTTGCATACCGCAGCTTACATTGCGGAACTGCTTCGAGGGGCGATCCAGTCGATCCCTAAGGGTGAGATCGAAGCGGCAAGAGCATTGGGGATGAGTTACCCATTGATGCTAAGACGGATCATTCTGCCGCGGGCCTTCGGTATTATGATGCCGGCATACGGCAACGAAGTGATCCTTATGCTGAAGGGGAGCGCTCTGGCCAGTACCATTACTTTGCTGGATCTGACCGGTATGGCCCGTACCATTATTGCCAGAACCTATACTCCACTCGAGATCTTCTTGGCTGCGGGCGTCATCTATCTGATTATCAGTGCTTTGCTGATCCTGCTTTTCCGTTTTCTTGAGATGCGATTTAACCGTCATCAACACTGGCCCAATGAAAAACCGGCTGATCTCGATCCGCAGCACTAGAAGGTTCAACTAGGGCCATAGCAGACTGATTGCGATGGCCCACATCACCATGCACACCAGTAGATCTAGCACCTGCCATGCCTTTGGGTTTTTAAAGACCGGCTGTAAAAAGCGGGCCCCAAAGCATAGAGAGCTAAACCAGATAAAGGAAAAGCTTATAGCTCCGGCGGCAAACCACAGTTGTTCATCTGCAGGATACTGGCCTCCAATGCTTCCCAGCAGCACCACGGTGTCCAAGTAAGCGTGAGGATTCAGTAAGGTGACGGCAAGCGTAGTCAGCATCGCTTTCTTTAAGCTGCTGGCATGGGATTGGTTATCGCTAAGTGCGGTGGGCTTTATCGCCGATAACAGGGATTTAGCGCCATAGGCGATCAGAAATAGTGCGCCACCCCAGCGTGCGATCTCCATCATCACCGGGGACTGAGTAATGAGTAATCCCATCCCCATCACACCTGCCGTGATTAATACCATGTCGAAAAATGCGCATAACCCGGCGATCGGCCAGTGATATTCCCGGCGCAGCCCCTGGGTCAATACAAAGGCGTTCTGTGCCCCGATAGCGACGATGAGACCGGCGCTGGTGGCCAAGCCCTTAGTCATCGCGAGAATCTGCGCGGTTGCCAGAAAAGAGAGCATGTTTATCAAGTCCTGAATTAGTGCGTAGATCTATCTTGATAAAACAGGGTGTGTAAGTAAAACTGATAATTCTTATCCTAAATAAGAAATACTAATAATGTTCGATTATAAGCAACTGCAAGCGTTAGCCGCCGTTTTGGAAGAATCGAGTTTTGACAAGGCTGCTACTAAGCTGCACATCTCTCAGTCGGCTGTATCGCAAAGATTGAGGCAGCTGGAAGAGCAGGTCGGTCAGGTTCTGATTGTTCGGGGCAGCCCGTTGGTGGCTACAGAAACAGGGCTGCGGTTGTTAAAACATTTTCGCCAGGTCGAACTGTTGCAGATGGATCTCAGTGTGGATTTGGCCACGGAGCAATCTCAGGGTTTCACCAAAGTTAAGATTGGCCTCAACGCCGACAGTCTTGCTACCTGGTTTCTGGACGCAATTGAGGGCCTGCTGCGAGAAGAGCAGCTGTTGGTTGAGCTGGAAGTTGATGACCAGGATCAGACCCACCGATTACTTAAAAGCGGTCAGGTCATGGGGTGTATCAGTTCCAGTCCGCAAGCGATACAGGGGTGTAACTGCTTACCTTTAGGGGTGATGCCGTACCGGTGCCTGGCGAGCCCCCAATACATCCAAAATTATTTCCCTAATGGTATAAACAAGACGGATTTTAGCAAGGCTCCGGTGGCGGAGTTTAATAACAAAGATGAGCTTCAGAACAGATATCTGGAGAAGTTCTTTAAAATCGGCGCCAACGAATATCCTAAACACCGAATCCCTTCATCAGAATCGTTTTTCCAGTTAATTCTTAAAGGGTTGGCCTGTGGCATGGTCCCCGATCAGCAAAGCAGGGAGTATTTGGATTCGGGTGTTGTGGTGGATCTGTCGCCTGGTAACTATCTTGCCGTTCCTCTGTACTGGCATGTTTGGAGTCTAGACTCGATGCTTGCCAGGAAGCTAACTAACGCGTTGAGCAAAACGGCAGCGCTACAGCTTGATTCCTTCGAACAACATCAAATCTAGACAGCAGCTACTGACGGGTAGTGCGGCTTAACCGCCTTTGCCAGATGACTGCAGCATCAGTTTCAAGGCGTTAATCAATTGGGCATTGTCTACGCCGGCAACAGCGATCTGGACAGATGCATGGGGGCTTGGTGTAGTGTTCTCAGTAATCTGAACCCTCAGCTGTAAGCCGCCATTCTTGATGGAGAATTGCTCACTGGTTTCGTTAACCTTGGCGTTGCCATTGGCGTGGCAGAGTTTAGCCAGCTGCAAACCCAGTTCGCGGTTGTTCAGTACTTTTAGGGTCTGGCGTTCGCGTTCGAGAGCTTCATAACCCAGGTCGCTGATCATGTCGTAGAGCATTTCCTGGTTTTTCGCTGAGGTTTCCAGCTCCTCAATAGAGGCTTCCCAGCTGTGCTTGGGAGGGTGGGTAACACGCACGCCGGTCGCAGCACCAGTGGTGGGGTGCATCAGTACTTCAGTAAAGAGTGTGAGGGTGTAATTGAGGCCGGACTTATCCTTAAAAGGAATATGCAAGGTGCGACTACAGATGCCAGACGGGTAGAATGCTAGTTCCGAATATTTAGGACGGATTACTTTATCCAGTCTCTGGAAGACCTCTTCAGGTGTCATCGCCTTTCCTCTTCTTTGTAGGTTGGGAGTGGTTCCGGTCGCAAAATCCAGCGGAGCCATATTCTGGGTCATCCTCTTTATGAAATAACGCTATGCTGGTTCAACTGTAGGATTAATAGACAGTTTAGGCCATAGATACAGATCAAGGGTTGGCCCAATTACCAGTAACTTGCGTATTCTCATGGTAATGCAGCTCAAATGCCGCAGCGCTGGCTATCTGAGCTGCATCTCGATAGCATATAGGCCTTGTTCAACGTATCCCGTAGTGCTGGCTGGTATTTGCTGGTTTAGCATTGCGAAATGGGCCTGGCGGCCCGATTTTTCCGATCAGTTAATGGCTAAAATTCGATGAGCTATCAGGTTCTCGCCCGTAAATGGCGTCCCGCTACTTTTGAGCAGATGGTGGGGCAGGAGCATGTCTTAAAAGCGTTGGTAAATGCCCTGGACAGTGGGCGTTTGCATCATGCCTATCTTTTTACCGGTACTCGAGGGGTCGGTAAAACCTCCATTGCACGGCTGTTTGCCAAGTCGCTTAACTGTGAGCAGGGGGTAGGTGCCAGTCCTTGTGGTCAGTGTTCGCCTTGTCGTGAGATTAGCGAAGGTCGCTTTGTCGATCTGATCGAAGTGGATGCGGCCTCAAGAACCAAGGTTGAAGATACTCGCGAACTGCTGGAAAACGTCCAGTATGCACCGACTCAGGGGCGGTTTAAGGTTTACCTGATTGACGAAGTGCACATGCTCTCTAGTCACAGCTTCAATGCCTTGCTGAAAACACTGGAAGAACCCCCTCCTCATATTAAATTCCTGCTGGCGACCACCGATCCTCAAAAACTGCCGGTCACTATTCTGTCTCGCTGTCTGCAGTTCAATCTTAAAAATATGATGCCTGAGCCGATTGTGGCTCATCTTCAAAATGTACTGATAGAAGAGAAGGTTCCATTTGACGAGCCGGCGCTGTGGTTGTTAGCTCGTGCGGCCAACGGCAGTATGCGTGACGCCATGAGTTTGACCGATCAGGCGATCTCCTATGGTAGTGGCAGTCTGGTGGAGAGCGACGTTCGGACGATGCTTGGTAGTGTCGATCAACATCAAGTGATTCAGCTCTTATCGCTACTTTCTGAGGGATCGGCTCAGGGGGTGATCGATATGGTCGCCAAAATAGCCGAGTATGGCGCTGATTTCGATGATGTCCTGGCAGAATTGCTGGGGCTGCTTCACCGCGTGGCCGTTGCTCAGGCGTTGCCTGATGCGGTTGATAACAGCCAGGGGGATCGAGAGGCGGTGCTGGCGCTGGCTAAGTCGTTAAAATCTGAAGATGTGCAGCTGTTCTACCAGATTGCATTGAATGGTCGTAAAGATCTGCCGCTGGTGCCCGTGCCCAAAGAAGGGTTTGAGATGACTCTGTTGCGGATGCTGGCCTTCCGTCCAGTGATGCCAGGGGAGTTGGCTATGCCGCAAGGTGAGTCGATGGTTGCACCTGCTCCAGCGATATCTGCTCCAGTTGCAACTGCTATCGATACCGCTGTTGGTTCTGATGAGGTTCAGCCGGCAGACCCCCATTCTCATCCCGATAGCTCAACTCAGCAAGCTGATCAGCCTGCCAGTGTTGAGGTTTCTCCTGCGCCTACAGTAGAGGTTCAATCTGCACCTGTAGCAAGCCCGGCAGTCAATCCTGCACCAGCGGTTCCAGAAGCCACAGTGCTCCTAGCCGGAAATGATATACAGGTACAAAACGATGTGGTTGCAGAGGCTCCTCCTGTGGACGACACCCCGCCTTGGGGTGAATCGGCATCACCGTCCTCTGATCCACCCCTAGCCGAGGAGTCAGCACCGTTAAAAAAAGCTGAACCCCCTGCGGCTGAGGTCGAAGCCGGTCAACAGGGGGGTGATAGGGTAGAGCAACCATCCTCCGTACCGACGCAGGTCCAGCTGTTGGATAGTCTATCCTGGATAGCCTTGTTAGAGGTGATTGGCTTGTCGGGTATGACGTATAATATCGCCGCAAACGCGTCGGTAGAGGCTGTTGATTCCAGTGAGCAGACGGCAGAGATCCGGTTTTTATTGCCTGGACGCCAAATGCACCTGTTTAATGGAACTCACAAGCAACGAATTGAAGAGGGGCTGTCTAACTATTTCAAGACAGCTATTCGAGTTGATTTTCTCGAAGGAGAGCCTACGGCGGAAACTCCTGCTCAGTTTCGGGAACGTCGAAACAAAGAGCGTATGGCTGAAGCAGTGGCTGCCCTGCAGGGGGATGCTAATGTGCAGGCAATGATTCAACAATTTGATGGGGTTTTAGATATTCGATCGGTACAACCGGCCGACCCAGCGTAACGGAGTATTTTGAGATGATGAAAGGTGGTATGGGCAATCTGATGAAGCAGGCCCAGGAGATGCAGGAAAAGCTGCAGGCTGCTCAAGAAGAGATCGCAAATGCAGAGGTCACCGGCGAGTCTGGTGCAGGCATGGTGAAAATTCAGATGAACGGTCGTCACGATGTAAAACGTGTCGATCTTGATCCCAGTTTGATGGAAGAAGATAAAGAGATTCTTGAGGATCTGATCGCTGCTGCCGTCAATGATGCGGTTCGTAAAATTGAATCCTCCAGCCAAGAAAAGATGGCTTCACTGACCGGCGGCATGGGTATGCCTCCCGGTTTTAAGATGCCATTCTAATCGGTGTTACTGCATAGAAGGATTTAGTCTCGGTGTCTTTTAGTCCATTGATCGATCAGTTGATCGATTCCCTGCGGTGCCTGCCGGGCGTCGGTGCTAAATCTGCCCAGCGTATGGCGTTTCAACTGCTGGAGCGCGATCGTCCCGGGGCGATGCAGCTGGCCGGAGCGTTGAATGATGCGATGGATAAGGTGGGGCATTGCAGTCGTTGCCGTACCCTCACTGAACTGGAAATCTGCTCCATCTGTGACAATCACCGTCGGCAAAGTGATTTGCTGTGCGTGGTAGAGAGTCCCGCTGATGTACTGGCTATCGAACACACCGGTAGCTACAGTGGTCAGTACTTTGTTTTGCATGGACATCTGTCGCCCATCGACGGTATTGGTCCCGAGGATATCGGTATTTCACAACTACTGCAGTTGGCGCAAAGCCAGGACGTAACCGAGATGGTGATCGCTACCAATCCCACCGTGGAAGGGGAGGCGACTGCCTACTATATTTCAGAGCAGGTGAAACCCCTTGGGATTAAAGTATCACGCATTGCGCACGGTGTGCCTCTGGGAGGCGAGCTGGAGTTTGTTGACGGTGGCACTTTGGCTCATGCGTTTGCCGGGCGTCGACAGCTATGAGTTCGATGGAGATTTCAAAGCAAACTTTACAGGCCTTAGAGCAGGAAGCTGGAAACTATCAGTGGATCGATGATGACCAGAGTCTCGCCGAGCTGTGTCAGCAATGGCGCCAGCATCCGTTGTTGGCATTAGATACAGAATTCCAGCGTACCGACACTTTCTATCCGATTCCCGGGCTGATTCAGGTGGCCAGTGCGGGTAAATGCTATCTGCTGGATCCGTTAAAAATCTCAGATTTTTCACCTTTTATCGCCTTGATGCAGGATCCTCAGGTACTCAAAGTCCTGCACGCCTGCTCAGAAGATCTGGAACTGTTCAATCATTGTTACGGCGTAGTGCCAGCACCGATGTTTGATTGTCAGGTGGCCTGCTCCTTTTTGGGGATGGGGCTGTCGATTGGCTACCAGCGTCTGTTAGCAACCCTTTTTGAAGTGGAAGTCGATAAGGAAGAGACTCGCTCCGATTGGTTGCAGCGCCCCCTGACGGATTCGCAAAAGATTTATGCCGCCATCGATGTGGTTTATCTGGAAACAATCTACCAGTTACTGGAACAGCGTCTGCGTGAGCAGAATAAATACGATTGGGTATTGGAGGACTGCCAGACGCAGGCTGAGGCGGCCTGTGAGGAAGAGGATTATCAGCTTAGCTATCTGCAGCGCTTTAAACAGTCCTGGAAGCTGCGCCCTCAGAATCTGGCCGTGTTACAGGCGCTGAGTGCTTGGCGTGAGGCTGAATGCCGACAGCGAGATATGCCCCGTAACTTCCTGCTTCACAATCACTCGATGATGGCGATTGCCATGAAGCCACCATTCAGCATGAGTGAGTTGTCGGCGGTTGAGCGTATGCGTGGCCGCAGCCTGTCTAACGATGGCAAAACGATCCTGGAGATCGTTAAGAAGGCCTGGGGTCGCCCTGCCGAAGAGTACCCTCTGCCACCGCCTCGACCACTACCTGCGCAGTGGAGTAAGCGGCTGAAAAGTTTGAAAGCCCTGATCAATGAAACCGCTGAGCGCCTGGAGCTGGCTCCGGAGATGCTGGTGCGACGTAAAGATCTTGAGAAATTGACCCGCAGCGGCATGGATGATGGCTGTTTTGAATTGCCCGCAGAATTAATGGGGTGGCGTAAAGGCGTAATTGGCGAAGCGCTGGTCCAGCGGCTGAAAAGCTCCGAGTAATATGATGGTAAGACGATGAAACGAATTTGTAGTGTGTTTAAAAGCCCGAAGAAAGATGAAATGTATCTCTACGTTGATAAGCGTGAGGGTTTGGAGCGGGTACCAGAAGCGCTGTTGAGCTCTTTTGGTGAGCCTAAAGAGGTGATGACCCTGCTGGTTGCCCCTGGTAAAAAACTGGCTCGTGTCGAGGCAGAGAAAGTGCTGGCAGATATTCTTAAGCAGGGTTTCTATCTGCAGATGCCGCCAGCTAGAGAAGAGTACATGCTCGATCTCTATAAAACGCCTACCGAAGGAAAATACTGATCTAATTATGCCAGCCCAGCCTTTTTGGCAGCGCAAAACCCTGGCTGAGGTGGATCAGCAGGAGTGGGAATCCCTGTGCGATGGTTGTGGTAAATGCTGTCTGCATAAGTTGGAGGATGAAGACACCGACGAGGTGTTCTATACCCGAATTGCCTGTGTGTTATTGGATGTTCCCAGCTGTCGTTGTCGCGACTACTCCAACCGTCTTCTGCGAGTCCCAGAGTGTCTGGCGCTGAAGCCTGAAGATGTCTCCAGTTTTCACTGGTTGCCAAAAACCTGTAGCTACCGACTGATCTCCGAGGGTCAGCCGTTGCCATCCTGGCATCCGTTAGTCAGTGGTGATCCGCAGCAGGTTCATCAAGCCGGTGTGTCGATCCGAAAATGGGCGATCTCTGAATCCGAGGTGGATGAGGATGATTGGTTTGATCATCTGTTGGTAGATGCTGATCTTTAACTGAGTTGTTGAAATGGTTATCTCAGATTCTGTAGGGATAAAAAAAGGAGCGCCGAGGCGCTCCTTTTTATTAGCTAGCTAGAAAGCCGTTGATTAACGGTTTTCCATCTGCTGCTTGATCAGGTCACCGATAGTGGTAGGACCGTCAACACTAGTCTGTTGCTTGTTGAGATTCTGCATAGCAGCTTTCTCTTCTGCAACGTCCTTGGCCTTGATAGACAGGCTGATGGAGCGGTTCTTACGATCAACATTGATGATCTTCGCTTCAACAGCATCGCCTTCTTTCAGTACGTCGCCAACGCTTTCAACACGCTCGGTGCTCAGCTCGGAAACCTTCAGGAAGGCTTCAACGCCTTCGGCCAGCTCGATAGTGGCAGCTTTAGGCTCGATGGACTTGACAGTGCCGTTAACGATGGTGCCTTTAGCGTTAGCAGCTACGTAGTCGCTGAATGGGTCGCCGTCCAGTTGCTTGATGCCCAGAGATATACGCTCTTTCTCTGCATCGATGGACAGGATAACCGCTTCAACTTCTTCGCCTTTCTTGAAGTTACGCAGAGCCGCTTCGTTGTCGGCTTCCCAAGAGATGTCGGACATGTGAACCAAGCCATCCAGATCGCCTTCCAGACCAACGAAGATACCGAAATCGGTGATGGTCTTGATGGTGCCGGAAACCTTGTCGCCAGAGCTGAACTTCTCAGAGAAGGTAACCCAAGGGTTGCCAGAACACTGCTTGATACCCAGGGAGATACGACGACGCTCTTCGTCAACATCCAGAACCATAACTTCGATTTCGTCACCCACCTGTACAACCTTGGAAGGATGGATGTTCTTGTTAGTCCAGGACATTTCGGAAACGTGTACCAGACCTTCAACGCCATCTTCCAGAGAAGCGAAGCAACCGTAGTCGGTCAGGTTGGTTACAGTAGCCTTAACCTTGGTGTCGGATGGGTAACGCTGTTTGATGTCAGCCCATGGATCTTCATGCAGCTGCTTCAGGCCCAGAGACAGACGGCCAGACTCTTGGTCGAACTTGATAACCTTAACGGTGATCTCGTCGCCTGGAGTCAGCATGTCGCTTGGGTGAGAGATGCGCTTCCAAGCCATGTCGGTGATGTGAAGCAGGCCGTCAACACCGCCCAGATCTACGAATGCACCGTAGTTGGTCAGGTTCTTAACGAAGCCTTTAACTTCCATGCCTTCCTGGATAGTAGCCAGCAGCTCGTCACGCTGAGCGCTGTTAGCTTCTTGGAGTACGGCACGACGGGAAACAACGATGTTGTTGCGCTTAGGGTCCAGCTTGATCAGCTTGAACTCCAGCTCCTTGCCTTCCAGGTGGTCAACGTCACGAACAGGACGTACGTCTACCAGAGAGCCAGGCAGGAAGCCTTGAATATTGTTGATGGCAACAGTGAAGCCACCTTTAACTTTACCGTTGATAACACCGGTAACAGTCTCTTCTGCGTCAAAGGCTTTTTGGAGATCCTGCCAGGTTTCTGCACGCTTGGCTTTTTCACGAGACAGTTTGGTTTCACCGAAACCATCTTCAACTGCTTCCAGAGCCACACAAACTTCGTCACCAATATTGATTTCCAATTCGCCAGCAGCGCTGAGGAATTGGGCACGAGGGATAACGGCTTCTGATTTCAGGCCAGCGTTTACAGTAACCCAGTCGTCATCGATGTCGATTACAGCACCAGTTACCAGAGAACCGGGCTTCATATCGATGTCTTTTAGGGATTCTTCAAAAAGATCAGCAAAGCTTTCGCTCATGTTCATTCCTTGGGTTTCGGACAGGGTGTCCGATCACCGTTTCAAAGCCTGTCATACCAGCAAAAACAGGTCAGTTAAGTCATAACGCTATCCACAAGCTGGTGATTTAGTGAGCTAGCGATATTTAGAAGAGCGCATATTGTACAGCAAAGCAACCGTAAACCCTAGCGTTTGTTGCTTGTTTTGTAAGCGCCGGTATGCGGCTTGGGATGGCCCTATTTGCAGTAGGATCAGCCGTTTAGTAGCAGGTTAATGCGCTCATTGAGAGTGCGAAGGCAGGGCGTGCGAATGGAGTTCAGGTCTTCCTGCAATTGGGGAGAGATAGAATTGCTGTCTTCAGTACGAAAATAGTTCAGTAAACGGGACTCTTCGCCACGATTGTTGGCTACAACGCCGATGCTGTCGCCGATGCAGAAAGCGTAGGCAGGGAGGTGCTTGGAGATTAGTGTTTGCTTCTGATCCTCATCGAAAATCAGTTGATACTGCCGGAGGGTGAAAAGGTAGGTGTTGGCTGAATCCAGCGCCATCGCTTCTTTTTGGAAATCATTAAAGCGTTCGGCGTCTTCGGATTCGCTGAGGTACTTTTGCATCTCGCTTATGGCCAGCTCTTTCTCTTCGGACAATAACCGAGGAGCGAAGCGTTCGTTGGTATCTTTGTATCGTTGCAGTTCGCTAAGCTCTAGCTCTAGCTGGCTGATTTTTCGTTTACGTTGCGCTAACTCCTTGACCAGGGATTCTTTCTCCTTGCTGAGTGAGATAATAATCTTATCGCTAGCGGAGAGCTTCTCTTCGCCGATGCTGGGGAGTACCTGTTCTTGACCCTCCACGCCGACGGTGGTGCCGTCGATACCGCTTGCGCCGGGTGTTACGACACTACCGAAGGAGGCGAGATTACCGACATTTTCTTCGTGGACTTCCCCCATGGCTCCCACCAAGAAATAGCCGCCTATTCCCAATACGATAGCGGCTACGACGCCTGCAGAAGCGAGGATAAGGGTTTTCTTGTTTAAAGTCATATCAGCATCGCCGCCGTCTGAAGAAAGTGGTTTATTGGGTTAGTTTTATGGATGGCGGATAGCATATCCACTCGGTTATCGATCTGCCAGCTTCACCAGATCGAGCAGTACGCGTCCGCTCTCTTTTAGCAAAGCGTCATTGTCTGGATCGGTCTTGGGGTTATTGGCGGGCTGTTCCAGTTCCGACAGGGATGCCAATGGCTGTTGGTTTTTGGCGCTGCGGCGACGGTTTTCTAGATCCAGCTTCCATTGCAGGTCTTCATCTCGGATGCGGCGTAAAGTCTGCTCGTTGAGAGGCAGGCTCTGTTGCTGGCGTTTCTCCTTGAGGTAGTCGATCTGCTCCAACAGAGCGACGAAGTCCGGCTGTTTGCTGATGCGCTGGCGGTGGGCTTGGCTGAGGGAATCCATCAGATGGCCAAATTCTGGAAAGCTCAGGTGGGGCAGAGGCTTGACCTGGTCCCAGGGCAGGGCTCCTTTGGCGGCGCTTTCGCCGACAATGTTGGGATCTACTGCTGAAGGTAGCGGAATATGCGGCAGGATACCTTTGTTCTGGGTGCTGTCACCGGAAATCCGGTAGAACTTGGCGCGGGTCATCTTTACCTGGCCTGAACTGAGCTGGTGCATCTGCTGGACGGTTCCTTTACCGAACGTCTGTGAGCCGATAATGATGCCGCGGTTGTAGTCCTTGATTGCGCCGGCAAAGATCTCTGAGGCTGAGGCGCTCAGGCGATTGACCATCACCGCCAGGGGGATGTCGTAAAACTTGGGGTCCTGGTCGTATTCCACCCGGATCTGGCCACGGAAGTTTTTCACCTGCACCACCGGACCTTGAGGGATAAACAGGCCGGCCAGATCAACCGATTCTTTCAGGGCGCCGCCACCGTTGTTTCGCAGATCGATAATCAGCCCCTCGATTCCCTCAGCCATCATCTCGTTGAGAAGGCGCTCAACATCCCGAGTAGTGCTGCGGTAATTGGGGTCACGGTTCTGCCAGCCATCAAAATCGATGTAAAAAGTAGGGATGGTGATCAAGCCCAGTTTACGGGTCTTGCCTTCGGAGTTCACTTCAATAATCCGTTTGCTGGCTGCCTGCTCCTCAAGCTTGACGCGCTCGCGAACGATGGAGATCTCTTTGGTAAATTTATCTTTGCTGCCCGCGGCAATGATCTGAAGTCTCACCGTGCTGCCCTTGGGGCCACGGATCAGGTCAACCACTTCATCAAGTCGCCAGCCGATGACGTCCACCATCTCTCCATCGGTTCCCTGGGCAACTCCGACAATTAGATCTGATGCTTTGATCTGACCGCTTTTGTCGGCGGGGCCTGCCGGTAAAAGACGAACGATCTTGGTGTTCTCATCTTCAATCTGTAGCACAGCACCGATGCCTTCCAGGGACAGGCTCATATCGATGTTGAAGTTTTCGGTTTTTCGCGGTGTCAGGTATTGAGTGTGAGGGCCGTAGAGGCTGGATAGGGCATTAGCGTAAGTTTGGAATACGTCGTCGCTGTTGAGCTGAAAGACTCGTTTGATCTGATTGCTATAGCGTTTGCTCAGTAGTTCGGCGATGTTTTCTGGTTTCTTGTCGGAGAGGCGGAAATTAAGTACCGTACTCTTAAGACGTTTGCGCCATAGATCATCCAGCTGCGATGAACTCTCAACCCAGGGCTTTTCGCTGCGGTCGGTGACTAGCTCTTCATCACGGTCAAAATTCAGGTTGTCCAATCCTTGATCGATACGCTTGAGCAGAAACTCTAGGCGTTGTTGTTGGCGAATTTGGTAACGGTTAAAGACCTTGTAGGCAAACTCTAGGTTGGCGGTGTGCAGGTCATCGTCCAGCTTGTATCGGTAAGGCTCAAATTCTTCGATATCGCTGGACAGAAAATAGAGCCGGTTTCTGTCCAGGCGGGCCAGAAAAGCATCGAACAACTGAGAGGAAAACTGATCATCAATACTCATCTTCTGGTAGTGCAGCAGTATCAGCGCCTTGGTGAGCGATAACAGGGTTTGCTGATGATTTCGGGTGGGGGTCAGATGAGGTAGTTCCTGTATCTCGACCTTGGCCGCTGCCGGTTGTGCAACAGGCAGAAAAAGCAATGAAATCATAGTGGTGATCAGGGAAAACCGACGAGCTATTCTGGCATTTGGCATAGATACAGTTTTTTATCCGAATGATTTTAAGCTAACGACTATGTGACAAGGAATATCAGATTGCAGTTCCATCTGATGCATAAGTATAGCCATCGGGCTATCATTTGTATGCCTTGTCGAAGTGGTCAGATAAGGTGGGATTAGATTTTAGATACATAGATGAGGTGGTCAGTTGAAATTACATAGGGTCTGGGGCTGGTTGTTGGCTACGTTGGTGGTTCTGCCGGGGTGCACCATGGATATTGAAGAGCGGCTGAAAAAACTTGATAAGCAGTCCGAAGCTAATCTAAAAGCAGGACAAGAGTTTTTAACACAAAATTCTGGAAAGGCGGGTGTGCTGTCTACGGAGACTGGTCTTCAGTACAAAATCTTGAAAGCGGGTGATGGTCGCCAACCGCAGGCGACTGATCGAGTACGGGTGCATTATCGCGGAACCTTGTTGGACGGTACCCAGTTTGATAGCTCTTACGATCGTGGAGAAGCGGCTGTTTTCCCGGTGAATCGTCTTATTCCAGGCTGGACTGAAGCCTTGCAATTGATGAAAGAGGGCGGCCACTGGCAATTATTTGTGCCCTCAAATCTGGCCTACGGTAAGAAGAGTCCATCCACTGCTATTCCACCCAGTTCAACGCTTATATTTGAGCTTGAGTTGATCGCCATCGAATCCTGAGTGGGTTGATTGGAAATCGTTATTTCAGTGCGGGGCGTTAGTGCGGAGTATTGCTGTGCGTTAAATCTCGTGTGGATTAGTGTACAGAACGGTAGCAGCACAATAGGAAAATGAATGTCGAATCAGAATTTTAATCAGGGGATGCTTGATTTCCTGGCTCGTTCGCCCACCCCATTTCATGCTGTTGCCAATATCAAGGGGCAGTTGTTGGATGCGGGGTTTGTTCAGTTGGAGGAGCGGCAGCGCTGGCAGGTAGAGGCCAAGGGCCGCTATTTTGTTACCCGCAACGATTCTTCGGTGGTTGCCTTTATCATGCCTGCCGAGGGTGCTTTGAGCGAGCAAGGGTTTCGTATGGTGGGGGCTCATACCGACAGTCCTTGTCTGAAAGTTAAGCCGGAACCTGAGATCGAAAGTCAGGGCTATTTTCAGCTGGGCGTAGAGGTCTACGGTGGTGCGCTGCTGAACCCCTGGTTTGATCGTGACCTTTCCCTGGCCGGTCGGGTCAGCTATGCCGATTCAAACGGGAAGATCTGCCATCAGCTGATAAATTTTGAAAACCCCATCGCGGTGATCCCCAGTCTGGCGATCCATCTTGATCGGGAAGCTAACAGCGAACGGAGTATCAATGCCCAAAAGCATTTGCCGGTGATCCTTAGCCATTGCCCAGATAAAAAGCCTGATCTGCGGGAGCTGCTGTTGGAGCGGTTGAAGCAGGATGCTTTTGAGGTTGATCGGTTATTAGATTATGAACTGTTTTTCTACGATACTCAGCCACCGTCGCAAGTAGGTTTGTCGAGAGAGTTTATTGCTTCAGCCCGGCTGGATAATCTTCTCAGTTGCTATGTTGGCCTGCGTAGCTTGCTAGATTCCGATCCGCAGCGGGGTGTTATGTTGATTTGTAACGATCACGAAGAGGTGGGGAGTGTGTCTGCTGCGGGTGCTGATGGTCCCTTCTTGCAGTCGATATTGGAGCGAATTGCTCCTGAGGTTGAGGATCGCAGTCAGATGTTGGCCAATTCTGTGTTGATCTCCGCGGACAACGCCCACGGTGTTCATCCTAATTACGCTGACAAGCATGATGAAAATCATGGCCCGCTGTTAAATGCAGGTCCCGTGATCAAAGTAAATGCCAATCAGCGTTATGCCACCAATAGTGAGACCAGTAGTTTGTTTCGTTATCTGGCGGAGCAGGAGCAGGTGCCGGTGCAGAGTTTTACCGTGCGCTCGGATATGGGTTGTGGCAGCACCATCGGTCCATTGACGGCGGCAAAAATCGGGGTGCCAACGCTGGATGTCGGGGTGCCGACCTTTGCCATGCACTCGATTCGAGAATTAGCCGGCACTGACGATGCATTTTACCTGTATAAAGTTCTGAAGCGTTTTCAGAGCTAGGGAACCTGCGAATAAGTCCCGCCTTCTAACTCATTCTGACGATCAAGCTAGATTTACGGCTTAGCCGCGCGATTATTGGTCGTTTCTTACCGTC
>JAPHRD010000053.1 GCA_026196225.1 Motiliproteus sp.
AGCCTGAATCCTTGTGGTTAGAGTGATTGGTCGCACTCTCATTTTACCCACTTGGATCCAGGCTTCATTATTTATCCCAAACTATGGGACAGCAGTGGGGTTGGGGGTTATTGTTGCCTTCGGTCTAGGCTGGGATGATCACGGATGGGAAACTCAGTTGGCTGCGGTTATTGCGGCCCTGTTGGGTGCTGCTGCAATCTGTGCTGCGGAAAAGTTCTGTCGCCGTGAGCAGGAAGCGTTGATCGGTGTTGGTTTTGTCTTGGCCGCCACAGCCAGTATCTTGTTGTTGGCAGATAACCCGCAGGGAGGTGAGCACCTGCGGGAACTGCTGGTAGGCCAGATTCTATGGGTCTCATGGTCGCAGCTATTTATCACCGCCATAATCGCTTTGTCGTTCCTCTTGCTGTGGTTTTTACGGCGGCAGGCCTTCTCCGGTATCGGTTTCTATCTTCTGTTTGCTATCGCTATCACCACCTCGGTGCAGCTGGTAGGGGTCTATCTGGTATTCGCCAGTCTGATTATTCCAGCCTTGGCAGTTAGCAGCGCGAAGGCCGAGGCTTCTCTGTGGCTCGGATATGGAGTAGGGGTTCTGGGCTATATGTTGGGCTTAATGGCTTCCAGTGTCTGGGATCTGCCCAGCGGTGCTGCTATTACCTGGAGCCTGGCTCTGGTAGCGGTGATATGCAGAACTTGTCTTTGGATTATCCGCAAACCCCTGAATACATAGCGGCTTTTGCTATTTGTTGGTTTGTCGGGAGTGGCATTGGAGAAGCTGCAAGCCCTTGCATCTTATTCCGGGATTATCTACTCTCGTGAACTCACTTAAACAGTGTTTTGACGGGATTTCCCAATGCTCAGACGGTTGCTGGTAGCGGTATTATTGATCTGTCCCATGGCCAAGGCCTGGAGTGTCGATGTTGCCAGTATAGTGGCATGTAAAGCGGATGGGGAAACCTGGCTTTGCGCGGCCTACGAGGATGACTCGCTCCAAGTTTTTCGATCCAATCACTATATTTCCAAAGTGGAATTTCGCGGTGAGAGAGGTCAAAAAGGTTCATCGACGATGGGGCAGTCACACTCTCGCTCGTATAACTCCAAATCTGTCACACCGGCTTTACCCAAAGAGAAGATGGTATCGTCCGTCGATCGACTTCCGAATGCAAAATACACCCTTCAGCTATTAGCGTGTAATGCACCAGTTTGCCGCAAGAGAATGGCTAATCTGGCCCAGATCCCGGGCAGTCAAACGGTGGAAATTAAGAATCAAGGAAAGCTTTGGGAAGTGTTGATCGTTGGCGGCTATGGTACGCCTAAAACGGCCCAGCAAGCGGCTGCCAACTTGATTAGTAAGCATCGCCTGAAAGATAAACCTTGGGTTCGTACCACTGAATCTCTTCGCAGTCGTTTGGTGAATCAGTAACGTCCTAGTTTTGGGCTGTTTACCAACTACAGTTTGGTTCAACTTAGGGCCTAAGAAGTTGTATATTTTTTAGGATGAGGTCTATTCCTTTTTTACCGCAAATGTGAGAGATTTGCGCGTCTTTTTTGGTAGTCCGCTAGTGCTGGTCCCCCCGTCCGTTGGTGTCGGCCGGATATTATTGATCAACAAATTCGTCCTATGGACGGACCTTCATTGGGGGGGTTGAAGTGAATAAACCTATTGCTTTGCCTTGGAGTGCTGCACAGTCTGCCGAACTCTATGGAATTCGTGAATGGGGCAACAACTATTTTTCCATTTCTGATAAGGGTGATGTGACCGTCAGCGTAGCGTTTGCTGAAGGTGACGTAACGCTGTCTCTGATGGATATCCTCTCAGGGATTCGTCAACGTGGTGTGCCGCTACCGATGGTGCTGCGTATCGAGAATATTCTTGAGTCCCAGATTGCCCGTCTTAACAATGCCTTTGCTGATGCCATGGAGAGCAGTGGTTACCAGGGGCAGTACCGTGGCGTATTCCCCATTAAGGTAAATCAGCAGTGTCAGGTGATCGAAACCTTGACCCAGTTTGGTGAGCAGTTCAGCCACGGACTGGAAGCGGGGAGCAAAGCCGAGCTGATTATTGCACTGTCGACGCTTACTCCGGATGGCCGTTTGATAATCTGCAATGGCTATAAGGATGAGGAATTTATTGATCTTGCACTGCGTGCCCAGCGTTTAGGCTTCCACTGCGTATTTGTTCTGGAGACGCCTACCGAGCTGCCGATTATTATCGAGCGCAGTGAGGCACTTGGGATTCGCCCTAAGATTGGTGTGCGAGTCAAACTATCTTCCAAGGTCAGTGGCTTGTGGAACAGTACCAGTGGAGATCGAAGTATCTTCGGGTTGACGACCAATCAGTTGGTAGAAGTGATCGATAATCTCAAAGCCCATAACATACTCGATTGTTTGGAGCTGCTGCATTATCACCTGGGCTCACAGATCCCCAATATCCGTGATATTCGGAATGGTGTACTTGAGGCATGTCGCTACTATGTTGATCTGGTGAAAGAAGGGGCCTCCATGGGCTATCTGGATCTGGGTGGTGGTTTGGCGGTAGATTATCTGGGAGCTCGTAGCAATCATGAACACTCAAAAAACTATTCGCTAGCAGAATATTGTACGGATGTGGTGGAGGTGGTCATGAGCACCCTCGACGCCAATGATATTCCCCATCCCCATATTGTTACTGAATCGGGGCGGGCAACGGTGGCGTATTCCTCCATGCTGCTGTTCGATATTCTCGATGTCACCCACTTCGAAGCAGCCCCCTTGCCGGAGCTACTACCCCAGCAGGCTCATGAGTTGATCCATAATCTGCAGGCGGTACTTGAGAATATAGCTCCTAAAGCGTTGCAGGAATGTTACAACGATGCGACCTACTATCGTGACGAGTTGAACGAACTGTTCAAGCGTGGCCAGATCAATTTGCGAGATCGTTCATTGGGAGAAAACCTGTTTCTGGAGATTCTTCAACAGATCAAGAGCCTGGTTTCCGATTTCCACCGTGTTCCTCCCGAGCTGGATGGACTGAAAGAGTATCTGGCGGATATCTACTATGGAAACTTCAGTGTGTTCCAATCGCTGCCGGATATCTGGGCCATCGATCAGGTGTTCCCGGTACTGCCGTTGCATCGCCACAATGAACACCCCAGCCGTGAAGCGATTCTGGCGGATATTACCTGTGACTGTGATGGCAAGATCGATAGATTCCTGGATCCCGAGTCCCGCGATTTCAGAACCACTCTGCCGCTGCATCCAATGGTAGATGAAGAGGACTATATTATCGGTGTATTCCTGGTGGGAGCGTATCAGGAAACCCTGGGAGATCTGCATAATCTATTGGGTGACACCGCCGTGGCCAGTGTTCGAATCAACGAAGACGGCAGCTTTGACCTGGTTAAGGAGTTAGAAGGTGACAGCATTGCCGACGTATTGAGCTACGTGGAATACCAGCCCCAGGGCATATTGGAAAACTTCAGACAAACGGCAGAGCAGGCAGTTCGCAGCGGCAAAATTAGCGCCGTTGAGCGGCGCAAACTACTGGAGTGTTTCACCGATAGTCTGCGGGGTTACACCTATTACGAAGGTCAGATGACAGAAACCGATTAAAGAGAATTGCTATTAGGTGGCCCATAAGGGGCTTGGAGAGAGAAGATGTCAAAAGTTTTGATTATTGGTGCCGGCGGTGTTGGCGGCGTAGTCACCCATAAGTGCGCTCAGGTTGCGGAAGTCTTTACCGAGATTGTGTTGGCCAGCCGTACCGAAGCAAAGTGCAAGCAGATTGCGGCTCAGGTTGCTGAAATGACTGGCCGTCAGATCAAGACCGCTCAGGTGGATGCCGACAATGTTCCTGAACTGGTAGAGCTGATCAACCGCATAAAACCGGAACTGGTGATCAATGTGGCGCTGCCCTATCAGGACCTGACCATCATGGATGCCTGTTTGGAGACCGGTGTTCACTATATGGATACCGCCAACTACGAGCCGGAAGATACTGCCAAATTCGAGTATAAGTGGCAGTGGGCCTATCAGGAGAAGTTCGAGAAGGCAGGGCTGATGGCGCTGTTGGGTTCCGGTTTTGATCCCGGTGCCACCAATATGTTTACCGCTTATGCCATCAAACACTATCTGGATGAAGCCCACTATCTGGATATCGTTGATGTGAATGGCGGTGACCACGGCTATCCGTTTGCCACCAATTTCAATCCGGAGATCAATATCCGTGAGGTGACCGCCGACTGTCGCCACTGGCAGGACGGTGAATTCGTGACCACACCGGCCATGTCTCTGAAGGAGTCATTTGGCTGTCCGGAGGAAGTGGGTACTTACAACATTTACCGGATGTACCACGAAGAGCTGGAATCTCTCACCAAACACTACCCCAGCATCAAGCGGGCCCAGTTCTGGATGAGCTTCGGCGATAGCTACCTCAAGCACCTGGAGGTGTTGGGCAACGTTGGGATGACCGGTATTGAGCCGATCGAGTATAAAGGTCAGCAGATCGTGCCGATCCAGTTCCTGAAAGAATTGCTACCGGATCCTGCCAGCCTGGGGCCGCGCACCAAGGGTAAGACCTGCATCGGTGCTATCGTCCGTGGTATCAAGGATGGTAAGGAGAAGAGTGTTTACGTCTATAACACCTGTGACCACCAAGCCTGCTACCAGGAGGTGAAATCCCAGGCGATCTCCTACACCACCGGTGTGCCGGCGATGATAGGAGCCAAGATGATGCTGGAAGGTAAGTGGATGAAGCCCGGTGTCTGGAATATGGAACAGTTGGATCCCGATCCCTTTATGGACGATATGAATAAGTATGGCTTACCTTGGACAGTGATCGAAGATCCTGATTACGATCTGGCTCATTGATCGCTGTACGAACTCAGAGATAGATGAACCGAGAGATAGACAGTGTTGGAAAAGTGTACCTCCTTTCGTGATTTTGATCCCTACCGGGTACCCTCACCCTGTTATGTAGTCGATCGTGCTGCTGTGGAGGCGAACCTACAGCTTTTGCACCGAGTGCAACAACAAAGCGGCGCCAAGGTGCTGGCAGCACTCAAAGCCTTTTCCTGCTGGCAGTTGGGGCCGTTGACCGCAACATATCTGTCAGGCATCTGTGCCAGCGGACTGTATGAAGCACTGCTGGGAAAGGAGCATTACGGCGGTGAGGTTCATGTTTTTTCTGCTGCTTATTCCGAAGCGGACCTGAAAGAGATTCTCAAGATCGCCAATCATGTGGTGTTTAATTCCTTCAGTCAGTGGCAGCGTTTTCAGCCGTTGATTCAGGCTGTAAAGGCAGAGCGACCTGAATTGGAGTTTGGGTTGCGGATCAACCCCGAGCACTCCGAGGGCGAGGTGCCGATCTACGATCCCTGCGCACCAGGCTCTCGACTGGGAATCCCGCTTTCGCAGTTTGAAGGGCAGAGTCTGGCGGGAATCAGCGGCCTGCATTTCCATACGCTTTGTGAGCATCAGTTCGAATCGCTGGCGCGAACTCTGGATGTGGTTGAGACTAGGTTCGGCCATCTATTGAAAGGGATGCAGTGGGTTAACTTTGGAGGTGGGCACTGGATAAGTGCGCCAGATTACGATATCGATGGCTTGATCGAGCGTATTCAGGACTTTTCCGCCAAGTTCGATGTGCAGGTTTACCTGGAGCCCGGTGAAGCGGTGGCGATCCGCAGCGGGGTGCTGGTGGCTGAAGTACTGGATGTGCTCCGTACCGATCGCGATCAAGCGATCCTTGATACCTCTGCAACCTGCCATATGCCCGATACCCTGGAGATGCCCTATCGTGCCGATATCTTCGGGGCCGGGCTGGCGGGGGAGAAAGCCCATAGCTATCGGCTCGGAGGCATGACCTGTCTGGCGGGGGATGTTATTGGTGACTACAGTTTTGATGCTCCCCTGAAGCCGGGGCAGCGGTTGATGTTTGACGATATGTCCCACTACACCATGGTGAAGACCACCACGTTCAACGGCATTCGCCTGCCTGCCATCGCCATCTGGGATTCCCGCAGTGGTGATTGTAAGGTGGTCCGTGAATTTGATTACCAGGATTTTCGCAACCGCTTATCCTGATCCATTGTTAGAGCCAAAATTTGAGACAGAGTCATGAGTGATCAGATAGAGTTCGATCAACTGGTAGCGCCAGATTATCCGGTATTTCTAGGGTCTGAAATTCAACAGCCGGCACCCGATGAAGCTGCATTTCATGTGATTCCGGTACCTTACGAGGAGAGTGTCTCCTACGGTGGCGGAACCGCTCAGGGGCCTCGTGCGATATTGGAAGCCTCCTGGCAGCTGGAAACCTGGGACGGGGTTTCAACTCCCTCCGACCTGGGGATCTATACCCAGCCGCCGGTGGATATGGAAGGTGAGGCAGCCACTATCATCGATCGTATTGCTGAATCCACCCGCTTTGCAGCTGAACAAGGTGCGATGCCGGTTGCCCTGGGTGGTGAGCATACGGTGACCTACGGTGTTATCAAGGGGCTGCTGTCTGCCGGCGAATCGGATTTTGGTGTAGTGCAGATTGATGCCCATGCCGATCTGCGTGATGCCTACGAAGGTAATCCACTCAGTCATGCCAGTGTGATGAAGCGGATTGTTGATCTGGGTATTCCGCTCTATCAACTGGGAATCCGTGCTTTCTGCCATGAAGAAGTGGCGTGTAGGGAGACCCATCAGGGGCAGATCTACCATCAGGATGCGAATCAACTGGTTCCTCACAATATCCAGCAGATAGAGTTGCCTGAAAGCTTTCCCAGCAAAGTGTTCTTCACTGTTGATATCGATGGTTTGGATCCTTCAGTATTCCCCTCTACTGGTACACCTGTTCCGGGTGGGTTGGGGTGGTATCAGACCCTGTCGCTGTTTGATTCTGTGGCCAGACAACGACAGATCATCGGTTTTGACCTAATGGAACATGCTCCCATCGCAGGATTTCACGCTTACGACTTTGCTGCATCGATGCTGGTCTATAAACTGATGGGTATTGTTCAGAGAAATAGGCAGCGCAATAGCTAATGAGCGAGACGGATGATCCAGTTCTTGATCAGCAGTGGATGAGTAAGGCTCTGACACTTGCTGATCACGCCGAATCGCTAGATGAAGTCCCGGTAGGGGCTGTTGTAGTGCTGGATGGTGAGATTATCGGTCGTGGTTGGAATCATCCTATCTCCGGCAACGATCCTACGGCTCATGCTGAGATTATGGCTCTGCGGGATGCGGCTAGTCGCGTTGAGAACTACCGGCTAGTAGGAGCCACCCTCTACGTAACCATTGAGCCTTGCAGTATGTGTGCCGGGGCATTAGTCCATTCCCGTATCAGTCGCTTGGTTTTTGGTGCTAGTGAACCTAAGTCCGGTGCAGTGGGTAGTGCCAGTAATCTGTTGGAAAGCGCTTGGATGAACTACCGCATCGAGTACCAAGGCGGGGTGCTGGCCAATCAGTGCAGCGCAAAAATAAGTGATTTTTTCGAACGCCGTCGTCAGCAAAAACGACAGCAGAAAGCGGCGTTAAAAAGCAGTGGTGGCTAGGGATTACAGAGTGTCCGGTAGCTTCTCCAGAGCTTTTTCTGGGACGCTCTTCTCTGCTTCGGCTTGCAGCTGTTCCTCCTCTTGCTGTTTAGCCTGCTCCTCTTCAACGGCCAGTCGGCGGCTTTCCAAGGTTAGTTGGTCCAGATAGCGACGGATGTTCTTGACGTAGGTAACTGGCTCACGGCCGCGGGCATAACCGTGTCGAACGGTTTTATACCACTTCGCCTGGCTCAGCAATGGCAGGTATTGGGATACATTTTCCCATTTATCGGGGTCCTTGTCGGCACGCTGGGTGAGAACTCTTGCATCTTCAAAATGCCCCCGGCCGACGTTATAGATAGCCAGTGCGAACCAGGTCCGATCGGGTTCCTGAATCCGCTCGGGGATACGTTTTCTCTGTTTCAGAAAATAGTGTGCTCCGCCCATGATGCTTTGTTCTGGATCGGTGCGTTTGGTAACTCCCATCTCCTTAGCGGTTCGTCGGGTAAGCATCATCAGCCCGCGTACGCCAGTGGGGGAGACGGCGTTGGGATTCCAGTGGGACTCCTGATAGCTGATGGCAGCGATAAATTCCCAGCTCAAACCAGTATCGGCGGCGGCTTTATCAAATAGGGGGCGGAGTGGTTCTAGGCGCTGTTCCAGGTGTTTTTGGAAGGTAAGGTTATCCACCAGATTGAGATGTTGGTTGTTGCTGAAATAGGTGTTCTCCAGTCGGGTAATTTCGTTTTTTATATGGGGAATGGAGAAGAATTTTTCCAAGCTGCGCTTTAGGCTGCCGTCACCGCCTTTTTTCAGCATCCAGGCGATAGGTTGCGGATCGGAGAAGGAGAAGGCGATCTTCATTCGCGGGAAAAAAGCGCTGTTGGAGGCAAAGTCGGCAGAGTCCACCAGGGTGTATTCCAACCTACCCTCGTGAACGGCTTCCATCAGATCCAGTACTTCCACGTCTGGGTCTGCTACCCAAACCGGTAGGTCGGGATCAAGATTACGGAGCAGCTCTGCATGACTGCTGTTCGCCACCACCTGAAGGCTGCCAGAATCCAGCTCCGCGTAGCTTTTAGGTACCTTGCGGCCCTTTTTGGACAGATAAACCACATGGGTTTGGCTGTTCAGGTAGGGGGGGGAGAAATCGAACCGTTGATTTCGTGCGTCGGTCTGTGTCAGTCCTGCGGCGGCGATATGGGCGTTGTTTAATCGTAGTGACTCGTAGAGCTGATCGAGTTCACTAACCACATCAACCTGCAGCTCTACACCTAAATAAGTGGCGTACAGTTTAGCTAGTTCGTATTCGAATCCACTGGGCTTTTCATCGGCGATAAAGTAGGTGCTGGGGCTAAGGCGTGTCGCCACCTTTAGCACGCCCTGTTGCTTGATGATATCCAGTCGAGTGGCGTCGTTATAGCTAGCGAGGATGGGAATGCAGAACAATACCAACCCGACTAGCAGAAATAGCCCTTCTCTGGGTTTGAATAGGTTTCTGTTGAACATCAAAAACGTGGTATCCCTGGTTCGATTCCAGTATCATTCATGCTTCAAATTTTCTAGCCGAAATTCTTTCTTGTCCTGCTTTCGAGAGGCTCTTTTACGACATGCTTACTCTGCGTGGCGCACCCGCCCTTTCCGCTTTCCGTCGCCAAAAACTACTTGCTGCATTGCAGGAGAAAGTTCCTGTAGTTTCAGCAGTATATGCTGAATTCACCCACTTTGCCGAGCTAAATTCCGAGCTTGATGAGCAGGCTCAGGGTGTCCTTGAGGCGATTCTACGCTACGGTCCCAAGGCTGACGCTGAAACTCCAGCAGGTCGTTTGTATCTGGTGGTACCCCGTCCCGGAACCATTTCTCCCTGGTCCAGTAAGGCAACTGATATTGCTCACAACTGTGGCCTGGCCCAGATTCAGCGTTTAGAGCGCGGAACCAGCTACTACATTGCTAGTAGCGCCTCTCTCAGCGATGCCGATAGTGCGGCCGTCGAAGCGGTGCTTCATGACCGTATGGTCGAAGCGGTGCTTGCTGATTGCGAGCAGGCTTCCACCCTGTTCAGTCATGCTCAGCCTAAGTCTTCAACCAGTGTTGATATTCTTGGTGGTGGTCGTGATGCCTTGGCGACAGCCAATAGCGAGTTGGGTTTGGCCCTGGCTGAGGATGAGATCGACTATTTGGTGGAAAGTTTCCAAGATTTGGGGCGCAATCCGGTTGACGTTGAACTGATGATGTTTGCTCAGGCTAACTCTGAACATTGTCGCCACAAAATCTTCAACGCTTCTTGGGATATCGACGGAGAGGCTCAGGACAAATCGTTGTTCCAAATGATCAAAAACACCAACGAATTAGGTGGTGAAAATGTGCTGTCCGCCTACTCGGACAACGCAGCAGTTATTGCCGGTAGCAAGGCCGGTCGTTTCTACCCAGATCCAGAGAGTAAGCAGTACGCTTACAATCAGGAAGATATCCAGATCCTGATGAAAGTCGAAACCCACAATCACCCAACAGCTATCGCACCTCACGCTGGCGCGGCTACGGGATCTGGTGGTGAGATCCGTGACGAAGGTGCTACCGGTCGTGGCTCAAAGCCAAAGGCGGGTCTGACTGGGTTTACCGTTTCTGATCTTAAGATTCCAGGCTTTGAGCAGCCTTGGGAGTCGGATTACGGCAAGCCAGAGCGTATTGTCTCAGCGTTGGATATTATGATTGAAGGCCCTATCGGTGGTGCAGCCTTTAACAACGAATTTGGACGTCCGGCGCTGACCGGTTACTTCCGTTCCTTCGAGCAATCTGTCAACGGTGCTAACGGTGAAGAGGTTCGTGGTTACCACAAGCCGATTATGATCGCCGGTGGCATGGGTAATATCAAAGACGACCATGTGGAGAAGGGAGAGATCCCGGTTGGTGCTAAGCTTATCTGCTTGGGTGGTCCAGCAATGCTTATTGGTCTTGGGGGTGGTGCGGCGTCTTCCATGTCTTCCGGTGCCAGCTCTGCTGATCTCGATTTTGCCTCGGTACAACGTGACAATCCTGAAATGGAGCGTCGTTGTCAGGAAGTGATCGACCAATGTTGGCAGAGAGGTGATGAGAATCCTATCGCCTTTATCCACGACGTGGGCGCAGGCGGTCTTTCAAATGCCTTTCCCGAGTTGGTGAAAGATGGTGGTCGTGGTGGTGATTTCCAGCTACGTAACGTCAACAACGATGAGCCCGGTATGTCTCCGTTGGAGATTTGGTGTAACGAAGCCCAAGAACGTTATGTTATGGCTGTGACTCCAGACAACATGGCGCTGTTCGAATCCATCTGTAAGCGCGAGCGTTGCCCATATGCGGTCGTCGGTGAGGCCACCGAAGAGCATCATTTGACTTTGGGTGATAGCCATTTCGAAAACAACCCTGTCGATCTGCCAATGAGTGTGCTGTTCGGCAAGCCGCCCAAAATGCACCGTTCTGTAGAGCGTAAAACCTATCAGGTGGCCGAATTTGATAGCAGCGCCATCAATCTGGAAGAGGCCGCTGAGCGAGTTCTGAAGCTGCCTTCGGTAGCCAGTAAGAGTTTCCTGATCACCATTGGTGACCGTAGTATTACCGGTCATGTTGCTCGCGACCAGATGGTAGGCCCTTGGCAGGTGCCTGTAGCTGATTGTGCTGTGACCACTGCTTCTTACGATACCTATGCCGGTGAAGCGATGGCCATGGGGGAGCGTACGCCACTGGCTTTGGTGGATTCCCCGGCTTCCGGTCGCATGGCTGTCGGTGAGACGGTAACCAATCTGGCTTCGGCCCAAATTGCAGCATTGGAAGATGTAAAGCTATCGGCCAACTGGATGTGTGCTGCGGGTCATGGAGGCGAAGACGAGAAGCTCTACGATACAGTCAAAGCAGTTGGTATGGAGCTATGCCCGGAGCTGGGAATTACCATACCGGTGGGCAAGGACTCCATGTCCATGCGTACCGTATGGCAAGACGATGGCAATCAGAAAAGTGTTACTGCACCGATGTCGCTAATCATTTCTGGTTTCGCGCCGGTAACCGATGTGCGTAAAACGTTGACGCCTCAGTTGCGCACTGATCAGGGTGAGAGCGATCTGATTCTGTTGGATCTGGGTAACGGTCAGAATCGACTGGGTCTGTCAGCGTTGGCTCAGGTTTACAATCAGGTCGGCGCTGATGTGCCGGATGTGGATGATGCTAGCCAGCTGAAGGTATTCTTCGCCGCTATCCAGGCTCTGAACGAGCAGGGAATGATTCTTTCCTATCACGACCGTTCCGATGGTGGGCTGTACATCACTTTGGTAGAGATGGCATTTGCCGGTCGCACGGGTATCGACATCGATCTGGATTTGTTGGCTGCTGATAATAGTGAGTTTGCCGCAGCGCTATTCAGTGAAGAGCTGGGTGCGGTAATCCAGGTGAAACGAGAACTGGCCGAGCGAGTGCTGACCGAACTGAATGCTGCGGGTCTGGGCGATTGCAGCAAAGTGATCGGTAGCCTCAACCAGGATGACCGTATCAATATTAGCTTCGACGATGAAGCGATCTACAGTGAAAGCCGGATTCAACTGCAGCGTTGGTGGGCAGAAACCAGCTACCGAATTCAGGCGTTGCGCGACAATGCCGATTGCGCTAAGCAGGAGTTTGACCGCTTATTGGATCAAGAGGATCCAGGTCTGCAGGCTGAGCTGAGTTTCGATCAAAACGAAGATGTAGCAGCGCCCTTTATCCACACCGGCGTGCGCCCGAAGATGGCGATACTGCGTGAGCAGGGGGTTAATGGCCAGATTGAAATGGCCGCAGCCTTTGACCGTGCAGGTTTCGATGCAATAGATGTCCATATGAGCGACCTGATCAGCGGGCGTGTGACTTTGGAGCAGTTCAAAGGCTTGGTTGCCTGTGGTGGTTTCTCATACGGTGACGTGTTGGGTGCGGGTGAAGGTTGGGCTAAATCAATTCTGTTCAATAGCCAAACTCGTGATCAGTTCCAGAATTTCTTTCATCGTGATGACAGCTTCTCTCTCGGGATTTGTAACGGTTGTCAGATGCTCTCCAACCTTCATGAGTTAGTCCCGGGTGCTGAGCTGTGGCCTCATTTTGTTCGCAATATGTCGGAACAGTTTGAAGCGCGTGTAGCGATGGTTGAAGTGCAGGATAGTAATTCTATTCTACTGCAAGGGATGAACGGATCTCGGATGCCGATTGCCGTTGCCCACGGTGAAGGTCGTGCCGAATTTTCTTCCCCTCAGCATCTGGCTGATTTGCAGGCATCGTCGACAGTAGCACTACGCTATGTTGAGAACGGTGGTCAGGTTGCTGAAGGCTATCCCGCTAATCCAAACGGTTCGCCACAGGGTATCACTGGCATCACCACTCCTGATGGTCGAGTTACCATTATGATGCCTCATCCTGAGAGAGTGTTCCGTGCTCTTCAGAACTCCTGGCAGCCTGATCATTGGGATGAGGATGGTGCTTGGATGCGGATGTTCCGTAATGCCCGCAAGTGGGTGGGCTGAGTAAAGAAATCTAAGCATAAAAAAGGGAAGCAATTGCTTCCCTTTTTCGCATCTTCTCGGTAAAAAATCAGTATTTCATCGAGAACGTGACGCTGTAAATATCGATGCCGTCGTTAGGCTCTTCCAGGCCGGCATTCGAATAGTGAAAATAGTTGGCCGACAGCTCATAACGCTGTTGCTCGCCGAACATTACACCTACAGAGATAATGTCCTCAAATTGGATGTTGCCGCCTAGATCGGTTCCGGTCGAGCTTTCGTTCTCAAGTTTGTCTTCGCTTAAGTAGGCAAGACCGATACCTGCTTCAACAAAAGGAGCGACGCCATTGGAATAGGGCTTACGTTGGTAGCGCAGCACTGGTGTAAATGAGATACCGTAGGCAGAGTCTTCGGCCCCTGTGGTGTTAACTACGTCAGAATCGCTGTCCAGGTAAGTGAGTCCCAATTCAAAACGTCCGCCTAAAAACCAATTGCCTTCTTCGAACCATTTTTGGTCCCAATCAAAGCGTGCTCCTACTCGGTAGAAGTTGATATCGTCATCACTGCTACCCACGTTGACAGTAAATCCGTCAACAGCTTGTGCGGGTGCAGCAAAGGCTGCGGCTGACAAAGCCAGTACCGCTAACAACGGCTTAGAATTCATGGATTTTCCCCTTCCTTTCTTGTCGCAATACTGCTGCAATGAAGCATAATTGTTGTAGTTTGCTGTGCTACTATATTGCGAATATATTGCGAATTTTTATAGATTGCGAAGGGATTTTGTATGTCTGTACGCCGTACTCCGGCCTGGCAGCGATTAGAAGACCACTATGCTGCTGAAATAAAAGGGAAAAATCTGTTTGAGCTGTTTTCGGCAGATAAACAGCGGTTTAATCGATTTTCGAGGGGAAAAGGCGAATTTCTTCTGGATTTCTCGAAACATAGGATTACCGAAGAAACCCTAACGCTACTGACCAATCTAGTAGACCAGCAGCAGCTTGGACGTTGGACTGAGAAATTGTTTTCGGGTCAGGACGTGAATAGTTCTGAAGGGCGAGCGGCACTTCATACCGCGCTGCGTGCACCTAAAAGCCTTGATACTGTTGTCGATGGGAAAAAGATAGCCGAACAGGTTCATGCCAATCTGGAAAAGATGGCCAATGTTGTGGAGCGCATCCATTCAGGCCAGTGGCGGGGCTACAGTGGTAAGCCCATTACCGATGTTATCAATCTTGGGGTGGGGGGCTCGGATCTGGGGCCTTTGATGGCTTGTCACGCTTTGGAAGAGTTCCGGCATCCAAAAGCCAAGAAACTCAATTTTCACTTTGTATCGTCCATTGATGGTAGTCAGCTGGCTGAGCGCCTAAAGCACCTCAATCAAGAGACAACACTTTTTATTCTGTCTTCAAAATCCTTTACAACCATTGACACGCTGTCTAATGCTGCAGCTGCTAAGTGCTGGTTGTCTGAGAAAATTCAATCGCCTAAGGTACTTCTTAATCAGCATTTTATTGGTTGTTCAGCTAGTTCTGAGAAAATGGCGGATTTTGGATTATCCGAGGATAACCAATTGCTGTTCTGGGACTGGGTCGGTGGCCGCTTTTCTCTTTGGTCGGTTATCGGGCTTCCCATTGCGTTGCTCGTCGGTATGGAGCAGTTTCGACAGTTCCTGGCCGGTGCCCATTGGATGGACAACCATTTTAAAAATGAAAAACCGGACCAGAATATTCCTGTGCTATTGGCCCTGCTAGGGATTTGGAATAGTAATTTCCTGGGCGCTAAAGGACATGCTGTTTTGCCATACGATGGCCGCCTAAAATACTTCCCAGCATATTTAAGCCAACTTGAAATGGAAAGTAATGGTAAATCGGTCAACCGTCAGGGAGAGTTGGTCGATTACGGAACCTGCCCAATTCTGTGGGGAGAGGTCGGCCCTAATGCTCAGCATGCTTTTTACCAGTTATTGCATCAAGGCACACAACCGGTCAGTTGTGACTTTTTAGCTCCTGTTACCCGGTATCAGCATGAACCCGCCAAAGGTACCCGTAACCAGTTGCAATCACAGCAGCAGCTAACGTTGGCCAATTGTCTTGCCCAGTCCAGAGTGCTGATGTTTGGTGATCATGCTATGGATGATCATGCGAAACAGAACCGCCGCCAAGACCAGCAATATGAAGGAAACCAGCCGTCTACTACATTACTCATAAACGAGTTAACTCCCTATACTCTGGGGGCGCTTATAGCTGCATATGAACACAAGGTGTTTGTTCAGTCGGTAGTGTGGGAGATTAATCCTTTTGACCAGTGGGGGGTTGAACTGGGAAAACAGATTGCCAAAGAAACTTATCAGGCAATGGTTTCTGAAGGTGTCACATTTGATGACAGCTCCACCCAGGGCTTGTTGGATTTTGTTCGCTCACAACAGCAGCGGGAGAAACAATCATGAAGGTTTCTGTTTATGGATGCGGACTGACTGGATTAGTAACTGCTTGGGCGTTGGCAGATGTAGGGAATGATGTTGTTGCTATTAGCTGTGATTGTGAAGACATAGATCGGATTCGCAATGGCGAAATTGGTTTTGAAGAACCTGGCTTAAGCCAGAAGTTGCTTGTAGAGCAACAATCTGGGCGTTTGCAGATCTTCAGTGAAATAGAAAAAGGATTTGATCATGGGCAGGTCCATTTTTTGGCTTTGGGTTCAAATCAACTGGGTCTGGCAGAGCGTTTGCTGAAGGAGCTGGCGCAACGGGAAGTAGAAACCACTGTTGTCAACCAAAGTACTTTTCCGGTGGGTACTGCTGATCGTTTGCGGCGGCTTATGAGACAGGAAAAAGATGGTTTGGGTATGACCTCTGATGTCCATTTTTTATCCCTTCCAAGTATTTTGCAGGAAGGTGCAGCTATCGCCAACTTCACTCGTCCCCATCGAATTATTGTGGGGTCTGATGACGAAGCTGGTCTCACACTGTTAACCGAATTAATGCGTCCTTTCAGCCGCAATCATGATCAGTTGATGGTGATGTCTACCCGGGCGGCTGAATTTACCAAGTATGCGATCAACGGAATGTTAGCGACAAAACTCAGTTTTATGAACGAGATGGCCAATCTAGCGGATCAGCTCCAGGTTGATATCGAGCAGGTCCGTAAAGGAGTTGGATCTGATCCTCGTATCGGGCATGACTATATTTATCCAGGCTGTGGCTTTGGTGGACTTAGTTTTTCCGAAGATTTGATTACCCTTGCTGAGACAGTGGAGCAACAGGTGGAAGATTCATTTCTTCTGAAAACTGTTTTGCATACCAATGAACAGCAAAAAGAAGTGCTTTTCCGTAAACTATGGCGATATTGGCAGACAGATTTAAAAGGTAAAACAGTCGCCATTTGGGGGGCTTCGTTTAAACCTAACACTGATAGCATCGACAATGCTCCCAGTCTGCCTCTGATGGAAGCTCTTTGGGCCCAAGGTGTAAGGATCAAGCTCTATGATCCGAAAGCAATGCCTCGTGTAAGTGAATGCTTTGGTAGTAGGGCTGATCTAGAGCTGTGCAATAGCGCTTATGAGGCCACTAGTCAGGCTGATGCCTTGATGATAATGACCGAGTGGAAAGAGTTCTGGAGCCCTGATTTTGAACGCTTGAAGGGGATGATGAAAGAGCCCTTGATATTTGATGGCCGTAATCTTTTTGACCCCCAATATATGAAAGAATTGAACTTTAAGTATTTTGGTGTGGGGCGCAATAGTGAGTCTCTTTAACCTACCAAATTATTCAATCTGTTAAGAGTTATTTGATGAGTCAGAACAGAATTTCAACCTGTGTTTTTCCTGTTGCCGGATTTGGAAGCCGTTTTCTACCTGCGACTAAAGCTGTTCCTAAAGAGATGTTACCAGTGGTTGATAAGCCACTTATTCAATACGGTGTCGAGGAAGCTGTTGCTGCAGGTCTGACCCAATGTTGTTTTATCAATGGGCGCCATAAACAGGCAATTGAGAATCACTTTGACCGAAATGTTGAACTGGAATCATCCATTCAAGGGAGCAGTAAGGAGTTGTTGTTGGATGGGGTAAATCAGCTGATGGAGACTTGTGCCTTCAGTAGTATCCGCCAGTTACAAGCGAATGGGTTGGGGCATGCGATCGGCTGTTCCGAGCCCGCCGTCGGAGATAATCCATTTGCAGTTATTCTTCCTGATGACTTATGTGTCAACTCCCATGGTCCGGGCGTATTGGCTCAGATGGTTGAGCTATATGAGAAATTTCAATGCAGTATCGTTGCGATTGAAGAAGTACCTTCGAACCAGGTCAGTAAATACGGGGTTGTCGACGGAGATGAGATTGAAGAGGGTATTTTCCGGTTACATAACATGGTAGAAAAGCCTACTGTTGACGAAGCTCCCAGTAATCTAGCAATCATCGGTCGTTATATTCTCTCGCCAGATATTTATCAGCTAATAGGCGACACCAAACCTGGAAAAAGTGGTGAGGTACAGATCACAGACGCGTTGATGGAACAGGCTAGGGAAGGGCGTGTGATTGGCTATCAATTCAAAGGAAAGCGCTTCGATTGTGGTAGTGTTCGAGGGTACGTGGCTGCAACTAATTATTGCTTTGAGCAGTTTTACGAAGATTGAGTATGGTATTCGATTGAGAAACGTTCCTATGGATAGTAAATGAATCTATGGGTGTCAGAACGCAGTGGTTTTTGGTTAGTCAGTCATGGCTGTAGCCGGTGTTTGTGAGAAGGGGGGGCGACTGCTGGGAGCAAAGATCGCTCCCAGTAATATTTTTTTGTCTTTTACTTATGGCAGCACCTTCTTATAGGGTTTCACTACTACCTTGGCATAGACTCCTGCGTCGATATAAGGATCGGCGTCAGCCCATGCTTGAGCTTCTTCTAAAGAATCAAACTCGGCCACAACCAAGCTTCCCGTAAAGCCTGCAGCGCCGGGATCTTCGCTATCGATAGCAGGGTGCGGTCCAGCAATTAGTAGTTTTCCTGCGTCCTTAAGGGCAACTAGCCTGGCTAGATGGTCAGGGCGAGCTGCCAAGCGCTTTTCCAGACTGTTTTCAATATCTTCGCTGATGATGGCGTAATACATAGATGTGTTCCGTTGCTCAATGGGTGTTAGTTTTTATTCGTTCGTAGAGTTTTCTTCGGCGGGTTCTTTAATGTGTTTGGTCAGGTAAACACCTTGCAGCACGACAAAGATCAAAGTTAGACCTAGCATGCCAAAGAGTTTGAAGTTGACCCAGGCTTCTTCGCTCATGGTGTAGGCCACGGCAAGGTTCAGAATACCCATCACAATAAAGAAGCCTACCCATGCCCAGCTGAGTCGGTGCCAAATGGGGTCAGGAAGTTCAATATTGGCTTCCATCATTCGCTGTACCAGTGGTTTTTGGCCAACGTATTGGCTGATTAAAAACGCCACGCCAAACAGCCAGTTAACTACAGTTGGTTTCCATTGGATAAAGGTTTTGTCTTGGAAAGCAATGGTTGCTCCCCCAAGCACAATCACAAGGCCCAAAGTGACCAGATGCATCTTCTCGATTTTGTGGGTTCGGAACCAGGTATAGGCCATCTGCAAAATGGTAGCAGGGATTAAAACAGCAGTGGCCATTATGATATCGCCGGTATACTTATAGACGCCAAAAAAGATGGCGATGGGGAGAAAATCGAAAAGCAATTTCATGGATTCGTCCGATAAAGAATATAGGGTTCGGGCAGTAAACGTGTCATAGTATACAGCTAGAGTATATAGATAATACGCGCATTAAAAAAACAGCATCCTAAGGCTATTTCACTCCGTTGTTAACTTACCCTGATGATAAAAGTTGACCTACATACCCACACGTTGGCCTCCGATGGTGCATTACAGCCAGCGGAGCTTGTAAAACGTGCTGATAGGCAGGGAGTTCAATGCCTGGCTGTCACAGATCACGATACCTGTGCTGGGCTTGCTGAGGCTCGTTCAATGTCCGAAACCTTAGGGATCAAATTTATTCCTGGAATTGAGCTTTCGACCATTTGGAATGGTGTCGGCATCCATATTGTGGGGCTGAATATAGCCGAAAATTCGACGGCTATGAAAGTTGCAGTTGAGTATCAATCAGAAGCCCGTTCTCAGCGTGCTGACGAGATTGGGATTAAGCTGGCAAAGAAACAGATGCCGGGTGTTACAGCCTTGGCGTTGGAGCTTGCTGCGGGGGCTCAGATTGGCCGTCCTCATTTTGCCAAAGCGATGGTGAAACTTGGATATGTCAAAAGCGAAGTTGAGGCCTTTGATCGCTATCTTGGGGCCGGGAAAGTTGGAGATATCAAGTGCCATTGGCCTGAATTGGGTCAGGTAGTGGAATGGACCAGGAGTGCTGGCGGGGTTGCTGTATTGGCTCATCCTGGTAAGTACGATATGACCTGGGCTAAGCTTCGTCGATTTATCGAGGTATTTAAGGATCTTGGTGGCGAGGCGATGGAAATTAGCTATGGGGGGGAGAATCCAGATCGTCTTACCCATTTGGCTAAAATGGCCAGTCAATTCCAACTCAAGGCCTCTGTGGGGAGTGACTTTCATAACCCCAGGCACCAATGGACGGAGGTAGGAAAAATTCCCCCGATACGTGGTGACTATGACCCGGTATGGAGTGATTGGGTTTAGCGTACAAATCGATTGAAAATGGAGTTCAGAGACACATGACAGTACTAGTGACTGGCGGCGCTGGATATATCGGTAGCCATACCTGCGTTCAGCTATTGGAGGCAGGCTACGAAATAGTAGTGCTTGATAATCTTTGTAACAGCAGCGCTATCGCCCTTGAGCGGGTAGAGCAGATCACCGGAAAGTCCTTCCCGTTTATTAAAGGGGATATACGTGACCGTGAATGTCTGGATCAGTTGTTTAACGAATTTGAAATAGAATCGGTGATCCATTTCGCTGGATTGAAAGCGGTAGGAGAATCCTGTGAACAGCCGCTGTCGTATTACGAGAACAATATTTCTGGCACAGTAAGCCTTTGTCAGGCGATGCAGGCTGCTGGTGTTCGCAATCTGGTATTTAGCTCTTCGGCAACCGTTTACGGCGATCCTGCAAGTGTTCCTATTACGGAAGATTTTCCCACCAGTGCTACCAATCCTTATGGTCGCTCGAAACTCGTTATCGAAGAAATTCTGAGAGATCTCTATGGGTCCGATTCCTCTTGGCGGATCGCTTTGCTTCGATATTTTAACCCCGCTGGATCTCATAAATCCGGGGTGATTGGTGAAGATCCCAATGGTATCCCTAATAATCTTTTACCTTATATAACTCAGGTGGCCATTGGTCGGCTTGAAAAGCTTTCGGTGTTTGGCGGGGATTATCCGACGCCTGATGGCACCGGTGTGCGGGATTATATTCATGTCCTTGACCTGGCTGATGGGCATTTAAAAGCAATCGAAACACTTCGTAGAGAGGGGGGGGTCATTACCTGTAATCTGGGTACTGGCCAAGGCTATTCTGTTCTGGAAATGGTATCTGCCTTTGAAAAAGCATCAGGCAAAAATGTACCCTATCAGATCGTAGACCGTCGACCTGGTGATATTGCGAGCTGTTATGCGGATCCCGCTTTTGCAGAGAAAAAATTAGGTTGGAAAGCCCATCGTGACCTGAATCAAATGATGGAAGATTCCTGGCGTTGGCAATCTGATAACCCCCAGGGATTTGGTGGGAAATAGTAATAGAAAGGGGTACAATTTCTGCCCTTTGATTACTGTAGTTAGCCCGTATTAGGGCAGGGAATTTGTTAGTGAGTCAGTTTTTTCAAATCCATCCTGATAATCCGCAAGCTCGTCTAATTAAACAAGCTGTTGAGATCATCCGTAAAGGTGGCGTGATTGTCTATCCGACTGATTGCGCCTATGCCTTAGGTTGTCATATCGGCGATAAATCGGCGCTTGAAAGAATCAAACAGATTCGCAGGCTGGATGATAAGCACAACTTCACCTTGGTCTGTCGTGATCTTTCTGAGTTAGCGGTTTACGCTAAAGTAGATAATTCAACTTACCGATTACTCAAGCAAAATACCCCTGGTGCTTATACCTTCATCCTCAAAGGTACTTCCGAAGTACCTCGTCGCCTTATGCATCCGAAGAGACGGCAAATTGGTATTCGTGTGCCAGATAACGCGATTGCGCTGGCTCTGATGGAAGAATTGGGTGAGCCAATTATGAGTACTTCACTGATTCTTCCAGGAGAGGGCGATCCTCTAACTGATCCCTATGATATACGAGACTCCCTTCAGCATCAGGTGGACTTGGTGATTGATGGGGGATATTGCGGTATGGAAGCAACAACAGTAATCAAAATAACTGATGATGAAATTGAAGTTGTTCGTGAAGGTGCAGGCTCGATATCTTCCTTTGTATAGATGGTGTTAGAACTTCTAATTATTTAGAGCTAAACAGGTAAGTTTAATGAAATTTCTCGTAACAGGTGGAGCAGGTTTTATTGGCTCAGCAGTTATTCGACACCTTATTGAAGATAGTGATCATGAAGTTATTAATTTAGATAAGCTTACTTATGCTGGAAATTTAGAATCACTCGAGTCGGTAAGTAGCAATCCAAGATACCAGTTTGAGCAGGTTGATATATGCGATTCCAAAGAAGTTAAGCGCATATTTGATACCTTACAGCCCGATGTGGTAATGCACTTAGCCGCTGAATCTCATGTTGATCGTTCGATTGATGGCCCAGGTGATTTTATACAAACAAATATTGTAGGTACATATACCCTTCTGCAGGCAGCAAGGGAATACTGGAGTAGCCTGGAAAAAGAGACTCAAAGCCGTTTTCGTTTCCATCATATATCTACGGATGAAGTCTATGGTGATCTGGAGGACGAAGGGCTGTTTACCGAAGAAACGCCATATGCTCCCAGTTCTCCCTATTCAGCATCAAAAGCCAGCTCTGACCACTTGGTTCGGGCATGGTGCCGCACTTATGGATTGCCCGTTGTTATTACCAACTGTTCGAACAATTATGGACCGTTTCACTTTCCAGAGAAGTTGATTCCGTTGGTGATCCTGAATGCGTTAGATGGTAAGCCTTTGCCTGTTTATGGTGATGGGAAGCAAGTCAGAGATTGGTTATATGTTGAGGATCACGCTCGGGCGCTGGTAAAGGTAGCCCTATCAGGAGAGCTTGGAGAAACTTATAACATTGGTGGCCATAATGAAAAGCAGAATATTGAAATTGTAAAAACCATCTGCTTTTTGCTAGAAGAGCTAGTACCAGAGAAGCCTGGTGGTATTGCCGAGTATCAAGATCTTATTACTTATGTAAGAGATCGTCCTGGGCACGACTTACGTTATGCTATTGATGCGAAAAAAATACAGGATGATCTTGGTTGGGTGCCTAAAGAAACTTTTGAAACAGGTATTCGTAAAACCATTCAGTGGTATTTGGAAAATATCGAATGGTGTTCTCGTGTTCAGGATGGAAGCTATCAACGGCAGCGTTTAGGAATGAACTAATTATGAAGGGAATTATTTTAGCCGGTGGATCAGGTACTCGCTTGCATCCCATTACGCAAGGTGTATCGAAGCAACTTCTGCCTGTCTACGACAAGCCGATGATCTATTACCCGCTTTCGGTATTGATGCTAGCAGGTATACGTGAAGTGCTGGTTATTTCAACACCAGAAGACTTACCAAACTATCAAAAGCTGCTAGGTGATGGAACGCAATTCGGCATCTCTCTATGTTATGCCGTGCAGCCTTCACCTGATGGACTTGCACAAGCTTTTATAATCGGAGAAGAGTTTATTGGCAAAGATTCAGTATGTTTGGTTTTGGGAGACAATATTTTTTATGGTGAATCTTTCTCCGATAAGCTTAAAACTGCTGCGTCTAAATCTTCAGGAGCTACTGTTTTTGGATATTGGGTTGATGACCCTGAGCGATTTGGTGTGGTGGAGTTTGATGAAAATGGGGATGTACTTTCCATTGAAGAGAAGCCGGAGCAACCTAAATCAAACTATGCAGTAACCGGGCTCTACTTCTATGATAACGATGTTGTCGAAATATCGAAGCAAGTCAAGCCTTCAAATCGCGGTGAACTTGAAATAACGTCAGTCAATAACGCCTATTTAGAGCGCGGAGATCTTCAAGTTCAAACTCTAGGCCGTGGATTTGCGTGGCTCGATACAGGAACTCACGATAGCTTGCTAGATGCAGGGCATTTCGTACAGACCATCGAGAAACGACAAGGATTGAAAGTGGCATGTTTAGAGGAGATTAGTTTCCGCAATGGTTGGATTTCAAGAGAAGACTTAATCGAACATTCTGAGACTTCAATAAAAACAGGCTATGGGCAGTATCTATTGAAGATTGCCGAAATGAGTTCATGAGCGACAGAGATTGCATGAAAGTTCTGGTAACAGGAAGTCGAGGCCAAGTAGGGCGTTATCTAGAGCAGCAGTTAGCAGCAAAGCCTTGGATCAGCTTAATACTTGACCGATATGAACTAGATATCACGAACTCTGAAAAGGTGAATAGTGTTGTAACGGATTTTAAGCCCGATGTCATTATAAATGCCGCTGCATTTACCGCTGTGGATAAGGCAGAGTCAAATCGTGAGTTAGCCTTTGATGTAAACGAAAGAGGGCCAAAAAATCTCGCCCAATCTGCTCAAAAAATTGGCGCAGCCATTATTCATATATCAACGGATTATGTATTTGATGGAAGTGCTAATAGGCCTTATATGGAAGAGGATCCCGTCGCACCAAAAGGAGTTTACGGTGCGAGTAAGCTGGCTGGTGAAAGAGCGGTAATGGATAATTGTGCTAGATGTATCGTTTTACGCACTGCATGGGTATTTGGTGAGTATGGCAGAAACTTTGTCAAAAACATGATTAAACTAGGGACAAAGAGGGAAGAGCTGACTGTCGTAAATGACCAGTACGGTGGTCCTACTTTTGCGGGCGATATTGCTGAAGCAGTTCTAATTATTGTGTCTAGAATTGGTATGGGTAAGGAACTATCTTGGGGAAAGTATCATTATAGTGGAATGCCACATGTTAGCTGGTATGAGTTTGCAATGTCAGTGTTCAATGCTGCTGTAGATCAAGGCTTGCTTATGAAAGCCCCGCGTCTTGCCCCTATATCATCCGCGGACTATACAACTGAAGCAAAGAGGCCAAATAACTCAAAGCTTGATTGTGGAAAAATTGGCAAAGAATTTGGAATAGAGCCTAGCGAATGGCAGTTGGCCCTCAATAATATCCAGAATTATAAGTAAGGAAAATCTGGTGAAGACTGTCGATACTGATATACCAGAAGTGAAGATTATTGAACCGACTATTTTCGAGGATGCGCGAGGATTTTTCTTTGAAAGCTTTAATGAAAAAGTATTCTCTGAACTAATAGGTAGTAATGTTTTCTTTGTTCAGGATAATCACTCCTGTTCCGTACAAGGTATTTTAAGAGGTATGCATTATCAAGTGCAAAAACCCCAAGGAAAACTAGTGCGGGTGATTAATGGTTCGATTTGTGATGTTGTTGTAGACCTTCGGAAAAAATCTAACACATATTTGAAATATGTCATGGTAAGACTTTCCTCTAGGAATAAGCGTATGCTATGGGCTCCCGAAGGGTTTGCTCATGGATTCATGGTATTGTCAGAGAATGCGGAAGTTTTATATAAGGCTACGGATTATTGGGCTCCGGAGTTTGAGCGTATAATTGCTTGGAATGATCCTGATCTGAATATCAAATGGCCTAGTGGGCTAAAACCGGTTCTATCTGAAAAGGACAGTAAAGCAAACCTGGTGAGATATTCGGAAGTTTTTGAATAGCCTTGTATTTTAGGTCTTAAAATGATTGAAAGTGATGATGGATGTAAACTCTCTGTTTATATCTCCGATGATGAGCTTCTTGAATATGTTGAAAAGAGATGCGGTCATGATGGTTTTTTAACTAAGATTTCTAATTTATTGTCGAAGCTAGAAAATAAAGAAAGTGAGACAGTAGTTAGTGTCAGTATGCTGGAAGCATGGCTTCCCGAAAATAGAAGTGACGAAGCATTTGAAATTAATGCTGTTATGACGGATGACTTTCTTGCCTCCCCAGCAGCTAATTTTCAACCAAAGTTGTTTTTGTATTTAAAGAGTTCTTTTATAGGAAGATTTTATCGTAAGTACTTTAAGAAATTTAGGTTGGCGATAATTTTCTCTGAGTTTATATGGCATGATTTATACCCGCTTTCCTTAAGGTTTGTTAGTCCCCTACTTGGTTTATTGGATAGTAGACGAAAGTGGAGAAGCCTTATTTCTCAATCTTACTTAAAAAATAGTAACACTGTAACGGTACACAAACTAGCTGAGGATCAGTTGGTACATACGCCAGATCCGAAAGTATTTCCTTCTCGTAGCCAGCACTTACTCAAATCACCGCACCAGAATTATAATTTTCCAGAGATTTTTTTGTTAGAGCTAGAAAACGTAAAGCTACATGGTGGCTCAAATTTACTAATAGTCGAAAACTTTGTGGTTTCTCATGACCTTTTTGATCCCGTTCGTGATTTTACTAGTGAGGAACTTCATGGTAGAGCGATTATTGATGGAAGGAAAAATCGTATTCGCTGGCTGGTAAGGGATGAACCTGAATATTCATTTGATGAAGCAGCATCATTTGTTGATGCATGTGCGCCAAATTACGCGCACTGGATGACGGAAGTGCTTCCACGCATTGGCATGTTTTGTTCGGACAAGCGTTTCAAAAGCATCCCAATAATTATTAACCAGGGTTTACATAATAATATACTCGAGTCCTTAGGCGCAGTTATCGGAGAAAATAGAGAGGTAATTATGTTACCTCCCGATAAAACAGCCTTTGTGAAAAAGCTTTATATCAACTCCGTATGCGGATATGTACCATTTGAGCGACGTGTGAAGGATATTGACGGTCATTCCCATGGGGTATTTAGTCCTATTGCATTATCGCTTGTTAAGGATTGCGTGCTGGAAAGCATAAATAGCTTAGAAAGTGTTAAATGGCCAGATAAGATATATATCCGAAGAAATTCGGGGGTGCGGAGGGTTAGTAATCATTTAGAAGTAGAGGCGGTACTGGCGGATAAGGGATTTGCAATTGTTGAGCCTGAAAGTATGTCTTTTACTGAGCAGGCTCAAATGTTTAGTCAGGCCAAAGTGGTTATTGGATCGTCTGGTGCTGCACTCGCAAATATGATTTTTATGCCTCGTGGCTCCAAAATATTAATTCTAATTTCTGAAAGTCCGGATACTAGTTATTGGTATTGGCAAAATATGGCTTGTTCTACAGGAAATGTAGTTGACTATGTTCTAGGGTTTGCGAAGGATAATTTAGGAATTCATAGTGATTTTTCTATCAGAAAAGAAGATTTAATAAATGGCGTTAACAGAATGGAATAGAATTTTTTATATCTGTCCTGATAAAATTAGGGAAGGTCTGATTAAGTCCCGTTAGATTCCGTGGCACAATGGCACACTACTATTTCAACAATCGAGACCAGCCGTGGATCAGCTTAGCTTTTCGG
>JAPHRD010000023.1 GCA_026196225.1 Motiliproteus sp.
TCACTATCGGCGAAAGTGAGCTGGTGATCCATCGAGCATTCCCCAAATCATGAAGGTAAGGATTATCTCATGCCAGGGACTTAATCACAGGATCCTTAATTGTTTGTACTGTCTAGATCAGTAGATTAGGGAATTGTAGTGGTCCAATAAACCCGGCTACAGTCGGATTCTTTCCATTCTTATAATCTTTAAGTTGTTATTCTTTATGCCTATAGGGGTGTAAATGAATTGGTTGTTTTCGGTTTTGACTGCTACTTTCATAGCTTGCGACAGGTCACTATAGGATTTAGAGTGGCGGTGAGATTAAGTGGGTTTCTAACCGAAATAGGATTACGTGATGAAGTCGATTAAAGCTTTTTGGGTGGTGCTGTTGTTGGTATTGCCGATGCAGGTCTGGAGTGACACGGGCGTGATCATTCAGAACCAAACGGCTACCGCTAAAGAGGTTAATCTATTTGTTGGTCAGTCTGATCCTAAGAAGACTTTTAAGTTCTCCAATGGCGAGGCTTGGCTGGATGCAAACGGCAGTTTTGAAGTAAGGCTTGAGGTTAAACATCATAAGTTGCTGTGTGCTCAATATCGTTCGGCTATTCGTTTCGGTCAGGGTAATCCCGGTTGTCAGCAGGTTAACTGGGATAGCGATATGATTAAGCTTACCAGCAAGCGTCAGTGTAATAGTGCAGAGTTGGTGCACTTTGGCTCCAATACCTTGGATTATCTTGCTCAGCGCTATGGAGAAATGACCTGCGCGGAGGTGAAAGTTACCTGTAGTGGGAAGTTTTGCCGCTAGAAAACTCTGCTTTTTGGGTGAGGTTTTGACCTCATCCGGTTGATCTAAACCCTCATAGTATTCATTTGTCGCCCTCGTCAGTTTTTTCTCTCCAATTTCGGTCTGTAGCCAATCTTGTTGTTTTTAGTGGTCTTTTTATAAGTCTCTGAAAGTCTCTCTGCATTCTTTATGTGTCTGGTTAATAAACACCCATGTTTATTGATCTAGGCCAGCATTCTATGGTGGTGCAAAGTGGTTAATAAATCCATACTGTGTGCTATAGTGGATAAAAGTGGATAAATGTGGGTTTTTTTGGAAATTGGCTGAGGCTAGGTGGAAGAACGAATGTTCAGAGGGATCAATCCGATCAATCTAGATGCTAAGGGGCGCATGGCTATGCCAATGCGCTACCGTGGTGTCATTTCTGCCGGTTGTGAGGGCCAGATGGTTGCGACCATTGATACCGAATCCCGCTGCTTACTGATGTATACCCAGCCTGAGTGGGATGTGATTCAGCGGAAAATAGAAAAACTTTCGAGCTTTGATCCGGTAACTCGCCGTATTCAGCGTTTACTGATCGGTTATGCCACAGATCTTGATATGGATGGCAATGGCCGGCTGTTGTTGCCGGCAACTTTGCGGGAATACGCAGAGCTTGGTAAGAAAATCGTTTTATTGGGGCAAGGCAAAAAATTTGAAATCTGGAGCGAAGAAAACTGGTTGCGAACCCGGGATGAATACCTGGATGAGTCCGGGGGCGAAGGGGGTATCCCGGACGAGCTGCAATCACTGTCGCTTTAATGAATTAGGAAGAGGACGGGGAGATGAGTGACAGCTACAAACACATCACCGTTCTATTGGATGAGGCGGTTGATAAGCTGCTGGTGAACCCGGATGGGTTCTATGTGGATGGTACATTTGGACGTGGTGGGCATTCGCGCTTGCTATTGTCCAAGCTGGGTGACGGGGGTCGCCTGATGGGGATCGATAAAGATCCTTTGGCTGTTTTGGAAGGGGGAAAGCTGAGTGATGAGGATGCCAGGTTCTCCATAGCTCATGGATCTTTTGCCGAGATGGAATCGTTGCTCAATGAGTGCGCTATGTTTGGCCAGGTCGATGGGGTTTTGTTGGATCTAGGTGTCTCATCACCACAGCTTGATGACCCGAATCGTGGTTTCAGTTTTCTGAATGATGGTCCTTTGGATATGCGCATGAATCCAAGTGTTGGCGAGAGCGCAGCGCAATGGTTGGCTCATGCAGAGGAAAAGGAGATTGCAGATGTCATGTTCCAGTATGGAGAGGAGCGTTTTAGTCGTCGTATTGCTCGAGCGATTGTCGAACAGCGTCAACTTAAGCCCATAGAAACGACCGCCCGGCTGGCCAAGATTGTGGCGGAAGCAAACCCTAAATGGGAAAAGGGTAAGAATCCGGCCACAAGGGCGTTCCAGGGAATTCGAATTCACATCAATCGTGAATTGGATGATCTCCATCTTTGTCTTGATCAAGCGCTGGATGCCCTCAAGGTGGGTGGTCGCTTGGTGGTGATCAGTTTTCATTCCTTGGAAGACCGAATTGTTAAGCGCTTTATCCGCAAGCATGTGCGCGGTGATGATGTGCCTCCCGGACTGCCCATTACTCAGTCGATGCTGAATCAGCGTCTTAAATCTCTGGGTAAGCCTGTTAAGGCTGGTCGTCAGGAGGTGGATAGCAATGTACGTTCCCGCAGCGCCATCATGCGCGTTGCGGAGAAAATAGCCTGAGGCCGGTGATGGCCTACGCAGGCTCGAAAAAGGGTAAATCGGCGAGGGCTCAACTGGGTCCAAACGGCGGAATTCCGGCAGCATGGCGAAGGGGGGCTGCTGGGATTCTGACCGTTTTTATCGTCTTTAGCGCTTTGGCTGTGATCTATAGCGCATATCTGTATCGCCAACTGTTCAATGAGCAGCAGCAGATGTTGCAGGTTAGGGATGAACTCCAAGTTGAGTGGGGGCAGCTTCTTTTAGAGCAAAGTGCATTGGCTGCTCATAGTCGAATTGAAACGATTGTCACCAAGAAGCTGGGCATGTATGTGCCAGCACCTAATGAAATAGTGGTGGTACGGCCGTGACGGCAAGCACTGAAACGACAGCAACGCATTTTTACACCTGGCGGTTCCGCTTGGTGTTGCTGGTTTTGTTGTGCCTGGCGTCTGTGGTTATCGCACGCATTGTCTACCTGCACCTGATGGAAGTGGAGTTCTTGCAGGGGCAGGGAGATGCGCGAAGTTTGCGTGTAGTTCCAATCCCGGCCCATCGCGGCATGATTCTAGATCGCAATGGCGAGCCTTTGGCGGTGAGTGCACCGGTTAAAAGCATCTGGTTGAACCCTCAGGAATTTGCTGTAGATGAGAGCCAGTCACTGAAACAGCTAGCCAAGCGGGTGGGATTGAGTAGTGGCTATCTTAAACGCCTTGTAAAACGCAATGCTAACAAACAATTTCTCTATCTGAAGCGGCACATGACGCCCGATGATGCTGCCAAGGTTCTAGCGCTGAATCTGCCTGGTGTTTACGCGCAAGATGAATACAAACGTTATTACCCCGCAGCCGAAGTGGCTACCCATCTGGTGGGCTTTACCGATATTGATGATGTCGGCCAGGAAGGCATGGAGTTGGCATTCGATGATTGGCTGAAGAGTGAATCTGGAAAGAAGCGCGTACTTAAAGATCGACTGGGTCGTACCATCAAGGATATTCAGGCGATTAGTGCCGCCAGGCCCGGTAAGGATCTGCATCTCAGTATCGATCTTCGGGTTCAGTATATGGCCTATCGAGAGCTTAAGGCGGCGGTTCAGGCGCACAGGGCTAAATCTGGTTCTGCAGTGGTCGTTGATGTCGAGACCGGTGAAGTTCTGGCGATGGTTAACCAGCCGTCCTACAACCCTAATAATCGTAAGCGGATCAAGGTAGATCACCTGCGCAACCGTGCATCCACCGATACCTTTGAGCCCGGCTCGACTGTGAAGCCGCTGACCGTGGCTGCGGCTTTGGCTAGCGGCAAGTACCGTTATGACTCCAAGATCAATACCGCGCCTGGCTATGTCCGGGTGAAAGGCAAGACCATTCGCGACCATCGAAACTACGGCGAGCTGGATATCACCGGAATTATTACCAAGTCCAGCAATGTCGGAGTCAGCAAATTGGCCTTGAGTCTGCATGAAGATTCGGTACGAAATCTGTTTTTCAATGTGGGCCTGGGGCAGGTTACTGGAACCGGTTTTCCTGGCGAGCGTGTGGGCACCTTGCCTCACTATCCCGCCAAGCGATTGGTTGAGCGCGCCACCATGTCCTATGGCTATGGCTTGGCGATAACGCCGCTGCAGTTGGCCCAGGCTTATGCGGCTCTGGCTGCCGATGGTGTAAAGCGTCCCTTGTCGTTGATGAAGGTTGATGATCCCGTAGATGGGGATCGAATTCTGCCGAAGAAAGTTGCCCGCCAAGTGGTCAAAATGATGGAGACCGTAATTCAGAAGGGCGGGACCGGTCGCCGAGCTGCGGTTCCTGCGTTCCGGGTCGCGGGTAAAACCGGCACGGTGCATAAAGTAGGTCGGCAAGGTTATGAAGACGATCAGTACATCGCTATTTTTGCCGGGGTCGCCCCGGCGAGTAATCCCCGCTACGCCACCGTAGTGATGGTGGACGAGCCTCAGGGTGAGGAGTACTACGGCGGTGAAGTGGCTGCACCGGTATTTTCCCGCGTAATGGCGGGGACTTTACGTTTAATGAACATCGCCCCGGATATTATGCCTCCCTCGCTTGAACAGCAGATGGCGCAGAACTGAGATGAGTATCACTGGCCCACAAATGACGCTTGAACAGCTGCTACCGCAATCAGCGGATCAGTTGCGGGCGTTGGGTTGTCAGCAGGTGATGATCTCAGGGATTACCTTGGATAGCCGCCAGGTTCAGGCGGGTGATCTTTTTCTGGCTTGCCAGGGCGAGCTTGCCAATGGCATAGACTTTATCGGCAAGGCCGAGGCACAAGGTGCTGTGGCTGTGTTGGTTAACAGCGAGCAGCAGATCTCCGAAACCTTTGGATTACCGGTAATAGCGTTGGAAAACCTGGAGCAACGGTTGCCTGAGTTGGGATCACGATTTTACTCGCAGCCATCCCAACAGTTACACATGGTGGGGATAACCGGCACCAATGGCAAAACATCCTGTAGTCATTTTATCGCTCAGGCGTTGCAGATTCTGAACAATTCGACTGCTGTTATCGGTACCAATGGTTATGGTTTTTTGGGTGATCTGAAGCGGGCCAGTCACACCACTCCTGATGCTCTTTACCTGCAAGGTTTGTTGTCTCAGGTGCAACAACAGGGTGCTGAGACTGTGGTGATGGAAGTCTCCTCCCATGCCCTCGATCAGGGGCGAGTGAACGGTGTTGATTTTGATGTGGCGGTGTTTACCAACCTGACCCGAGATCATCTGGATTATCACGGTGACATGGCGAGTTACGGTGCTGCTAAAACAAGATTATTCCGGGATTTCGGAATTAGTCAGGCGATCGTTAATCTGGACGATCCTTTTAGCCGGGAATTGCTAGAACAGATGCCCCCAGAGGTGGAGGTGATAGGCTATTCTCAGCAACCCCTTTCCGGCGCAAGCGGTGAATGTTGCAGCGGTCAGGTCTGGGTTGAAGATTGTTGTTTATCTCTGGCTGGTACCGATGTAACCCTGCAGACCCCAGTAGGGACTGTCAGTTTTTCAGCACCGATTTTAGGTCAATTTAACCTCCATAATCTGATGGTTACCGTAGCGGTGTTGTTGACTAAGGGGTTTGGAAGTACAGAGATCTCTGCCGCTATGGCGAAGTTGCAAGGGGTAGAAGGACGGATGCAGCCCATTGCGGTAGACGTTAGCGATAAGCTGGTGGTAGTTGATTACGCCCATACGCCGGATGCGTTAGAGAAGGCACTGCAGGCATTGCGCAGCCATTGTCACGGTCAACTCTGGTGTCTGTTCGGTTGTGGTGGTGATAGGGACAGAGGTAAGCGAGCACAGATGGCACAGGTGGCAGAGGCTCAGGCTGATCGGGTTATGGTCACCAGTGATAATCCCCGGAGCGAAGCGCCGCAGGCAATTATCAAGGATATTCGCCAAGGGTTTTCGGTTAAAAAACCAGTGTTGGTGGAGGTTGATCGTCGTGCCGCCATTGAACAGGTGCTGCGATCTGCGCAACCAGGAGATGTCGTGCTGGTAGCTGGTAAGGGCCATGAAGACTATCAGGAAATTGAAGGCGTTCGTCATCCCTTTAGTGATGCTGAGGTGATTTGCTCTCTACTTCACACAGACCGGGGAGAGCAACAATGATTAGCTCCATGCGACTGTCCAGCTTAATGGCTCCCCTCAATGGCATTGAGATAAGAGGAGATGCCCAATTCGACAATGTCAGTACCGATACTCGCACCCTTAAATCGGGAGATCTGTTTGTTGCTTTAAGCGGACCGAACTTTGACGGCAACCGTTTTGTCGCTCAGGCCGCAGAAGCCGGAGCTGTGGCAGCAATCGTAACCGAGTTTCAGGATCTAGATATACCTCAATTGCGTGTTACCGATAGCCGTTTGGCGCTGGGAGCGCTGGCCAAGCATGTGCGTAATGACTATGACGGAAAGTTGGTGGCGATTACTGGTAGCAGCGGCAAAACCAGCGTCAAGGAGATGCTGGCATCGGTACTCCGGACCCAGGGCGAAGTTTTAGCAACTAAGGGGAACCTGAATAACGAAATCGGTGTCCCTCTTACCCTGTTTGGTTTGCAGGCTAAACATGAATTTGCAGTGATCGAATTGGGGGCTAGTGGTGCTGGAGAGATCGCCTACACCACTGGGCTGACAAAACCCGATGTGGCAGTACTCAACAATGCGGGTGGTGCTCATCTGAAAGGCTTTGGTTCTCTCCAGGGAGTGGTGGAAGCCAAGGGCGAAATTTTTGATGGATTGGCAGCGGACGGAGTTGGCGTAGTTAATCTTGACGATGACAACTGCGACTATTGGTTAGCCAAGTTGGTCGAACAGCCCCGTCTGACTTTTAGCTTGGTTTCGGCTCATGCAGACCTATTTGCCAGTCATCTGGAGTGTGGTCCTGACGGTTGTTATCGGTTTGTACTTAACAGTCACCAGGGGCAGGTGGATTTGCAGTTGCGTGTGATGGGGCGACACATGGCAGCAAACGCCATGGCAGCGGCAGCAGCCGCTACCGCTCTGGGCTTGCCACTGACGGCAATTCAACAAGGTTTGCAGCAGTTTGCAGGTGTGCCTGGGCGCTTGGCTGTTTCTACGACAACTGGCGGGGTTCGGGTTATCGATGACAGCTACAACGCCAACCCGGATTCAGTAAAAGCGGCGATCCAGGTGTTAGCGGACTTGCCTGGGACACGAGTTTTGGTGCTGGGTAACATGGCTGAGCTTGGTGCTGACAGCGAGCAACTGCATCAAGAATTGGGCGCTGTGGCGATGGACGCTGGTATTCATATGCTGTTGAGCAGCGGCGAATCTGCCGGTTTGGCCGCTGGTGCTTTTAAATTGCAGGGTGGGCGTGGCCACTCATTCGAAGACAATGCCGGATTGGCGAATTGGTTACAGAAACATTTAGAAAACGAGATGGTGATTTTGGTCAAAGGATCAAGAAGTGCAGGAATGGAAACGGTAGTAAAAGCGTTATTGGCTGAGGAGAACCGTTAACCATGTTATTACTTTTGGCACAGTACTTAGAGCAGCTGGATTCCGGCTTTGCGGTGTTCCAGTATCTCACCTTGCGAGGCATTTTAGGTGTTTTGACGGCGCTGGTGATCTCTATGCTGGTGGGGCCTGTGATGATCCGTAAGCTGACCCATTATCAAATTGGTCAGTCGGTACGGGATGATGGCCCCCAAAGTCATCTGAGTAAGGCTGGTACTCCAACCATGGGTGGCGCACTGATCCTTATCGCCATTGCATTAAGTACTCTGCTCTGGGGAGACCTAAGCAATCTCTATGTCTGGGTGGTGTTGCTAGTGACGCTGGTGTTCGGCGCTGTGGGCTGGGTGGATGATTACCGCAAGGTGGTTGAAAAAAACTCCCGTGGATTGCCGGCTCGGTGGAAGTATTTTTGGCAGTCGGTTGGCGGATTTGGGGCCGCGATAGTTTTATATATCAGCGCCCAGAGCCCAGCCGAAACCCAGTTGATCGTTCCATTCTTCAAAGAAATTGTGATCGATATGGGGCTGTTTTTTATCGTTTTCACCTATTTCGTGATAGTCGGGTCCAGTAACGCGGTAAACCTGACCGACGGTCTCGATGGCTTGGCTATTTTACCCACGGTACTGGTGGCAGGAGCCCTGGGGCTATTCGCCTACCTAAGTGGTCACGTCCGGTTCGCCGAGTATTTGCAGATCCCTTATATCGTCGGGTCCGGTGAATTAATTGTGTTCTGTGGCGCCATTGTCGGCGCCGGTCTTGGATTTCTCTGGTTTAACACCTACCCCGCCCAGGTGTTTATGGGTGACGTCGGTGCGTTGGCGCTGGGTGCCGCCCTGGGTGTGGTGGCTGTTATCGTCCGCCAGGAGTTGGTGCTGGTGATCATGGGCGGGGTGTTCGTGATGGAAACCGTATCGGTGATCTTGCAGGTGGGATCCTACAAACTTACCGGACGGCGAATATTTAGGATGGCGCCGTTGCACCATCATTTTGAATTGAAAGGATGGCCTGAACCGCGGGTAATCGTCCGTTTTTGGATTGTTACCGTCATCCTTGTGCTGGTGGGGCTTGCCTCGCTGAAAATTCGATAAAAGGTCCGTTAAGGGTCGAAGAAAAAATGGCATTAATTGGTAGCGACAAATTCACCATCGTCATCGGTCTAGGTAAGACCGGGCTTTCCTGTGCCCGCTTCCTGACCTCGATTGGTGAACGATTTGCGGTGGTTGATACCCGCAATGAGCCGCCGCTTCTGTCAGTGTTTAAAGAACAATTTCCTGATATCGCTGTAGAGTGTGGCGAGCTTGAGGTCGATACCCTTTGCCGCGCCTCACGGTTATTGATCAGCCCCGGTGTATCTCGCAAGCATCCAGCGATTCAGGCTGCAGAACAGCAGGGTGTAGAGATTCTCGGTGATATTGATCTGTTCTGTCTGCAGGTGAGTGCTCCGATCGTTGCGATTACCGGCTCCAACGCTAAGAGTACTGTCACTACATTGCTTGGAGCCATGGCTGAGCAGGCCGGTATCAATGTGGGGGTGGGCGGCAATCTAGGCACTCCGGTGCTGGATATGCTGTTGGAGGGCGAAAAGTCGCTTTACGTGCTGGAACTCTCCAGTTTCCAATTAGAAACCACTTCGCAGTTGCGCGCCGCAGCTGCAACGGTACTTAATGTCAGCCCAGATCATATGGATCGCTACCCTGATCTGATGGCCTATCACCAGGCAAAGCACCGAATCTACCAGGGGTGCAAATTTGCTGTCTTTAATGGTGACGATGCGCTGACTCAGCCATTGATTGCAGACCAGATTCCCCGTCGCCGGTTTAGTCTCGGTAAGCCAGACCTCAATCAGTTTGGTGTGTTGTCTGAAGAGGGCGCTGAATATCTAGCCTGTGGTGTGGACAAATTGTTGCCAGTGGGCAGCCTGAAAATGGCGGGCCGGCACAATGTGGCCAACGCATTGGCGGCACTGGCGTTGGGGCAAGCGGTTAATATCCCGATGGTTTCAATGTTGAAGACTCTGCAGAGCTACAGCGGTTTGGCTCATCGTTGCCAATGGGTTCGCGAGCTAGAAGGAATCAACTACTACAACGATTCTAAAGGTACCAACGTCGGTGCCACTTTGGCTGCGATCCAGGGATTTGGTGAACATCAGTCAGGGCAAGGGCAGATTATTCTGATTGCCGGTGGCGATGGTAAAGGGGCCGATTTCTCTGAACTGCGACCCGCCATGGGACGCTGGGGCAAGGCGGCAGTGCTGATTGGTCGTGATCGTGATGCAATTGCCGATGCCTTGCAATCTGACTGCTCGATCTATCTGGAAGAAACTCTAGCTGCTGCAGTAAATCAGGCTCGCGATATTGCTCAGGCGGGCGACATTGTGCTGCTTTCTCCAGCCTGCGCCAGTTTCGATATGTTCAAGGGATTTGAAGATCGCGGTGATCAATTTATGGCGTTGGTGGAGGATTTACGATGAATCTTGCCATCACTCTGCCTAAGATACCGATCTCTTTCCAGCAGGAAACTCGTCCCTACGATCCCTGGTTGCTGTTCAGTGCTATCAGCTTGATTCTGGCCGGATTTTTGATGATCACCTCGGCGTCCATGGAAGTGGCTGGTGTGCGATACGATTCACCCTTCTACTTTGCGATTCGCCACGCCATCTTTATTGCGTTGGGTTTTGTAGTTGCAGTTGTGGGCTTCTTTATTCCTTCACGGTTTTGGCAACGGACTGGTCATTGGTGGCTATTGGCTGCATTGGTGCTGTTGGTTGCCGTGTTGATTCCGGGTATCGGTCGGGAGGTAAACGGCAGCAGTCGCTGGATACCGCTGGGGCCGATCAATCTGCAGGCATCGGAATTGGCCAAGCTGTTTATGATTATGTACCTCGCGGGATATCTGGTACGTCGTCTGGAAGAGGTGCGTAGTCAGTGGAGTGGCTTTGCCAAGCCAATGATTGTGGTTTCAATATTCATTGTGCTGCTGATTTTGGAGCCAGACTTTGGTGCGGTTGTGGTGCTGATGGTGACTGTATTAGGGATGATTTTCCTAAGCGGTATGCGCCTTGGTCAGTTTACCGTTGTCATTATTTGCAGCCTGCTGCTGGTGGCGGGAATGGCGATCTCGCAACCCTACCGTATGCAGCGCCTGATCACTTTCCTTGATCCCTGGGCCGACCCCTTTGGTGCGGGCTATCAGTTATCACAGGCTCAGATCGCCTTTGGGCGCGGTGAAATTAGTGGATTGGGGCTCGGTAACAGTGTTCAGAAACTGTTCTATCTGCCCGAGGCCCATACCGATTTCGTCTTCTCTGTGCTGGCAGAAGAGTTGGGGCTGATCGGCGCGCTGGCAATGGTGATTTTGTTTGGCATTCTGATTCTGCGGGCATTTTACATCGGTCGTCAGTCAGAGCTGCAACAGCGCGGGTATCAAGGCTATGTCTGCTACGGAATCGGCCTGGTGTTTGCCGCACAGGCGTTGATCAATATTGGCGTTAACGTCGGTGTCCTGCCCACCAAGGGGCTGACTCTACCCTTGGTTAGTTACGGCGGTAGCTCGCTTCTGGTCTCCATGATGATGCTGGCTTTGCTAAGCCGAATCCACTTTGAAAATTACTACCTTGAGAAAAAAGCCAAGCAGAGTCGTGGCAAAAAAGGTATTGGAAAGAAGAGCTCAGGAAAGAACAGCCCAGAAAAGAAGAAAAGTGGCTCCACTGAAGATGAGCTAACTGCAGAGGAGTTGAATTGATGAGTCAGTCAATGAATCCCTCTGTTATTAATTCTGAAACTATCTTGATAATGGCGGGCGGGACGGGCGGTCATGTCTTTCCGGCACTTGCAACTGCCGAGCGCCTACGAGCTTCAGGTCTGGAAGTTGAGTGGCTGGGCACGGCGGCAGGTATCGAATCTGACTTAGTACCCAAAGCTGGGATTAAGCTAAACACCATTAGCGTTGCCGGGCTTCGGGGTAAGGGTAAGCTCAGCTTGCTGTTAGCACCATTGAAAGTATTGCGAGCGCTGGTCCAGGCCATCGCAGTGCTACGACAGGTGAAACCGGTGGCGGTCTTGGGTATGGGTGGATTTGCCAGTGGCCCTGGTGGATTGGCGGCCTGGTTGTTAGGAATACCGCTACTCATCCATGAACAAAACGCCATTCCAGGAATGACCAATAAGTTACTGTCGAAATTCTCCCGCCGGGTGATGGCGGCGTTTCCCGGTGCTTTCCCGAATCGTAACGATGTGATCTGTACGGGCAATCCGATTCGCCAGAATATTGTTGAGGTTAAGGCTCCATCCGAGCGTTTTTCCAGCCGCCAGGGAGCGCTTCGAGTATTGGTTGTTGGTGGTAGTCTGGGTGCGTTGGCGATTAACGAACTGCTCCCCCAGGCGCTGGCAGCAATGAACCCAGAACAGCGTCCACAGATGATTCATCAGGCGGGTAAGCGCAACATCGATTCGGCAATATCCCTCTATCAGGAGCTGGGTGTTGAAGCAGAGGTGGTTGCCTTTATCGATGATATGAACGCGGCTTATGAATGGGCGGATCTGGTTATCTGTCGTGCTGGGGCTCTAACGGTCAGCGAGTTGTGTGCTGCCGGTGTTGCTTCTATTTTGGTGCCATTCCCTCACGCAGTTGATGACCACCAGACCGAAAATGCACGTTATATCTCAGACCAGCAGGCCGGAGTGTTATTGCCCCAGTCGCAGATGAGTGTTGAACGAATTGTCGAATTACTGACAGAGCTGAACGATCGCAACAAGTTGCAAGCGATGGCGGAGAAAGCGCGTAGTCTGGGACAGGGTGACGCCAGCGACTTGGTGGCTGAACAGTGTCTGCAATTTACCTCAGGAGTTAGCCGTGAAGGATAAGCAAAGACATCAATACGATGTACCGGAGATGCGCCGCATTCGTCGTATCCACTTTATCGGCATTGGTGGTGTTGGTATGTGTGGAATTGCAGAGGTATTGCTGAATCAGGGGTACCAGATTTCGGGTTCAGATATTCGCCGTTCTACGGTTGTAAAGCGACTTGAAAAACTGGGGATGACTATTTTTATCGGTCACCAACATAGCAACGTTCAAGATGTGGATGTCGTGGTGGTATCCAGTGCCGTAAACGAAGAAAACCCCGAAGTGATGGCTGCTCGTGAGAATCGAATCCCGGTGGTTCGTCGTGCTGAAATGCTGGCCGAGTTGATGCGTTATAGACATGGCATCGCCATCGCAGGCACCCACGGAAAGACGACTACAACGAGTTTGATGGCATCAGTATTTGCTAGGGGTGGAGAAGATCCCACCTTTGTCATTGGTGGCAAGCTCACCAGTGCCGGTACTAACGCCCGACTAGGCGACAGTCGTTATTTGGTAGCAGAGGCTGATGAAAGTGATGCCTCCTTCTTACACCTGCAGCCGATGGTAGCGATTGTTACCAACATCGACGCTGATCATATGTCCACCTACGGTGGCGATTTTGAACAGCTGAAAAAGACCTTTGTAGAATTTTTACATAACCTGCCGTTTTATGGTCTGGCGGTACTCTGTACCGATGATCCTGTGGTTTCTGAAGTTATGCCACAGGTTAGCCGCCCGGTGTTGACTTATGGATTTAACGAGGAAGCGGATTATCGAGCGGTAGATGTTTGTCAGGACGGCATGCATACCAGCTTTACAGTACAGCGCCCTGAAGGATACGAAGATCTGCAAATTACCCTCAATATGCCAGGTCTGCACAATGTTCAGAATGCGCTTTCAGTGATCGCCGTAGCTACCGATGAAGGGCTGGCAGACAGTGCGATTGTTGACGGGCTGAAGGATTTTGAAGGGGTCGGGCGACGTTTCCAGGTGATGGGTAACTTCAAGGTTCCTAATGGTGAAGCCGACGAAACTGTAATGATGGTTGATGACTATGGCCACCATCCTCGCGAAGTGCAGGCCACCATTCAAGCGATCCGCAAAGGCTGGCCAGAGAAGCGTCTGGTGATGGTGTATCAACCTCATCGCTATAGTCGCACCCGTGATCTTTATGAGGATTTCGTCCAGGTCCTGTCAGAAGTGGATGTGCTGTTGTTGATGGATATCTATCCAGCCGGCGAAGAGACCATTACCGGTGCCGATGGTCGCAGCCTGTGCCGCAGCATTCGCCAGCGTGGTCAGGTCGATCCGGTGTTTATCGAGCGGGGTGATGATGTCGCTGTGGTGTTGCAAAACATTCTTCAGGACGACGATCTGCTGTTGACCCAGGGGGCTGGTGATATCGGTACGGTTTCATCCAGTCTGGCAAAACGAAAATTGCTACCAGAGGAGAATTCCGAATCATGAACCATGCCGATTTAAACCGTCTGAATCCAGAACGTTTTGGCCGGGTCGCCGTGATCATGGGTGGTAATTCCTCCGAGCGACCGGTGTCGTTGAAAAGCGGCGCGGCAGTGTTAGCGGCGATGCAGTCCAGCGGCGTAGATGCCTTTGCGATCGATCTGTTTGGTCCAGAAGGGGATCAGAATCCTATCGCTCAGCTGCAGCAGCAATCTTTTGATCTGGCCTTTATCGCCCTGCATGGACCCGGTGGTGAAGACGGTACCATTCAGGGAGCCTTGGAGATGATGGGGATCCCCTATACCGGCAGCGGCGTAATGGCCTCTGCCTTGGGAATGGATAAACTTCGCTGCAAGCTGCTCTGGAAAACCCTGAATTTGCCATCGCCTCCCCATGCGGTATTAGCGGATGAGAGTGATTGGAATGCTTTGGCTGAACAATTGCAATTTCCAGTGATGGTTAAGCCTGCTCATGAAGGCTCCAGTATCGGTATGGTTAAAGCGGAAACGCCCGAGCAACTGGCGCAGGCCTATCAAACAGCAGCGAAACTGGATAGCTGTGTCTTTGCAGAACAGTGGGTGACAGGCCGAGAATACACCGTTGCCGTTCTTGACGGTGAGGCGATGCCGGTCATTCGTTTAGAGACCCCTCACCAGTTTTACGACTACGACGCCAAGTACCTGTCCAATGACACCCATTATCACTTCGACACGGAATTGGACGACAAGCAGATCAATGAGATTCAGAACCTGGCGCTGCAGGCTTTTAATAGCGTGGGCTGCAGAGGCTGGGGACGAGTCGACGTGATGCAGGATCAGGACGGTAGTTTCTGGTTGCTGGAGGTCAATACCATTCCGGGAATGACCGATCATAGCTTAGTGCCGATGGCTGCAAAGCAGGCGGGTATCAGTTTTGAAGAGTTGGTGATGCGCATTTTGGCTAGCGCCTAGCGCATATGGATTTGAAGGGCATACCAATGAAA
>JAPHRD010000013.1 GCA_026196225.1 Motiliproteus sp.
GTCCGAAAAGCTAAGCTGATCCACGGCTGGTCTCGATTGTTGAAATAGTAGTGTGCCATTGTGCCACGGAATCTAACGGGACTTAATCAGACCTTCCCTGGCCTTTCTTGTTTTTGTCTAAATGTACTCTAAATAGAGCATAATGGCGGTCAACACCGCAGCACTGATTACCATCCATTGGGTATGTTTAACAGCGTAGTTTAGTACTTCTAGCATATGGACCTCCATGACCATCTTCAGCTGCGCGGATAAGTATAATCGAACTATTGATATTTGCTAATATTTAACTGGCTAAATATCAGCAATTGATAATTTTTCATGTTGTGAGCATGGTTTTGTCTTTGCTTCGTTAGTTAGACGGACGTCCACTGGGTGGTTATCGCCTCAATCTTTATAATAGGGATTTACGGTAGTTATCTGAGGCTACAGTCTGGTTACAAAATAACCAGGCCTTGCTGTAATATCTTGCCGTAAAGGACAATAGTTGAAGATAGTAGTAAGAAAAAAAAGTAGTAAGAAAAAATTGGAAAAGAAAAGAGCTGTAAGAGAAAAGAGCGTTATGAGCGATACCCTGCTAGAAAAGCCTACCCGTCCGGAAGATTGGGAGTGTTGTGGTGGTGGATGTAGTCCTTGCGTTTGGGACAACTACTACGCAGATATGGAACGCTGGCAGCAACAGCAAAAAGCGCAGGCAGAGAAAAATAAATCTGCCGGCGAGGGATAAATTATCGTTCGTTAGCTAAACCCGCAATACCGCAATACCGCAATACCGCAATACCGCAATATCGCAATATCGCAATACACCAATCCTGCAAACCGCGATAAAGCTGTTTAGCTAGGATTATGCTTCCTGTTCTTGGGCGTTTGTGGGAAAGGCTAAGTCAGCAGACTTGCCCTTCCTGATTGCCCACCAACCACCAAAAGTCGCCGCACAGATTCCCACCAGCAGGAACAACAGACTTGTTGAATTGTATTCAGTATTGGGAGCCGCCATGCTCCACACGGCAACAAGGCTGGCAACAATACCTACGATAAATGCGCTGGATAGGCGTTTATCATCATCGAAGTACATCGTCACGGCACCGCCCAGTATCATGGACGCGCAGTAAACCAACAGCGCACTGAAGAACCAGATATGTTCCATGTAGGGGACGAACCAGGGGTGGGCGTTTCCGTAGGCGCCGATCAACGAAGCAAACAGCACATAGATAAGGTCTTTTAAAACCACTATCAATACGGTGGTGATGGAACCACCGATCACTGCATGCCAACTAATCATAATGCACCGTCGCTGTTTGGGCTGTGTTTGGGTTGTGTTTGAGCTGTGTTAAAGCTGAGGCCGCCATTATAGCGAGCCCCTTTAAGCGATGCTGGCTAGCGCCTGATCAATGTCAATTGCTGACAAAATATCCGCTTCAGGCAATACACACCCCTAGTTGCAAGCACCCATCAGCGCTTCTGTTGGCTCTCCAGGAAACGATTGACCGCCTCCAGATGCTCGGGATTGTTGTGGCACATACCCTGAAAGCAGGCACAGAGATCTAGAAAATCTGGCAGTTCCATCCGCTGCGCTGCTTTCATCAGTCGTTTAGTCATGCGGCTGGCATCCCGTGGTTGATTGGCAATCTTGCGGGCCAGCTTCAGGCTATGCTCCAGCAGCTGTTCCGGTTCAACCACCTCTAGCACAATGCCCAGCTCCTTGGCTTCCTCGGCACCGATCACACGACCGCTGAGCGTTAGTTCAAAGGCTCGCTGATAGCCGATCAAGCGCTGCATAAACCAGGCGCCACCATCACCCGGGATGATGCCCAAATTAAGAAATGTTTCGCCAAACTTGGCTTTGTTGGAGGCGATACGTATGTCAGCCATGTTAGCCAGATCGAAGCCGGCACCGATGGCTGGACCATTGACGGCTGCGATGACCGGCACTTCGGTCTTGTGCAGTGCTAGAGGTATACGCTGGATACCACGTCGATATCGTTCCTCCACTTCGGCTACATCGCCAGCGAAATCACCACCGCGATCCCGCATCTCTTTGATGTTGCCGCCGGCGGAGAAAGCCGATCCACTACCGGTGATCACCAGTACCGATACTTCTCGGTTGCTGTTAGCCCACTCCACGGTATTGACGATATCGTCGATCAATTCGGTTCCCGTGAGGGCATTGCGGACATCATCGCGATTGAGGGTCAGTAGAGCAACGCCCTGGTCGAGGCTGAGTGTGGCGTCTTTGATAGTAGCGTTTTTGATAGTAGCGTCTTTGACAGTGGCCAGGCTCATGCGATCTTCTCCTGTGCAGTGGTGGTAGGCTGATCAGCAATAATACGTGCGTCGACGATGGCATAGCCTGTCGGGTAGGCGATTACCGGGTTTAGATCCAACTCGCTGATCTCAGGATGGGTTTCGATAATTCTTGAGGTGGTAAGCAGCAGCTCCACCAGCGCTTCCTTATCGATGGCTTGTTCTCCGCGGGCGCCATCCAATATCTGTCGAGCCTTAATCTGGTCGATCATCCCCCAGGCATCCTGTCGGCTGACTGGAATGGATCGGAAGGCCACATCTTTTAGGATTTCGACAAAAATACCGCCTAAACCAAACATCAGTACCGGCCCGAAAATGGCATCTCGGCTGACACCGATAATGATCTCGACTCCTTTGGCAACCATGGGGGTCACTATCACGCCGGCAATGTCTGCATCCTTTTGATATGTACGACAACTGTCCATGATGGCGTCGTAACCCTGTTTTAAATCCTGGCTTCCCTGCAGGTTAAGCCTGACGCCGCCGGCATCAGACTTGTGGAGAATATCTCTGGACACCACCTTCATCGCCAATGGCTGGTTGCACAGCGTGGAGGGCAGATTATCCAGGTCTGAAACTTGATTGATAAACCGCTGCGTTGGCACGTCTACTCTATAGTTTTGCAGCAACTGTTTGGCTTCGTGTTCGTAGGGATGCCGATCATCGTCCTGAGCCCGTTGTAGTAACTCGGTGCTTGCATGGTCTGGGGCAAGAGGGAGGGGGATTTCAAGCAAGGCGCTCTTTTGAATGTGGCGACCTCGTCCAGCTAATGCCACCATAATCTGTACGGCCTGCTCAATTGAGCTGTAGACCGCTACACCCTGTTTCCTTAATAAGCGTAGCGGTTCCGGTTTGACCGGTTGATACAAGCTGTAGACCACCAGGGGCTTGGGTTGGGAGCGTGTCAGCTCGGCCAGATCTGATGCTGTTTGCATTTCTGCCTGGTGCATCTCTTTGGCAAATCGCAGGCTGTAACCGCCAAACATTCCGACTAGGAACACCATGTCGACGCCGCTGTCTTGCAGCAAAATATCGGCGCATTGGGAGAGCAGCTGAGGATTGGCATCGGTGCTGCCCGCGACGTCGACCGGGTTGATTACCGATGCCTGGTCGAACAGCAGTTTGGTTAATTGTGTTTTAGTATGGTCGCTGAGTTTTGCGATCTGCAGACCGGCTTCGGCAATGCGATCAGTGGCAATGGTGGCCTGACCGCCTCCATCCGCCAGAATCGCTACGCGATTACCCTTAGCCTGTTGCATCAATGCCAGCCCTTCGGCAACCGGCAAAATCTCATCGGATTGGCCAACAACGGTAACACCGGCCTGTTGAAGCAGATCGCGGGTCATCTGGTAGCTACCCGCCAGGGACCCGGTATGGGAGGCGGCGGCTTTTTGGCCGGCTTCGGTACTGCCGGATTTGTAGACTACGACAGGTTTGTCGAGACTGACTTTGCGAGCCTGGTCGATAAACTCGCGTCCATTGGTAAAGCCTTCCACATAAAAGGTGGCTACTTTGGTATTTGGGTCTTCTGCTAGAAATTGCAGGTAATCGCTGAAGCCGAGATCACTCTGGTTACCCGGTCCTACATAGGTGCTAAACCCTATATGGCCGTTGTCGGCGGCTTCCAAAACTAATGACAGCAGCATGTTGCCAGATTGGGAGATGATGCCGATTTCGCCGGCGCTGACGGAATCAAGGGCCAGCAAATTGAGATTCTTGTGTAGATTGAAAATGCCGGAGGTGTTGGGGCCGATGATACGAACACCCGAATCTTTCGCCGCTTTCAACAATTGACTTTCCAGTTCGCTACCACTGCCGCCCATCTCGGCAAAACCGCTGGCTAGAATAATCGCGCCAGCAATTCCCTTGCTTCCGCATTGGCGAATAATTTCCGGGACGGTATAGGCCGGAGTGCAGATTAATGCCAGATCCGCTGGTTGTGGCAGGCTGTCCACATCCTTGAAACACTGGAGTCCAAGGATCTGCTCCAATTTTGGATTGATTGGGTAGATTTCACCCTGATAGCCACCGTTGAGTAATCCTTGCAGGGCCTTGTTGCCACGCTTGGTGGGATCGGCGGATGCACCGATGATGGCAATAGAATCAGGGGCGAGAATCCTATTCAGTGGAGGCGTCGGTAGCCGATGGATGTTCTGGTCTTGAGTGTCCATGATCGCAGTCTGTCTAATTGATTGGGTTAATTGATGGGGTTAATTTATGGGGTAAGTCTTCAGCAACCGGTAAAACGGGGCGTGCGTTTTTCTGCGAAGGCGTCGATCCCTTCTTGCCAGTCAGTGCTCGCCATGCAAGTCGCTATGCCATCCAGTTCAAGTTGTTGTGCGGTTTCTAAATCGGAGCTGTGGCCCTGATTGAGTAACTGTTTAACCAGGGCGAAGGAGATAGGGGCTTTTGCAGCAAGTTGCTGGGCCAGTCGGCGGCTTTGATCCAGTAGATCTTTGTCGCTGTAGTGGGCGCGGGCCAAGCCAATATCGACAGCGGTTTCCCCGTTGATGCGGTTTCCTTCGAATAACAATCGTCTGGCCTGTTGCAGGCCGACTAAGCGCGGCAGAATCTGGCTGACGCCACCGCCTACACAGGTACCGATGCTCACCTCGGGGAAGCCCAACTGAGCTTCTTCTGCCATCAGGATGTAATCGCAGCAGATAGCCATCTCGGCCCCGGCCCCCAGCGCATAGCCGTTGACCGCCGCAATGATTGGTTTCGGGAAGCGGAACAGACGCATACATACATCGTTAGCCAGCTGCAGATAGCGGCGTTTCTGCAATACTGTGCGACTGCCAGCAGCGTGTTCCTTTAGATCTGCTCCTACGCAGAACGCCCGGCCTTCACCGGTTAAAATCACAGCTCGAATTTCAGTGTTTTTCTCGACCTTTGAAAGGATATCGAGCAGTTCTAGGTAGAGGTCTTCGACGACGGCGTTGAGACGCTGTGGCCGGTTGAGTCGGATCTCAATGGTCTGCTCGTCGATCAGACAGTTCAGAGTTGTGTAATGACTGCTATATTGAGTTGTGTTCGGAGTTGGATCCATGGGTAATTGTTCCGATTTTGGTCTAAGAGGCGGTGTGGAATGCATGATAGTACAAATGTGTTTTATGTGAATTTAAAAAAACACATATGTATTTAAATTAAGATGAGTAAAAGTACGTTTGTATTATTTTTTACGCGTAGGGGCTTATCTGTTTTATCCGTTAGAGATGTTTATAATGGGCGGTGATCAACCTTAGAGGAGTCTCCAAGTGAGCAGTGCGGATCAGCCCAGCGCAGAAGAACTGTTGGAGCATCTTTCTCAACTCTATCCGGACCTAAGTCCGCAGCTAAAAAAAGCAGCCGCCTATCTCATGGAAAACCGGGTCGAATTTGCCCTGCAGCCGATTCGAAAAACCGCCGACGCCGTGGATGTGGCTCCCTCGACCTTCATGCGGTTGGCAAAGACGTTGGGATTTGATCGCTACGATAGCTTACGCCAGGTGTTTCAGCGTTCACTGCAAGAGGGTCAGGGCAACTTTTCCAGCCGAGCCGATTCTTTGATAGAACTGGGTGGTCGTTGTGAGCAGCAAGGTGTGGTGGCCGAAATGGCTGGTTGTACTTACCGGGGAATAGAGGAGCTGTTTGGGGAAGAGATGGTGTCTCGTATCAAGCAGGCCGCCGAATTGATTCTAGCCAGTCCTCAGGTCCATGTGTTGGGGCTTCGGGATAGTTACAGCTGCGCTTACCATCTAGCCTACGTCGGGTCGGTGGCGATGTCCCATATTCGTCTGGTTCGCGCTCAGGAGGGTAGCCTGTTTACCGAGTTGGCTCGCATTGATAAGGGGGATCTGTTGATCGCCTTTGCCTTTCATCCCTATACCCGCGAAACCATCGAGGCTAGCCGTATCGCTATCGAGCAGGGGGCGCAATTAATCTGCATTACTGACAGCCTGCGTTCACCCTTGGTGCCGGGAGCGAAAGTGGTGCTGGAGGTGCAAACAGAGACCCCCAACTTTTTTCCATCGATCGTCACCTCGATCACTTTAATCGAAGCGCTGCTGGCGGTTTGTGTGGCTAGGGGAGGAAAAAAAATGCTGACCAAAATCAGACGTTTTGATCAGCAAATGGAGGACTTGGGCGGCTACTACACCGAGGAATAGTGATCGTTCTTTAAACGTTTCTGACTACCAATACCGAGCAGCTGGCGCGTTCGACAACTTTCGAAGCTACGGATCCAATCAGGGCCTGGTCGATACGCCCGTGCTTGTTGCTGGGAATAACGATCATCTCAGCATTGAGCTTCTTGGCCATCTTTATAATCTCTTTGGCCGGGTTGCCGCTCTTAACATGCAGCTGTGTTAAGATGTCTTTAGGTACCTGTTTCTCGATGTACTCAGTAAGCTTCTCATCTACTGCATCCAGTGCCTGTTCCATGGCATTCTGAGGGAAGTAGGAGGCGACCATCGGGTTGTTGTAGCCGGGTACCACCGTGAGAATATGCAGTTCAGCCTGGCGCTCCTGTGCCTGGGTAATTGCCTGTTTCATAGCCGCATCAATCAGGTTTTGTTCCTGAGGATCGATGGGCAGAAGTACTGTCTTAGCCATTCTACTTTCCTTAACGAATTGTACGTTCCTTAACTCAAGGCGTGAGGCATAGGGGGGTGACCCTATGCCTGTTGCTGGTTTAATTCACCCTGTTCTGCCTTAGGCTTACGGCGGCGTTGTCCGACAGCCAACAGCGCCAGAAGAGCCAGTGCAGGGATAAAGACCAACTGCTTGGGTGGGCGTTCAGCCTTGACCAGAATCTGTTCGATCTCCCAGTCAAAGTCTAGACCCAGGTCTTGTGCAGGGCTGCCAAAGGTCACCATATCAATGATTACCTTTTCATCTTCGTTACGCAGCATCAGGCCGGCATTGCTGAGGCGGGTTTCACCATCAGCAGCTTCACCTAAGGGCAGTAGTACCGTTTTGGATATTTCGTCGCCTTCGATATTTAGTCCGCTGACTTCCAGCTTCAGCTCGCTATCCGGTGCTGCTTTCTCGGCATACTCCACCAGCTTGCTGGCCGGCTCATAGACCGTGGGCTCATAGACCATATCCCACCAGAAACCGGGCCGGAACATGGAGAAGGCGATCAACAACATGGCGATCGTTTCGTACCAGCGGTTCTTCACCATCCAGAAGCCCTGAGTGGCTGCAGCAAACACCAGCATGGCGACCACCGCGCTGAATATCGTCAGTATTAGTTCGAACACTGAATTGATGCCAATCAGAAGTAGTTGGGTATTGAAGATAAACATAAAGGGTAGAATCGCCGTACGGATATCGTAGGTAAAACCCTGGATACCGGTACGAATAGGATCACTGCGGGCAATCGCTGCAGCAGCGAAAGCGGCGAGCCCCACCGGCGGCGTGTCATCGGCAAGGATCCCGAAGTAGAACACAAACAGGTGGACGGCAATCAGCGGTACGATCAGGCCATGTTGGGCGCCTAAGCTGACAATAACCGGAGCCATCAGGGTGGAAACCACGATGTAGTTGGCGGTTGTTGGCAGTCCCATACCGAGAATCAGGCTGATGATGGCTGTGAATACCAGCATCAGCAGTACCGAACCACCGGAGATGAACTCAACAAATTCGGTCATTACCAGACCGATACCTGTCAGGGTGACAGTACCCACTACGATGCCTGCTGCTGCGGTAGCTACGCCGATACCGATCATGTTGCGGGAACCTGCAACCAGACCTTCCATCAGCTCATTTAAGCCTTGTTTGAAGGCTTGAGTGAGCTCTTTTTCCTTGCGGAAGAAAGCGATCAGCGGCCGGTGAGTGGCAACAATTACCACCATAAACAGCGTGGCCCAGAAGGCGGATAAACCAGGTGAAAAGCGTTCGACCATCAGGCACCAGACCAATACAAAGATCGGCAGCAGGTAGTAAAGACCGGATTTAACCGTAGGGCCGACTTCAGGTAGCTCCACCACTTCGGCATTGGGGTCGTCCATCTCCAGATCAGGGAATTTGGAGGAGAAGCGCACCAGTGCCAGGTAGGCGATGATTACCAGTACAGTGAGTACGTAGGTGGCGGTGTCGCCAAACAGATCCTTGGTCCAGCCAACGCCGTAATAAACCAGGGCAGAGACGATACAGATCCCTAGGAAGGTTGTGACGAAAGAGAGCAGGCTCTGGGCCAGGGTGGTTTTATGACGTCTGGGCAGGCCCATCATATTCGCCTTGAGAGCTTCAAGGTGAACGATGTAGATCAGTGCGATGTAAGAGATCAGGGCTGGCAGGATAGCGTGAGTGATTACCTCCACGTAGGAGATGCCCACGTACTCCACCATCAGGAAAGCCGCAGCACCCATGATGGGCGGAGTCAGCTGACCGTTGGTAGAGGCTGCAACCTCAACAGCACCGGCTTTGGTGCCGGGAAATCCAACCCGCTTCATCAGTGGGATGGTGAATGTACCGGTGGTGACCACGTTAGCGATGGAGGAACCGGAGATCAGGCCGCTTAGTCCAGAAGAAACCACGGCTGCTTTTGCAGGACCGCCGCGCATGTGGCCTAACAGCGAGAAGGCGACCTTGATGAAATAGTTACCGGCGCCCGCTTTATCCAGTAATGCACCGAAGAGTACAAACAGGAAAACAAAGCTGGTGGATACGCCCAGAGCAACACCAAATACCCCTTCCGTGGTCAGCCACTGGTGAGACATCGCTTTATTAAGGCTAGCGCCTTTGTGGGCAATGACGTCGGGCATATAAGGCCCGCCGAAGGTGTAGATCAAGAATATAGTGGCAACCACCATCAGTGGTGGTCCCAAGGCGCGTCGAGTGGCTTCCAGCAGTAGCACCATGCCCACTACGGCAGTTGCAACGTCAAAGGTGGTGGGAGCTCCGGAACGGTCGGAGAGTTCGGCGTAAAACAGGAACAGGTAGCCTGCACTGAATGTCGCTGCTAGAGCTAGAATCCAGTCTTGAATCGGGACAATGTCACGGCGTGAGTTCTTTAATGCAGGGAATGCTGTGAAAGCCAGAAAGATGGCGAAACTCAGATGAATAGAGCGGGCCTGGGTATCGTTGATCACTCCAAAATCGAAAATAAATGGGAGTGGGGACGCGTACCACAATTGAAATAGGGCCCAGCAAAGGGGGACGGCAAATAAGATCTTGCCCGGCAAGCCAGCGGGATTTCGGGATCCGCTGTCTGCGGATGCCACCATCTCCTGGACATCCTGTCCCGCACTGGTGTGCTTATTATCGTCGGCGGTTGTCATTGATAGCTCCGTCGGCCCACAGCAGCAGGGCCAGGTGCGAAAGAGGGTTTAGATCGGAATAAAAAAAGAGGGAGGTAGTTAAGCACCTCCCTCTGTTAGATCGCTATTACAGCAGACCGGCTTCTTTGTAGTACTTGGCAGCACCAGGATGCAGCGGTGCGGACAGGCCGTCTTTTACCATCTGCTCTTTCTTCAGATTGGCAAAGGCAGGGTGTAGCTTGCGGAAGGTGGCGAAGTTTTCGAATACCGCTTTAACCACTTCGTAGATCACGTCGTCAGGGGTGTTGGTGGACGCAACAAAGGTAGCACCTACACCGAAGGTCATGGTGTCTTTGTCGTTACCACGGTACATGCCGCCTGGGATGTTAGCGCTACGGTAGTAGCTGTTGTCGGCGATCAGTTTTTCAACTTCAGCACCGCTAACTTGTACCAGTACGCTGTCACAGGATGTGGTTGCTTCTTTGATGGAGCCGCTAGGGTGACCCACGGTGAATACCATGGCGTCGATCTTGTTGTCGCACAGAGCGGAGGATTGCTCAGAGGACTTTAGCTCGGAAGCCAGAGCGAAGCTCTTCATGTCCCAACCTTTGGCTTTCATCAGGATTTCCATGGTGCCACGCTGACCGGAACCAGGGTTGCCGACGTTGACACGCTTGCCTTTCAGATCGTCAAAAGTCTTGATGCCGGCATCAGCACGGGCAACAACGGTGAAGGGCTCGGGGTGAACGGAGAAGATAGCACGCAGTTCTTTGTTGGCACCTTTATCGGCAAACTTGCTGGTGCCGTTGTAGGCGTGGTACTGCCAGTCGGACTGGGCTACGCCCATATCTAGTTCACCGGCGCGGATAGTATTGAGGTTGTAAACAGAGCCACCGGTACTTTCGACGCTGCAGCGGATACCGTGCTCTTTACGGGATTTGTTTACCAGACGGCAAATTGAGCCACCAGTGGGGTAATAGACACCGGTAACACCGCCTGTTCCAATGGTTACGAAACGCTGTTGGTGGCCATCAGCAGTGGCGCCAAAAGAAGCGGCCATACCGATGGTAGCAGAGAGCGCCAGCGTAGCGAGTTTATTCATTTTTATCATTTGCCTTATACCCAATTTTTAGTGAGTTGAGGTGTGCTGAATAGCGGTTGTTCTAGTCGGGAAAAACAGAGGGGTGACCATCAAACCGGGACCAACACGCGCCATAATTGGCTAAATCAATTAGCAGTCAGAACCAGTTGCCGAACTCCTTTTCGTCATGATGCTTTCAATCAGGCAAGTCGCCGTATATTACGGTGTACTTATAAACATAGTCGATAAATAGCAAACACACTGGAAAGAATGAGAAGTGAATCGATGAATCTTTAAGGATTGCAGTCGGTTATCCGAAGTAACCCAGCGGTGGGTTCAGCGGATGGCATCAAAATCTTCTTATTCTTTCTTAGGTTTGGATTTATCATTGCGTGCCTGATCTAGCAGTATCTCTGCGCCAAACATCGATATTTATGGTTCCAAACTCGCTGTGTCGAGATATTTTCCCCCTATCCCGAACAGGTGCATTTAAGATAGCTAGAGCCACTTCTAGGTTTTGTATCATTTCGTGCCAAAAGTAGACGCAACCGTGCCAATGTCGTGTTTTTGGTTTAAAAGTGAGCAGAAAAGCTAACTAAAATAGTGATTTATCAATTATCTAAGAGAACTCTTTTTGGTGTAACCAGGCTGCAAGCTGCGGGGCTTTTTTGGTGACTGACCATTCCTCAAGCATCATTGGTGCTACCCGTTTAAGTTCCCCTAGCTGTTTCTCCGTGCCTGTTAAGCAGGTCAATTCCAGTCGATGGCCATTCGGGTCAAAGAAATAGATGGAGCGAATAATCCCATGATCAACGGGACCTAGAACTTCAACGCCTTTATCTTCAAGTTCGCTTTTAGCCTCAAGCAGAGCCTGCTCGCTAGTTAACTGGAAGGCGATATGTTGGCACCAGATGGGCGTATTTGGATCTCGCCCCATATCCGGTGAGTTGGGTAGTTCGAAGAAGGCCAGGATGTTGCCATTGCCGGCATCGAGAAATACGTGCATGTAAGGGTCGGGTTCTTTGGTTGAAGGGACTTTGTCCTCAGCGATAGCCACCAGGAACTCCATATTGAGTACACGCTGGTAGAACTCGACGGTTTCCTTGGCATCGTTACAGCGGTAAGCGACGTGATGGATCTGTTGGAGTTGTATCATGGCTCGAACCTCCTGTGCTCCATGTAGTCTTGGACACTAATGTTCTGAATTCTTCATCGTACAACATCAATTGCTAACTAATTCGCCGATCCCTGCAAAAGGGCTTTTAAGTATCGGGAAGAGCATTTCGCAGAATTAAGCTCACCGCTCTGGTTTCTTAACTTAATTGTCGTACTTATAGGGTGTAGTAAAGCACAGATAGTTATCTCATTATTGCAAATGATACTCATTATTGTTATGGTGGTTGGTATTAATTCATATATAGAGCGGAGAGATAAGGATGGTCAAACATAAACAACGGCTGAAACCGGCACCTGCTGATGTCCTGCATCCCCTAAAAAAAAGGTTTTCGGGGCAACGACTAACAACCCCTGATGGAGAATGGTGGGAACTGCGTTTTATCTTTCAACCAGGGCTGCTTCAGAGTGCTGAATTTGATCTTAATATCGCCGTGGTTCTGACCCGCAATGATGATCCACAACAGGGCCAATATATCGCTTACCTTCAATTGGTGGCGGATACAGAATGCCTGCAGCTGCGATGGCTATTAGGGTCAGAAAGCAGGATAGAGGCGGTGCTTGACGGATTTCAAACGATCTATCCCTTGTCTGAATTTGTAGATGAACTGCAAAACACCATCACTGCTTATCCCGTTGAAATTGATATTCCCGGCTGTAGGAGAGAACCAGTTACGTCCCGCTCTGCTGTTGGATGATTTACCTGTTCGAGTACTGATATGGCAATAGGCGCGTCTCTATGAAGAAAGCTTTCGATAAGATGTCGACATCCCCGGAGATAGTAAACCGTACTGAAAATCAGCAAGACTCTGTCAGTGTTGATATACCGTTGGCGTTGTTGGAGCGATTGCTTGCCGATGGCCAAATTTGCGTGGCGCAATTGCGTAGCCTGGACCGTCGCAGCCACCAGGCCCTGAAATCATTGTGCTTGCAATGCTGCGCCAAGCGGGTTCGGGGTGAAGGCTTAGTGGCTATGAGTGACGATCTGAATGAAGGCATCGATGAAAGTCAGGAACAAGGTGCAAGCCCCTTAAAACTGGTGCAATCTGCCTAACCAAAGTCTTCATGCCGACCGCCTAAGCGACTAGCATGATTTGCTCAATTTACACGTTCAGTCGCTGTTCAGTCTGTTAGCTCTAAATTGGAAACATAGCGTTTTATGAACAAGGCTTCTCAGTAGGGCCTATTGCAATGGGGTGGTATGCATTCAGTAAGTTTAAAAGCAGTTAATTTAAAAGCAGGGATCAGCGGATTTTTGCTCAGCGTGGCAGTATCGGTAGCGATCGCTAAGCCAGCGCCCTGGTATCTGTGGCAAAGTCGGGTGGATAACCAGTATCTATGCACACAGTCTACCCCGGGAGAAGGCTGGCTGCAGGTGGCCGGACCTTTCTCATCCGCTCAGTGTCGGAAATACCTCAGAGAATTACTAATAGATCCGAACCCGTTAAAGGGTCAGGGTGGTCTTCGAATATTGCCCAAACCGGCTGATTGAAAGTTCAGCGATACCGCAACGATACAGCAGCGATACCACAACCATATAGCAGCGATAGGACAACAAACGATTAGTTGTTAGGCAGGTAAACCTGGCCGTCCAGCACCTGCTCTAAGGCGTCTGCTAAAGGATCGTTTTCTAAAGAGCTTAAAATAAAGCCAGCAGCCCCATTGGCCATAATAGCGGCAGCTGTTTCCGCATCCTGCTCATTGCCCAACACCACCACCGCTGTTTCTGGGAGTGTGCTGCACAGCTGTTGCAGCGTTTTTACACCCTCGCCATCGGGAAGATTAAGATCCAGCATCAGCATGTCTGGGGTGATCTCTTCAATCAGCTTCAGGCACTGCTGCAGGCTTTCGGCCTTATAGAGTTCGGCCTCTTCCAAATGGTTTTGAGCCACTTTGATAATCGCTTCGCGACAATTGTTTTGGTGGGTTGCTATGAGCAGCCGGTGCAGTGGTTTACGCAAGGTTCTATTCTCTCGATGGTCTATTTTTGAGCCATTGTTGTCCGTTGCGGCTTAGGGCGCAAGTGTTATTGCCGCGATCTAATGGAATTTAAGAAGAGCAGCTGACGCTCAAACCGCAAGCCGAATCAGGGGCTAACTGGGCGTATTGCTCCAGCGTGGGGTGCTCATCAAAAGGTGAATGCAGCAGAGTCAGCAACTGTTCGATCTCTGTATAGTCACCGGCTTCAGCCTTTTCTATGGCGGTCTGGGCCAGATAGTTTCGCAGCACGTATTTAGGATTGTGCTGTTTCATCAACAGCTGGCGTCTGCGGCAATCAGAGTCCTCATCTGCTAGCCGTTGGCGATACTGATCCAGCCATTCATCCACTGTCTGTGCATTGGCTTGCTGGTAGATCCAGTGGTTGGCGGGTTTGTCTTTCTCCAAATTACTGAGGCCTCGGAAGAAGCGGGTGTAATCCAGATTCTCGCCCGCCAAAAGGGCTAGCAGGGCCGTGATTAGATTGCTGTCCTGTTTTAGGTCTTGCTCCAAGCCTAGCTTGGCGCGAAGCAGCTTGAGGTAGTGAGCCTGCAGTTTCGGTTCAAATAGCGTTAGCCCTTGTTCCAGTCGATCTCGATCGATCAATGGTGTGAGCGCCTGCCCTAAGCAGAGGCAATTCCAGAACGCCATCCTGGGTTGCTGATCGAAAGCGTAACGTCCTTCATGGTCGGAATGGTTACAGACGTGGCCCGGATCGTAGCGTTCCATAAAGCCGAAGGGGCCGTAATCAAAGGTAATACCAAGGATGGAAAAATTATCGGTATTCATGACCCCGTGGCAAAAGCCTACCGCTTGCCAGTGGGCAACCATCTGCGCGGTGGTGCGCACCACTTCGTCAAACCAGAGGCCGAATCGGTCGCTTTCATCGACGAGGTGGGGGAAGTGTTGTTCGATGCAGTGTTCTGCCAGGGCGCGAACCTGCGGGTGCTGGCCCTGTCCGTAGAAACGCTCGAAGGAGCCGAAGCGAATATGGGAAGGGGAAACGCGGATCATCATTGCCCCATTTTCAATCTTTTCTCGCTTTACGGGGGTGTCGCTGGCAACAATGCACAGTGCCCGCGAGGTGGGTATTCCCAGCGCCCATATCGCTTCGCTGCCGAGGTACTCCCGAATTACCGAGCGCAACACTGCGCGGCCGTCAAATCCACGGGAATAGGGGGTGGGGCCGGAGCCTTTTAGTTGGAATTCCCATGATTGTTGGTGTTTATCTTTGAACTCGCAGAGCGAGATGGCGCGGCCATCCCCAAGGCCGGGATTAAAACTACCAAACTGATGGCCGGAATAGGCCATGGCAAAGGGCTGAAATTGTTCTGGAAGTGGCTTTTTACCGGCTAAATAATCGGTAAAAGCACTGTTGCTGAAATCTTTCTGATTGAGATTGAAATCATCTGCCAAACGCTGGTTGAAGTGAGCGAGGTGTGGATTTTCCAACGGTGTTGGAGCCACTTTGGAGAAGAACTCCCCGTCGCCCAGGGCCAGAAAACGGTTGGGTTGATTTAAAGCTGAATGGAACACGTCAACATCCGATACAGTGATGATTAAAATAGTTAACCAAAATAGTCGGGTATTCGCAACTGGACGACGGAACTGTTGTTAAATCGCACTGCAACAGCATCTTTGTGCTCTTTTTCCTTCATCTAATTACACCTTTACCGTGTAGGGCAGGTAGTCGTTACTCCAGCGTGCCATCGCCTTTAGGATCGGTGCCAGGTCTTTACCTTTTGGTGTCAGGTGATAACTGTATCGAGGTGGTCGCTGTTGGTACTGTTCCCGGGTAAGGACCTCTGCATGCTCCAAGCGCTTGAGTCTTTCAGCAAGGATATTGGTGGGGATATTTTCTGGTCCATTTTGAAAATCGCTGTAGGTGCTCCTTCCCATCAAAAGATCTCTAACGACAATCAGCGTCCATTTGTCACCGAGCAGATCCAGGGTGCAGGCGATCGGGCAAGGTGAACGCTTCCATTGATTTTTTTCAGGGTTGTCGGCGGTGCTTTTCATGGTTTAAGGGTAGCATCAAGCAATAAACTTTAAAAATTAAAGTAACTAGTCTAAAGTTTTGTAACTTTTAAAAGAAAAGTAACTCTAGCTGTATTCAGTAACTTTAAAAATGAAAGTTTGTTAAATGATGAGGTTAAGCAATGAAAATTTATGGCGTAAATCTTTCACCCTACACGCGTAAAGTGCTGTTAGCTTTGAACTATAAGCAATTGGACTATCAGCTTGTTGAAACCATGCCTGGTACTAGGACGCCTGAATATCTGAAGATTAGCCCCTTGGGGAAGGTGCCTGCTTTAGTCGACGGCGGTTTATTCTTGGCGGACTCATCGGTTATCTGCCAATACCTCGAAGACGAGTACCCAGATCGTCCATTACTACCGGTAGCGACGGAGCAAAAGGCAAATTCACGCTGGTTTGAAAGGTATGCTGATACGGCTGTTGCAGAGGCGACAACTGGTGTGTTTTGGGAAATTGCTGCCAAGCCGATGTTAACCAAACAGCCGACGGATATGGACCGGGTTGCGATGCTAAAGAATGAAAAGTTTCCGCAGGTTGCAGACTACCTGGAATCTCAGGTGCCAGTAGAGGGATTCTTCTTTGGTCAGTTTGGACTTGCAGATATCTCCCTGGCGACTCATTTTTTGGCGGCAAGTTATGTGGATCATGGAGTTGATAGCAGCCGTTGGCCTCACTTGGCGGCCTATTTAAAGCTACTTTTTGATCATCCGGTGGTCAGTAAACAAATGGCTATCGATAAGTCGGTCATTGCAAAATTGATGTAAGCGTTTAAGGGTAAGCTAATATTGCATAGAGAGCCGGGGTTGCTTAACCTCGGCTCTTTGCGATCGATTGCGGAGTTGGTTCATGGAAGCAGATTTTTGGCATCAGCGCTGGCAGGATAATGAGATTGGTTTCCATCAGTCTGATATCAACCCATTTCTATTGCGGCACTGGCCGACTTTACCTTTACCTGAAGACGCCAAGGTGCTGGTGCCATTGTGCGGTAAGTCTAAGGATATGCTGTGGTTGCTAGAACAGGGTGTTCAGGTGACGGGTATTGAATTAAGTAAAGTGGCAGTAAAAGCCTTTGCTGAGGAAAACCAGCTGCCTATGTCCTGCCAGGAGGATAATTCTTTCACCCGCTGGTCATTGCCGGGGCTGGAGCTGTTGGCGGGAGATTTCTTTAGCTACCAGGTCGATGATGAGAAACCGATTAGCGTAGTTTATGATCGCGCGGCCTTGATTGCACTGCCAAAACCAATGCGTCAGCAATATTCCGAGCATATCGCCCAACTGCTTTCCCCGGGCGGGCAAATTCTGTTGTTAACGATGGAGTATCCCCAGTCTGCCATGAGTGGGCCGCCATTCTCAGTGGAACAAGCGGAGGTTGAGCATCTTTATGGCAGCAGTTTTGATATTGAATTGCTCGAGCGTGCTGATGTGTTAGAGGACAATTTGCGCTTTAAAGAGCGCGGCGTGAATAGTTTGATTGAAAAAGTTTACCGGTTAATTCGCCGATAAGTATTTTAGCCGTCGACAACATGTAATTTTAGTAGTTTGCGTAACTGCTGCGGTTCGTGCTGTAGATCTGCCAGGGTGTAGTTTCCCAGGACCGCTAGAAAGGCTTCCTGGGCATCTGCCAATACGGATTTTAGCTTGCAGACCGCCACAATTGGACAGCTGGGTTGTTGGCAGTTGACTGGTTCCAGTTTTTCCTCCATCGCTTCTACGACTTCTCGCAAACTGATACGGCTGGCGGGTCGGGCCAGACGTATTCCGCCGCCTTTCCCTCTTACTGTTTCTACATATCCGAGTTTGCCGAGGTTATGGACGATCTTGACCAGATGGTTGCGTGGAATATCGAAATGTCCCGCCACTTTGGTGATGGTAATGAGTTCGGCAGGAGGTTGAATTCCCAAGAATATCAGGGTGCGGAAGGCGTAATCTGTGTACTTCGTCAGTTGCACCGTTGCTTTCTCTTATCGGGGCTATAAAGCCGATCATTGTCTAAATAGATGGAATATACATACATTTTATAATGAGTTGTGTCCAGTTTTATTGCTTTTTTTATGGTGATTTTGTCACCGATATTAGTTGGGTTTTTAAAATTTATGGACATGGCTAAAACATAGATGTAGGATTCAACTTTAAAGATGTAATAAATATATATCTTTAAAGGGTGGTTTCTTGATGATGGCGTTTGTTGAAACAGTCGGCTTGCGGAGAGGGTCGTTGCTGTCAGTGAATTTCTCATATAAGGAGCCGAATCCCTGAGTGTAGGATTGATGTTCGAAACAGTAATGTTGGATCAATAATCTTGTTTCATGGTGCCTTATAAGCTGACTGTTGGATGCATATTAAGGTGACAGACAATAGGAGGTAAAAGAGGCAGCATGAGACGAATAGCTGAGTTGCAGCCGCTGTCAAAAGATCACCACCAGGCGCTAGTGATTGCTAATCGCTGCAAGTCTGTTGGAGGTTTGGGGATTAGCCAGGATTGTGAAATCTACTGGCAGAAGACCCAGGAGCTTTTCAAGCAGGAGCTTGAACCTCATTTTCAGGAAGAGGAGCAGTATCTGATTCCTGTTTTAGAACGGATTGGTGAGCAACAACTGTTAGATCAATTGCAGCAGGAGCATGCACTGATGCGTGCTCTGGTTGACGATGTGGGCCAGCCGGCCCGTGAGTTATTGCTGCGATTTGGTGAGTTGTTGGCTAATCATGTTCGCTTTGAGGAGCGCGAGTTGTTTGAATTGTTGCAGCAGCGGATGTTGCCCGATGAGTTGCAGGCTCTGGAAGGGGCAAGATAGTGCCCCTTGTTGGTGAATGAGAAGGGTTAAACGTCCAGGTGGGTGTATTTTGATGGTTTGAAAGGAACGCCGATCAAATAGGGTTGGTAGGTCTTTCCGGTAATGGCTTTGGCTAGGCCGATCAAGCCGATCATCACGAAGGTGGTGTGAAACACGATCAGGTACATGATTAGTACCGTCCAGAGTTCAGGAGAGTGTTCTCCTAAAAACCAAAACATCAATCCGCCGCCAACCACGACCACTGTAAACCAGAGGGTGGTGGCAATGACCTGACGGGTATGGCAAAGAATCACCAGATCTTCACTCTTCCAGTGTTTTTTACACAGGTAGATGATCGGGATCAGCGCTAGTACCGGAAGGGCCAGCAGATTGATCAAATACAGCCCTTGAAGTACCACAGGAATCTGCTTGTAGATGGGAATGACTTTCATCTTTTGGTTCCAAATATTTTCTTGTTCATCATACTGTTGACAGAATAATCGAGCAATTTACTCAGCCATTTTAAGAATTGACTTACGTCAAGGCTCTTAGGGGAGGCGGGGAGGACAATTTCCCTGCTCTAATAATTTCAATTAATCGCAAGGTCCACAAAGCCTTTCCAAACCCGTTTGGAGACACTTTATGAGTGAAACCTTTACCAAGACCATGGCCCGTAACATCTTCTTTGGAGGCAGTTTGTTCTTCATTTTAGTGTTACTTGGTCTGACATTTCACACTACCAAAGCTCTTCCTGAGCGCGACAATCGTCAGAATCTGACCGATCAAGTCGCTCAAGGTAAGTTACTTTGGGAAGAAAACAACTGCTTGGGCTGCCACACTCTGATGGGTGAGGGAGCTTATTTTGCGCCAGAGCTTGCCAACGTCTATGACCGTTTCGGTAAGAATACTGCTGCTATCAAAGCGTTTATCAAGTCGCGTCCAGCCAATGGTATTCCAGGCCGCCGCAGCATGCCTCAGTTCAACTTCTCTGATGAAGAACTGGATGCATTAGCGGAGTTCTTGAAGTACGTGTCTGAGATTAATGACGCGGATTGGCCGCCGAATATTCAAGGTTAAAATAGGAGAGGCAAATATGAAGTTTCAATCTCAATCTGTTGCCATGCCCTATTTTATAGCGGCAATTGGCCTTTTCGTCGGTCAAATCCTGTTCGGTCTCATCATGGGTTTGCAATACGTTATGGGTGATTTCCTGTTTCCGGAAATTCCTTTTAACGTAGCGCGTATGGTTCACACCAACCTGTTGATCGTTTGGGTTCTGTTCGGCTTTATGGGTGCGTCATACTACCTGATTCCTGAAGAATCTCAGACAGAGTTGTTTTCGCCTAAATTGGCGATCGCGATGTTCTGGATCTTCCTGGTTGCAGGTGCTCTGACAATCGTTGGTTACCTTGCTGTTCCTTATGCAACTCTTGCTGAGTTGACGGGGAATAAGCTACTACCGACGATGGGACGAGAATTCCTCGAGCAGCCGACGATAACCAAAATAGGTATCGTCATAGTTGCGCTGGCATTCATCTTTAACGTAGGTATGACAGTACTAAAAGGCCGCAAGACCGCTATCAGCATGGTTCTGATGATTGGTTTGGTAGGTCTGGCAGTATTGTTCCTGTTCTCCTTCTACAATCCTCATAACATCGTTCTTGATAAGATGTTCTGGTGGTGGGTTGTTCACCTGTGGGTTGAAGGCGTTTGGGAATTGATCCTTGGTGCCATCTTGGCATTCGTATTGATCAAGATTACCGGTGTTGACCGTGAAGTCATTGAGAAGTGGTTGTACATGATCGTCGCTATGGCGTTGATCACTGGTATCCTGGGTATGGGTCATCACTACTTCTGGATTGGTACTCCTGAGTATTGGCAGCTGATCGGCTCCGTGTTCTCAGCACTAGAACCAATTCCGTTCTTCATGATGACTCTGTTCGCATTCAACATGATTAACCAGCGTCGTCGTGAGCATCCTAACAAGGCTGCTGCACTATGGGCGATGGGCTGTGGTGTAATGGCATTCTTGGGTGCTGGTGTATGGGGCTTCCTGCACACCTTGTCTCCAGTGAACTACTACACTCACGGTTCTCAGGTAACTGCAGCACACGGCCACATGGCGTTCTACGGTGCTTACGCAATGGTTGTCATGTGCATGATCTCCTATTCAATGCCTCTGATGCGCGGCCGTATTGCTAATAGCCGTCAAGCTCAGGTAGTGGAAATGTGGGGTTTCTGGTTGATGACTGTATCTATGGTCTTCATCACCCTGTTCCTGACCGGTGCTGGCATCCTTCAGGTTTGGCTGCAGCGCTTCTCCGATGCGCCTCAGTCGTTCATGGCTGTCCAAGATCAGATCGCAATTTTCTATTGGTTGCGTGAATTGGCAGGTGTGTTCTTCCTGATTGGTCTGGGTGTGTACATCTGGTCCTTCTTCGTCGAAGGTGAAGAAGTGACTGTTGATAATACTGCTGCTCCAGCCGCTGCTTAATCAGTGTGTTATAAAGTCCGTCCCTGAATAGGGGCGGACTTTTTCGTTCTCCAGTTCATTTGCTTTACCCTCCGCAAGCAGTTGACTGGAAAATTCGGTGTTATATAGCCGGACGTTTTAGATGTGTTTTAATTTTCCTGACAGGAGGGGCTACCGTTGAGTCAACAATTGCTCTCGTCATCGACAAGTGATGGCAACTCCATCGATATTGCTGCCCAAGATGATGAAGTCACCGAAGCGGCACCAATCAATACCGAATCCAACACCATTGCCTATGCGCCTAAGGGTCGATTGCCCGGTGATCTGGCGATGTGGTTCTTTATCCTGGCGGAATTGACCGCCTTTGCGCTGCTGTTTTCGATCTACGCAGTGGTACGCGCAAAAAATCCTGAAATGTTTGCAGAAGGACAGGCCGGCTTAGATATCCGCGCGGGTTTGGCCAATACTTTGGCGCTTCTTTCTAGTAGCTTCTTTGTGGCCTGTGCGGTGGCCAGTGTTGAAGCAGGCCGCAAAGGTCGAGCCTGTATTGAACTGATTGCTGCCATTTCCATGGGTGCATTCTATGTGGTGGTCAAGCTGACCGAATATAGCCACAGTATTAGTCTGGGCTACGACATAACCACCAACGCTTTCTATCAGTTCTACTATCTTCTGACGGCCTTTCACTTTCTTCACGTAGTGCTCGGCATGCTGATCTTGATATATATCACTCTACGAGTTCACAAAGGCGCGTATAGTGATGGCAACATACAAGGCATGGAGAGCGGCGCCTGTTATTGGCATATGGTGGACCTGCTTTGGTTGGTTCTTTTCCCATTAGTTTATGTATTGCACTGACGGATAGGAAAAGGAGAAGACGATGCCAACTTATAGATTATCCACCATTTTGTGGCTTGTGATGCTGGCACTGACTTGCATCGCTGCCTACTTTGCAGAGCAGCCACAGCTAAGCCTGACCCTGATCGGAGTGGTTTTGTTTATAACCGTTATCAAAGCCGCGATGATCGTTGATTATTTTATGTGTTTACGAGACGCCCCCCTGTTTTGGCGAGGGTTGTTAATGGCCTACGTGCCTCTGGTATCACTAATTATTACTGCAACTTACGCAATCGATTTTAGCTAGGAGTGCATTTATGAGCGCTGTTTCACCCCTTGAAAATCAAAGTTCAACAGAAGAACTACCTTTTTATGAGCCACAGGCTAATGAAGTGGAGCTGTTTGAGCACGCCTACAAACATCAGCTTCCGGTATTGATTAAAGGTCCTACTGGTTGTGGTAAGACTCGTTTTATCAGCCATATGGCAAAACGTTTGGGTTTGCCACTGTATACCGTTTCATGTCATGACGATCTTAGTGCTTCCGATCTGGTGGGGCGTCATCTGATTGGTGATGGGGAAACCGTATGGAGCGATGGTCCGCTCACACGGGCGGTACGTGAAGGTGGAATCTGCTATCTGGATGAGGTGGTTGAAGCTCGTAAAGATACCACTGTTGTGATCCACCCACTGACCGATGATCGTCGCATCTTACCGATCGATCGTACCGGTGAAACACTGCACGCTCCAGATAACTTCATGTTGGTTGTCTCTTATAACCCAGGCTATCAGAACCTTTTGAAAGGTATGAAGCCTAGTACTCGCCAACGTTTTCTATCCATGAGCTTCGGTTATATCTCTAGAGATGCCGAGATCAAAGTATTGATGGAAGAAACGGGTATCGACAAATTGCTGGCGCAGCGTTTGGTTAGTTTGGCGAATTCGTTGAGAGCTCTGAAAGATCAAGATATTGAAGAAGGTGCTAGTACACGTTTGTTGGTCTATACCGCAACTCTGATCAAATCAGGGTTTGACCCCGTTAAATCCTGCCTCGCGGGTATGATCGAGCCATTGAGTGATGATGAAGACACTATCGCAGGTCTTATGGAATTGGTAGACGCCGCCTTTGGCGAGTAACTCTATAGTTATTCCCGGTTCATTGATGGTTAGTGGTATTTAAGAGGCAGAATTATGGAAATGGAAGAGCACGTTGGACAGTATTGGGATCGTTTTATTACCAAAATTTCCTACGATGGGTTTCCAGAGTCTGCGGTTGAGTTAAAGCAGGTTAGTAATTCATTAGGTATTTTTTTCCGTGCTTTAGGTGGTGATGGAGCCTTATCGATTACTGCCTCAACAGCGACTTACCATGGTGCGCGACGTAGTTGGTTGCATCGTATTGCCGGAACAGGACGTAAAGTTGAACTGGCTTGGCGAGACGACGAGCGACTTTATTTGCCTCAGAAACTAGATGCATATCCAGATCCTAAGTTGAATAGAGAGCTCTATTTTTGGCTGGCCGCACTAGCGGGCACTCCGGTGGAGTTAAATGGTGGTTGGTTGCTGAGTAACCAACAAAGAACCTTAGCGACATTGGAACAGTTTCCAGGCCTACGAGGACGCTATAAACGCTTAGTGGATGGTCTGCTGCTCGTTCGCCCACCATTGGATAAGCTCTCTGCAGGAGAAGTAGAACAAGAACAAGCCATTCAAGCGGCTTTAAAGGATCCGGGGTCGGTAGCAGAATTGCCAGAAACCTCGTTTGCTCCTTATCCGGTCCCCCTTTGGTTGCATCCATCACCGCCTCGCTCGGATCTATCGGTGGAGCGCCAAGCTGCAGAACAGCAAAATAATAAGTCTGACGCTGCTAGTAAAGAAGCGGAAGAAAAGCGGCGCCAGGCTAAGCGTGATGATGCTCCTGACAGCGCTGGGGCCCCCATGACCGTGCGTCATGAAACTAGCTTTATGACTTTTGCTGAATACGTGAAACTGGATCGAGCTGCCGAAGAAGATGAAGATCTAGAGCAGGCTGAGAATATTGCCGATGACCTTGACAATATGTCTGTGACGCAAGACGAACAAACCACTGTTAGCAGCATCAAATTCGATTTGGATTTACCGTCAGTAGCCGAAGATGATATTCCGTTGAGTGAAGGGGTGTTATTGCCTGAGTGGGACTTCAAGAAACAGTGCATGCAAGAAGATTTTGCACGGGTTATCCCAATGATGAGCCGGCATGCTGAACCGAGAGAGCTGCCGGATCATCTCAAAAAAGTGGCTCGACGTTTAAAGCGGCAATTTGAGGCCATTTCAGCCAGGCCTACTTGGGTCCGAGGTCAATATGAAGGCGATCGTTTAGATATTGATGCGTATCTTGATCATTGTGGTGATAAAGCGAGCGGCAGTGATTGTGGTGATCCTAAGTTATTTTGTCAGAAACGGCCGCTTGTCAGAGATCTAGCCTGTTTACTGCTGGCAGATCTATCACTGTCTACCGATGCATGGGTTAATAATGACCGGCAAGTCATTGATGTCATTCGCGATAGTCTTTATCTATTTGCAGAAAGTCTCTCTGGCAGTGGTGATCGATTTGCCATCCACGGTTTTTCATCGAAAAAGCGTCATCATGTACGTATGAATCAGATTAAAAACTTTGATGAAAACTATGGTGCAGAGATTCGGGGTCGTATCGATGATGTTAAGCCCGGATTTTACACCCGAATGGGCACGGCTATCCGGCAGGCCACAGAAATATTGAAGGAACAACCCGGTGAGAAAAAACTGTTGTTACTACTCACTGATGGTAAGCCTAATGACCTGGATCGTTACGAAGGCCGATATGGTATTGAAGATACTCGCATGGCAGTCATCGAGGCTCGGCAGGAGGGCTTAGTTCCTTTTTGCATCACCATCGATAAAGAAGCAAACCAGTATCTTCCTTATCTCTTTGGGCAAAAGGGCTTCACGTTGATTCGTAAGGCAGATCAATTACCTCAGCGTCTGCCACAGCTTTATATGCACTTGACAGATAAACTCAGCGGATAAATCTACTGATTAATTTGTTGTAAACCAAGCTGGTTTTGATTTTTATCAAGGCTTTACGACGCATGAACGGTGACCCTATGGCGATCACCCTTGTAGAGCCGTTTACAGGAATTCAAAATGAACAAAAAACTCAGCGCGTTTGGACTATCTATACTGATCTTGGCGCTTTTGGTAGCTACTGCTCTAGGCTTCCTGATGGGATTATCCCATCCGCTACCCTGGATCTCTCTGGCACTGTTAGGCGGTGTTGTGTATCTGCATAGCCAGTCTCAGAAAAAGAACTATTTGGTTTGGAAAGAAGAATATAGCGTCGGTATCGAGGCTATCGATAATGACCACAAAAAATTACTTAGCCTGATCAATCAGCTGCAAACGGCTTCCACCAACTATACAGGTGTAGATTTTGAGCGCAGTGCGCTGGATGAGCTGGTGAACTACACCAAGTACCATTTCGTCCGTGAAGAGAAATTGCTGGAAGAGAATGGTTATCCTGGATTCGAGCCTCATAAAAAAGAGCATGAGGCGATGGTGGCAGAAGTCATGGATAAAGTGAGTCATTACGAAAGCAATGAAGATCAGACTATTGATGAGCTGCTGGTTTATCTGAAGCAGTGGCTGATCAACCACATTAGCGGCACCGACCAGCAGTACAGTAGTTTCCTGCGTGACAAAGGTGTGCGTTAACTAAAAACGAATCCACCGACTTTGCGATATTAACGGAGCTGGGAGATCCCAGTTCCGTTTTTTTATGCCAGTCATACCATTGTCTCCATGCCTTCATCCTAGCCAATTTCTCAACTTCGCACCGCGGTAACGTCTAAAATTGAGTCATAACGGTCAATGATGGAATTCGTTATGATTCAGCAACTACCCGTGTTGTTTTCTCTTAAATGGCTGCTGACAGCGTTTGCGGCTGTAATATTGAGTGTGGGGTGTAGTTCCCAACCTCGCTCTTACGGAAAAATTCCTGGATTGCAGCAGGATTCAGACTGTTCGCTATTGTTATCACAGATGGAGACACGTATCCGTCAGCAAGGGGCAGAGCAGGGCTGGGGCCATCCACTTTACGGTTATCCTTATCTGCGCAGCAACCGACTGCTGGCCAGCTTTCGTACCGAACTGGAATCGATAGAGCAACAGCAGCAGTGGTGGCAGTCTTTGTGGGATCTTGGCTACATAGCGCGACAGCTGCAGTTGGAGAATCTGGAACCAGGCTTTAACAACAGCCAGCGCCAAACCATCGAAACCTGTCTGCAAGACCTCGCAGCAGAAGATCGACAGCATCCTCAGCGTTGGCAGGAGATAAAGCGCCAGTCCAGAGTGCCGGACAGCTACAACGATGGCCTGCGGGTTCTAGGTCTATTTCCCCTCACACGCTTGCCGGTGTTGAAGGTGATCAGTGCTGAGCTCGCCACCTGGGAACGGGCTTTTAACAATCCACAGTTTATTCAAGGTGCTAATACTACTTACGGTCCTCCCCAGGCATCGATATTGGATGCCAACCTTGTCGCCGGTTGGCTTAAGCAGGCACGAGGCGCTAACAGTTTAGGAATACCGAATCTTTCTGAGTCACAACTTCAGCAACTGTTTTTACACCACAGCCCTGCATGGAGGCTCTATTACCATAGCGATGCTGACAAAATTGGAACCATGGCATGGCGATCAGGTGCACCCTATGTAGATATTCGCCAGCCGAGTACTTATCTGCTGCCGTCGTTTACCCGTTTTCACGGACAGGTCTTGCTGCAGCTCAACTATCTGGTGTGGTTCCCAGAGCGAGCTGCAGAACAGGGCGATAGCGATCTCTACAGTGGATTACTGGATGGGCTGATCTGGCGGGTCACCCTTGGTCAGGATGGTCAGGTGTTGGCCTACGACAGCATTCACCCCTGTGGCTGTTATCACAAAATCTACCCCGTGTCGGAGCAGTTGGAGATCAGTGATCGCGTTGAGATCATGGAGGTCTACGAAGAGATCCCATTGATACTCGACGAAAATATCCCAAATTCTGGGGACGGCAGGGTGTTGATCCACCTATATCCTGATAGCCATTACGTGGTTGGTTTATCACCGTATCAACCTGAAAGTAACGATAGCCTGTTGCAGCTTCAACCCTATCAAGCACTAATGAATCTGCCCACGCCAGAGGGTAATCGAAGTCTGTTTGCCAGCGATGGTCTGGTACCCGCCTCTAAGCGGGGGGAGCGGTACTTCCTTTGGCCCATGGGAGTTAAGTCGGCGGGAGCTATGCGGCAGTGGGGGCATCACGCCATCAGCTTTACCGGTAACCGCCATTTTGACGACCCGTTTTTACTACAACAATTTTTGGTTTTCCGCTCAGAAACGACACTAAGTCGTGGAAATTAAGGGATTCCTTGGTTAATGGTTGCTAGAGGATTAAACTAGCGCCTTAAATATTTCGAGCAGGTTCACATCAAGATGTCCGAAAAGAAAATCGCCATTGTTGCCGGTCGATCTGATACAGCCCAGGGGGCTTTAGAGATACTCAGCCGCATCTATTCGCCGGTGTCTGCGGAAGAGGCCGACGTGATCGTGGCGCTGGGTGGTGACGGATTTCTACTGAAGATGTTGCATCGCTATCTAAAGCTGAAAAAACCTGTCTACGGTATGAACCGTGGTTCCGTGGGCTTCTTGATGAACGAATTTCGCCCCGATGATCTTTACGAGCGCTTAGAGAAGGCCGAAGCGATCGAGCTGCATCCCCTCAGAATGGAAGCAGTTTGCAACCGTGGAGAGAAGCATCACTCGCTGGCTTTTAACGAGGTATCACTATTCCGTGAAACCAGTCAGGCCGCCCATATCCGAATCAGCATCGACGGTGTAGAGCGAATCGCTGAGATGGTATGCGATGGGGTTTTGGTAGCGACGACCGCAGGCAGTACTGCCTATAACATGTCTGCCTACGGCCCGATTCTGCCTTTGGGTAGCCAGGTTCTGGCCTTGACCGCCATCAGTGCCTACCGCCCTCGTCGCTGGCGGGGGGCGATTCTTCCCCATGAGGCAACGGTGGAATTTGAGGTGTTGGATCCGCTCAAACGGCCGGTGGGGGCTTCTGCCGATTCTACCGAGATCCGTGACGTGTTGCGGGTTAAGGTCTACGAGGATCGCAGTCTTTGGAGCCAGGTACTGTACGATCCTGAGCACAAATTGGACGAGCGCATCCTACGGGAACAGTTTGCCCACTAATTATTCGCTGACTGAAAGGCTTTGATACGCTCTTCGGTCAACGGATGGGTGGAGAGGTAACGACTCCAAGATTGTTGCTCTTCTTCGTCTTTGACGCGGTCAGGTTTGTTTTTAGCCTGTTTTTCCTTTCTCGTGGCTTCCATTCGCAGCATCAGATCACTGAAGCGATGGGGCGCAATATCGTGTTCCTGCAGGAATTCCAAAGCGTAATGATCGGCCTCGGTTTCGTAGGACCGCGAGTAGGCCAGTTCGGCAAACACAAGGGGTAGCCCCAGTACTATTTCTGCGGTGCCGGAGATATCACCAGTAATCATCGATAACAAAAACACATAGAGAGAGTTTTGCACCAGACGGCGCATGCTGTGGCGGTGTTCCACATGGCCGATTTCATGGGCGAGGATAGCCAATAGTTCGTCATCGTGCTCAGCCAATCGGACGATAGCGTCGGTGAATATAATCTGGCCGTTGGGCAGGGCGAAGGCGTTAGCCCCCATCTTGCCGCAATCACGAAAATCCACCTTGATACGCAGATCATGGTGAGCGTTGATAGTTTTCGCAAAGTGGGATTGCAATTGCTGCTGTCGTTCAGGATCGAGTTTACTGGGTTGCAGCCAGTGCTGATCCATCATCAGCAGCGTTTCTTCAGAAGCTCGGTCCAGAAGCTCGGCGGGTAATGCCCGGGCGACGGCATGGGAAGCCGCTGGAACACCGAACTGAGCTGTTCCCCAGACGACGCCAATCACCAACACTAAAGTGACCAAAACAAATCCCAGGTGGGATTCCAACCGGTGTAGTAAGCCGGTGAAACGACCGGGGCGAAAAAGCTCGATCCACTGATCTACTTGGTCATTGTCCAGGGTTTCTACCGATTGACCGTCGGGTAGATTTAGGTAGCGGGGACTGTTTGCCAGCCGTGAGGAGACCTCCACCTGTTGCTGGTTAACACTATGCAACAGCTCGCCGCTATCTCGACCGTAAATGCTTAGCAGGCCATGATTGTCCAGTTGCAGGCGTACTTCGGTTCGTTCGGAACCTGTGCCGTCATACCATTGGCCAGTTAACTGCAGCATCGTCATCTCCGTTACAGCCCAACGTCTACATCAAAGATATCACCCATCTCCTCACCCAGAGCCGTCACATGCTCCTCTTCGCTAGCAACAAATCCATCCAGATCAGTATTGGCCAACAGGGTCAGATGTTCCGCTTTGTAGTGAGCGATACGAACCATCGCCCAGGGGTAGAAAAAGCCTAGGGTTAAGAGGGTGCAGATACTGTTGATCAGCACCAGTTTTAGATAGGAACCGTCGCTCCAATCACTTTGAAAACCGAAGTCTCCGCCCCGAAGCAGAGTATTTTCGTAGATAAGATTGGCGGTACGCACAGAGACAAAAACAAACAGGTAAAAATAGGCTGCTGCAGTGATGAGTATGGCTGCAGGTGGCAGCACCACGCTGGCGGCCCAGGCGACGAATCCAGCACCGAACATCAAACCAAAGGCTGCAGCATAGATGATAAAGTAGTTCTTAGCGCAGGGCTCCAGATTAAAACTGGCAGTTCCGTAGCGGGTATTATTGATGACAAATTCGGTCTGTTTATACATCGCCAAGGGCATCAACAGACCTAAACTTAAAACTCCGGCTAGGGGCCATAAAATAAAGGCGATAACCGCCGGCCATAAAGTGCCGTCAAAGCCAAAGCGGATATTGCGCCAGGAGGACATCCGGCGGCTAAAGCGCAGGGAGCGAATAACGATCCAGGGCAGAAACGCAACAAATAGTACCGTCAACGCCAATCCAGCGATAGGGAAAATGTTCTGTACCGCGGAATAGATGACAAAGGCCAGTACCGCAATAATTCGGCCTTTGAGGATAGTCAGCGGCTTGGCGTGATAGCCAAACCGACTATCAGCCACCTCCGCATTGCCATAGAAATACTGCGCATTTCTAACCTTGGCCCAGGCACTGTAGATACCGAGGGTGGCGATGGTCAGAAGCACATTGACGATCCAGATGCGAAAGTATTCGTAGCCATTGCCATAAAACGCGAATGGGTGAACATCGCCTTCGCTGTAACTTTGGGTTGCGTCTGCGGTGCCAGTTTGTAGTGAATTCACAGCGGATAACTGCTCGGATTCAGTCGGCTCAGTTGAATTAGATGTCAAAGGAGGAGCCAAAGCGGATGCTGAAGGATCTTTAGAGGTAGGTAGTGGCTGGGTAGCCTCGCCCGTTGGCTCGCTCGGGGCATCCTTAGCCAGAGGTTCCAGGGAAAGCACTGCTGGTTGCTCTTCTTCTGGAGATGGGTGTAGGTGAGCCGCTGCACCGATCCGTTCTAAAGCGGCGATAAATTTATTGGCAGTGGGCTCGGCCACATCCCGTTTAATAACCACATCGCCTTTTTTAAAAATCTGTTCGGTCTTGTGTTCAGCCAATGAAAACAGCTTGGCGAACTCCTCCTTGACCTGTTCGATATCGAACCCATCGAGCGCAGAACCACTGACAACAACGTTATATCGAGCATCTGACATTATCGAATCATCCATGTGTTTTGTTCGGTTTTTGCGTGCGGATCAGCTTACGCTTTTTACAGTCAGTGACTCACTGACTTGAGTCATACAAAAGTGTTCAATAACACAGAGACAATATTCAGTGGGAAGTAGGAACATGGTTCAGCCATCCTTGCTGAAATATTGAGCTCAACAAATCCATTGTTGGTTTGGCGTAAAACGCCTGAAGAATGACTATTGAACCATCGCTGATGCTTGTAGGCAACCGAAAATAATCTAGCTAAAGACTGCTGCTACAGTGAGTTACGACCATGTTGCCAGCGCTCATGACTGATCTTGTAGAGAACATGTTCCGATAGCAAATGATGCCGGGGGATATCCGGGTGACGGAAATTGTGACCGCTGTCCAACATCTGTAACCGCTGCATCACTCCTTGGGAACGGCGGTTGCAGACGCTGGTAAAGGAAACCACTTCATCCAACATCATCGTCTCAAAAGCAAATTGCAGACAAGCGCGGGCTGCCTCGGTTGCAAAACCTTGACCCCAAGCTGAACGTTTAAGCCGCCAGCCTACCTCGGTACAGGGGGGGAAGGGCAGGGAGTTGTTGCCATGCAGACCGACGAAGCCGATAAATTCCGTGCTGCCGATAATTTCAGCTGCCCAGAGTCCCCAGCCATTTTCAGCAATTAACTCCTGGCAACGTTTGGCTAAAGCATCGCTTTCGAAACGGGTTAAGCGAGAAGGGAAGCACCGCATCACCTCTGGATCCGCGTTCATCTCAGCAAACGCCTTAAAATCGTCAGGCTGCCACTGTCGTAGCAGTAATCGTTCGGTTCGCAGTTTGAACGGTTGCAGCATGGTTTCGGATTGTGGGTTGTGGAGGCTATTCATTTTCTTTCGGTTGGTCCATAAAATCCTGCCACTCATTCTGATGATAGGATTCCGCGTTGATCAATACACAGCATCCTTCCTGCTTGGCGACCAAGCTGATGCAGGCGCTGGAATCGCCATTATCCAGCGACAGGCGCACTTCCATCTGTTGATTCTCAAAGGATTGCAATTCTTGGATCAGATCGGCAATGGTTTTACCGCGGATGACCCAAGTGGGGATGGGGTGTTTGAACTGCGTCATAGCGTAGGAACATCAGATTAATAATCGCTATTTCAAAGGTAGTCAATAAGGGCTAAATTAGATAGTTCAGACCGATTTATTTCGCCGGTAGGCTGCCGACAAAAAGCAGGCAACGGCGAACCCAGGCGGCCAGATCTTCATCAGATTCGATCCCCTCGGGAGCCACATAGACCATGCCCTTTAACGACTTGCCGGTAAAGTCCATCTCCCGGGCGTGGGGTTGTGAAAGGCAGTCCTGGTATTGCTCCGGGCCAACACGACACATCAGGGTTTCGCCGACAATGCCACAGCACATATTGCCAGCAACCATAAAGCAGAGACCGCCAAACATCTTTTTCTCAACCAGATCGGGGCGATCTTGAAACTGCTCGCGCAAACGTTCGGCAAGGCCGGAATCGTAGGGCATTTTTTCCTCGTGTTAGTTAAAAACGGACTACTTAAAAAAATAGCGCTTTACTAGCCTTATCAGCCAGATAACACCAAACAAGATAAAGGCCGCAGCCCCATCAGAACTGGTCACCTTTTCGATAAAATGAGAGACAGAGATCTCGTCTTCATCATCCAGGCTGGCACCAAACATTGTAAAGAAGAAAAAGTCGCTGTAGATATAGAAACCGGTGGATTTCTTCTCCTCTTTCGGATGCACATTCGGCCGAATTGCAGTATCACTGATCTCATCGATTGACTCTTCGGCGAACTGCATCAGTTTATCGAGTCTCAAGCGAGCAGAATCCTTACGAGATTTTAGGTCTTCTTTATCAGTGGTGACCTTGGCAGTGGTTTCCAGCCAAGCGGAAATAAAATCTACTTCAGCTTTTTCCAGCTCAATATTTCGCAGGGATTTGGTCAGGTTGTCAGGGGTTTTTAGCCAGTTAAAAAAGTACCTGGAGTAGACCGGGTACAGCATCGAGCAGCGCACCAATAAGTCCGAAAAGGGCAATATTGGAACTTGTATCAGACATGGCATAAATCCTTTTAACGTCTTTAGAAATACCATGAAGGCGTTAAAACATCCGTTGAATAAGACTGAACTGCCATAACAGCATAGTTGATATTTATTACTTTAACGGTGGTTTAGAAATACTGAGTAGGGGTTGAAGCTGAGGAGTGGGTAAGGATTCGGAGCGAGCCTGTAAATAATTCTGTGTAACTGCCAGGGTTAAAGGTAATCAACCAAGCGGTCTTCGAACTCGATGATAAATCGGTTCAAGGCCGCTTTCCAA
>JAPHRD010000031.1 GCA_026196225.1 Motiliproteus sp.
AATTGGAAAGCGGCCTTGAACCGATTTATCATCGAGTTCGAAGACCGCTTGGTTGATTACCTTTAACCCTGGCAGTTACACAGAATTATTTACAGGCTCAAGCAGATTGACGGATATCAAAATCGAAAGGTCTGTACTGTTGGCTTTGATCCAAAATTGCAGCCTTTTGCTATCTCTATTGGAAACCTCAGCCTTTATTGGAAACCTCAGCGACTTATGCAGTAAGCATTCAAGGATAAGTTATGTTCTCACTGGCCGAGATCTTTAGCGAACACACAGAACAGGCAAGACTGGTACCCACCATCTTCGGCGCTGCGGTTGCAATAGGTATCGTTATCCTTACACACCGTCTTTCCGATCAAAGCAGCAAAAATGAGTTAAAACTGAAAAAACTCGAGGAAATTTACCGCGCTTCTATCACCTACCGAAAACAAGCCAACCAGTTGCTTAACCTCGCCAGCGTCGTCGCAGGTAGGCCTACCGTAGGTAAAAACAACCTCGATCTTTGGCACCAATATCAACAAGCCAAGGATGATTTAGAGATACTGGTTACTCTTCACGGATCTTTTGTTAGCCCCTATCTAGAAGCCATGCAGCTTATTCTCTGCCGCTCTACTACCAAAGAAAAGCCAGGTAATCCTCCCCCAAATGTCGAAGATAACTATCACGGTTACCTTTCCCACTACCAAGAAAATCTATCCAATTTTGACGCTCGATTACTTAAAGAGATTAAGAAATATACGAGCTGAATATCAACTTTTGTTGAATTATTATTAAAAAACAGACGATATAACATCGATTAATGATATACAGGGGTGTAGTCGTAAGACTGCAAGAGTAAAAACTGGAAGGATCCATATGAATTGCCCACGATGCTGCCAAGGATTAGCAGCCCCCACCCACAACGATAGTAAATATCTGTACTGCCACCGCTGTGACGGAGCATGGTTAGACTATAGCCAACTGCTGCGCCTGCTTCCCTACAATCAGGTAGATGCGTTTTTCAATGCCCTGGCAGCCTCCATACCAGGGTTACACCTCCTGTGTTGCCCATCCTGTAAGCAATGCAGTCTCAATCCCTTCAATTACAGCGAAGTAAAGCTTGATGGCTGCCCTATCTGTCAGGGAGTCTACATTGAATCCAAAGATACCGACCACCCGCTACCGGTAGCGGAAAAATACGAAAAATACCAAGCCTTGGCCGATGCCCAAAGCGCTTATCAGTTTTTCCAATCTATCGCCGGATTACTAGAGTCGCTGCGTTCCCGAGACTAGACCCATCAGCCGGATACCTTAATATTTCGGGAACTCCTGGGTTCCTTCGCCTTCTATAGATGGACAATCTACGCAAAAGGAATCCTGGATGAACGGAAAAAATCGGGCCTATGTTATAGGCCATATCACCGTTAAAGATGTGGACAAGTGGGCGCAATATCGCAGCCGTATCCCCGCTACGCTAGAACCCTGGGGAGCAGAATTGGTTTTCCGCGGTCTACGCCATTCAGTCCTAGGGGGCAATCATCGACACAATAATTCGGTTGTTATTAGCTTTCCAGATGCCGATGCCATTGAAGATTGGTTCAACTCCAGTGGCTATCAAGAATTAATCCCGTTACGTATGGAAGCTGCCGACGTGGACTTAATCAGCTATACCGCTGACAGCTAACACTCATCATGGTCACCATCGCCTGCTTTTCTCTGCCAATCGATGCCCAAATAGCCCGTGCCAAACTGGAATCGGAAGGGATCCCTGCCTATGTCGCCGATGAGCACACCATCAATATGCAGTGGCTCTATTCGGACGCCATGGGCGGCGTGCGGTTACAGGTCCCGACATCCTGCGTGGAGCGTGCCCGCTCCCTACTGCAGGAAACAAATGCTGATGAGCTAGTCAGTGACATAGATAATTCAACGCCCTGCTGCCCGTTCTGTGGCAGTCAGAACCTGCAAGCCATTACCGAAGGCAAAAGAATGGCGTTCGGTGCTTTTCTATTGATCGGATTTCCACTTTGGCCCTTTCGCCACAAACAACAATGCTCCAACTGCGGAAAAACCTTTAGATAGTTGCGGCAGTGGCAACTTGATCGAAAATGGGTGACGATCAACCTCTGTTAAACATTCAGGGACAAACAATGAAGCACTTCCTTACTATTTCAGCACTGGTCTTCAGTGCCAACTGCCTATCAGCGCCGATTATAGATATTGAAGGTAGCAAACAGCTATGTCAGCAGGCGGCGGATGCGTTTGGCGCCGGCGATCCAAAGCGTTCGTTTGATATATTGAAGCAGCATTGGCCCTTACCTGCCCAAGAGATCGATGCGCTCACTTATCAGACCGAATCTCAGTTGAAGATGGTTGAGTCTAGATTCGGACAAGTACTCGGCGCTGACTTTGTTAACACCAAGGTAGCAGGGACTAGTTTTGTCCGGCACACCTACATCGCTAAATTCGAAAAGCACGCCGTGCGTTACATGTGTGTTTTCTACAAACCCAGAGATCACTGGCTCGTTAATTCGGTTGTTTGGGACGATCAAACCCAAGCACTGTTTCACTAAACACAATACCTCTTAAAGCAATACCTCTAAAAGTAATACCTCTAAAAGCAATACCTCTAAAAGCAATACCTCTAAAAGCAATTCTTCTAAAAACAGTTCATCTAAAAGCAACGCCTCAATCCAAAGGTTTGAGGCGTTTAATTCCCTAGATCGATCTAGCCCTAAGCAGGCTTCTTGGCCACCATAAACAGGGCCTTATTCTTTGCAGGTTGCCACTGATAGTCGATCTCAAAACCTGCCTGAGTGATCGCTTCAATCAACTCATCAGCCTTAAACACTTTGACCAACGGTATCAGTCCGAGAAAATGGCCGATCGGGGCTACATACTTGAAAAAACACAGCCAATCACCAAGACAAACAGTACTGGTAACAAACACACCGCCAGGTCTCAACATCTGATATACCTTGTCGATAACCGCTTCCTTATCTTCCATAAGGTGCAGCACACTGAGTGCCAATACCGCATCCACTGATTGCTCTTTAACTTCAAGCTCATCAATAACTGCCTGCTGAAAACTGATATTTTCAATGTGCTGCTCATCCACCTTGCTCTGGGCAATAGTCAGCATATTCGATGAGATATCGACCGCTTGAATGTGTTTGACGTAGGGCGCATGAAGAATAGCGGTGGAGCCGGTACCGCATCCCAATTCCATCACTTCCATATCGGGGAGGAAGTACCGTCGAGTAACCTCCAGTTTTTTCTGATACGCAGACTCGTCACTAATCGGTGACTTGGCATAACGGTTGGCGATACGATCCCAAAACTTCGCGGAAGCAGCCATTTGAATCTCCATATTTGATCGACTGATCAGCCATCAACCTCATTAAATTTCGGTTGACCATCTACAAAACGAGCGGTGAAATAGTGGTTAGCCCCATTCACGTAATAGCTGACCGCCCAATCCTGACAACGATCCCCTTGCCAGGGGATTTCCAGACTGACTAGTTCAAAATCATCGCGCCAATCACCACTAAAAGGTTTTTGGGTCCAGGTTTCGAAGTCCGGCTCAAAGATCGGCCAGCATTGCTGAAATAAAGCATCCAGATCAGCTATCGCCCGCTGATAAAAATCTATCTGAGATTGATTTGGACCAGTAACAGAAGCATTGATAATCACCGTGATAGGCGGTTTTTCTTCTGCAATAACAAGCTCTGCCTCCCAGTAATCATTCTCAGCTGGGATCTCACCTCCCATAAATAAAATTGTACCGAAGAAGGGGTGATCTATTTCAATCGGACGCTTACCAAAGAGTTTTTCTTTCAGTTTTTGCCACATCTTTACAGTGCTGCATTCTCTGTTCGAGATACCTGCTCAATAACTGCAGGCATCTTTGATGTGTCCTCCGTACAGGGGGGATCGGTATTAAATTGGTAGGCGCCGTAGGCAAACATCATCGCCGCAATGAGGGCGGCAGCGATATGGGGTTTATCAGCACCCAGCTCTTCACGGACTTCCGGGCTCACTTTATCCAGATCTTCCGGGTGATACACCCCTTTACGGCAGAACAATATGGTCAGAAAAAACATCCCTGAAACGGCAAGAAAAGCATGAATGGTATAGGTAAACGCCGTTTGCGATTGGCAGGTGTCAACGAAGGTTGCGCTACCTCCAAGGATAGAGGCACAACACATCATCGCCAGCGCAAAGATATTGATGGGAGTTCGTGCTTTGCTTGCGGTATGCCAACCCAAACTCTGCTTAGTTTCGGTTTCCTCATCCTTGTCTAATGGGAACCCACAACTGATACAAAATTTGGCCTTATCGGAGATTTCATGGTCGCATTCGGAGCACTTGATTAGACTCATCGCCAGGCTTCCTTATTTGGCTGGTTGCAGCTTTATTAGCGGAAATAGAACAAATCAGCTAATAAATTCTCCTGCTTACAACGGCTATTTGGCGCCACTGCTAAATATTAGCTTGTAGCATAGTTGCAAATATTGTCAGCGGCTTAATAAATACTATTGCCGACTCAACACTCACAAATAGGAATAGTCTACATTTCTTTCAAAATCACTGTAGTGATTCAATGCATTTTATTTACAACTAGAACTCAATCTGAAATTGGTACTTAACTATCGGAAAACATTGGCAATAAACCTTCGGTAACTACTTGTTACCGAAGGGTATTAATTTAATTAGTATAGGGTTAACCCTGCTCTTTCAACGCATCCTCAACCGCTTTAATCAAAGCCGGTTCCAGCTCGCCATGAACATGAAGTAGCTTGCCATTAACAAAGAAACTAGGTGTGCCGGTCAACCCCAGCTCTTCAGCTTCATTAGAAGATGCGGCCACTTTCGCGGTGTTGTCATCACCGGCATAGCAAGCGTTGAACTGATCCATATCCAAACCCACCTGCTTAGCCAGCAGGTCAGGCTTAATCGCTTTCAGATAGCTTTGGCGCTCAAAGGCCAGGTCATGGAAGGGCCAGAACTTGCCCTGTTCCTGAGCACAAACCGCAGCCTCAGATACTTTGCGGGAGATTCCGGAGGGGTTAATAGGAAAATCACGGTAAACTACTTTCAGGTCACCTTCATAACGCTTGAGCAGATCCTTTACGATTTTGCTGGCTTTTTTGCAATGAGGGCACTGGTAATCGGCAAACTCGATCAACGTTACTTTTGCATCAGCGCTGCCTTTGGTGGGATACCCTTCGGTGGCGACTTCAAACCGGGGCGCTTCGACCGAGTCCAGCTGCACGCGGTAACCCTTATCGGTCATAATGGTAGTCAGTAGCTGAGCTTCTTTCATCGAGCGACGCTGATTATTGATAAACTCCGCAATGCGCTCTTTCACCTGTGCAAAGGGCTGCTTGATACGGCTCTGATTACTGTCATAGAACGCTTTCAGTTCGGCATCACTGGCGTGGGTTACCGATAACAGCTGCTGTTGCAACTGGCGAACACTGATACTTTCTGCTTTTGCCCGCTCACGAAGGTAGCGATTGACGATATATTGATCGATAGCTTGACGGCGCTGCTCGTTGGCCTTCTGTTCCAACTCATAAAACTTCTGTTGTAGCGCTGGTGGCAGGGAATCCTCTTGATAGCTCTGGCCGTCGTAACTGAATGACGGCTCTGCGATAGCCGGTGACAACCAGAGCGCCCCTGCAAGACAGAGCGTTGTGGCCAACAATTTTTTCATCTTCAATTCCTTATAATTGATCGGTTATCTGCCAGTGACAGCCAAATCGCTGAACAGGTTCCTTGATGGCGCTTAAAACAACGTCAGCTGATCCGGGCCGTTGGTTTTCTGAAATAGCTGACAATTAAGCTTGCCACCCTCACCCACTTGCAGACCCAACCGGGAACAGGCTACCCGAAAGCGTTGGGCAATCATATCAGCATAGTAGCCGCTGCCAACCATACGCTGACCAAAGCTGGCGTCATAGGCCTTGCCACCACGACTCTGGCGGATCAGATTCATCACATGGTTGGCCCTTCCTGGGTAATGTTCACTCAACCACTGCTCAAACAGCGGCTTCACCTCATGGGGCAAGCGAATCAAAATATAAGCCGCTGTCTGCGCACCGGCATCGCGGCTGGCTTCGAGAATCTGCTCCAGCTCATGATCGTTAATTTTGGGAATCACTGGTGCGGCCAAGACTCCCACCGGCACCCCAGCACGATTGAGTTCGCGGATCATTTTCAGCCGTACCCGTGGCGAAGCGGTGCGGGGTTCGAGGGTGCGCTTGAGATCATTTTCCAAGGTCGTCACGCTGATCCGTACTGAGCAGAGCTGCTGCCGCGCCATCACCTCCAGCAAATCCAGATCCCGCAGGATCAACGAACTCTTAGTGACGATGGTGAACGGATGGCGGTAACGCTGCAGCACTTCCAGAATCTGCCGAGTAACCCGCTGCTCCCGCTCCAATGGTTGATAGGGATCGGTATTGGTGCCCAGTGCAATTGGCTGACAGCGATATTTGGGTTTAGCTAGCGCCTGTTCCAACAACTCAGCCGCATTTTCCTTGTAGCTAAGTTTGGTTTCAAAATCCAACCCTGGCGACAGATCCCAATAACTGTGAGTGGGTCGGGCGAAACAGTAGATGCAACCATGCTCACAGCCTTGATAAGGGTTGATGGACTGGCTGAATGGCAGATCCGGAGACTGATTTCGGCTGATAATTGAACGGGCCTTTTCCGCCCGCACCTCGGTGCGCACGGTAGGAATAACTTCCCAGCTTTCATAAGCCTGAGCGCTACAGGCTTCAGTATTCTGGCGCTGCTGCTCCAAGGCCTCAAGATCCGCATCAATACGCTGTTCGGCAAAGCGTCCAGGAATATTCTTGAGCGCGCCTCTTCCCTTAATCGCTTGTATCGGCGTGTTATCGGCGATCAACATTGGAGTGGTCACCGTTTTTGTTGCCGCTCTGTTTTTTGCACCCATGGTATCGCCCCATCGTTTTCAAATTTCTGCTTGCGGAGAGATTTTTAGCACATATACTGTATAAATATACAGTTAATTTTAGAAAGCGTTTGGAATCGATGCAACCTTTATCTTCAATCACAGCTCCTCCCAAAAATAACGATCAGCCTCAACAGCAGGTTACTTCCCCCTGTGTAGATAAAGATCCTCGACTGCAACCACTACTGCAGCAGGGACGCATCTGGCAGGCGGGAGATCATCAACAGCATTCAGCCTCCAGTGCAGAGACGCTATCCAGTGGTTATCCGCTACTGGATCAACAACTGATAGGTGACGGCTGGCAAACGGGAAATCTTGTGGAACTGCTCTACGACAGGAACGGCAGCGGCGAACTACGCCTGCTGCTACCAACCTTGGCAAAATTATCGCAACAGCCACGCTGGATACTCTGGGTCAATCCACCCCACATCCCCTACGCGCCAGCGTTGCAGGCAGCCGGAGTCGATACCAGCAAGATTTTGATGGTGCACAGTCAAAGTCATCAGGACCAACTCTGGACCTTGGAACAGGCCCTGAAAAGCGGCGGTTGCAGTGCCGTCCTGGGCTGGCTTGGAGAAGTGCAGGATAAATCGATCCGCCGACTGCAGGTGGCAGCGTCCGACAGCGGCGCGCTGGGATTTGTATTCCGCCCCCAGCAATACCGCCAAAACAGCTCCAGCGCTCCCTACAGAATTTGTCTACACCCGACCAACAAGGGAGTTGATATCACCCTGATTAAGCGCAAAAACGGCTGGGCGATGCCGACTCTTCAACTCGCTCTGGGCGAGGACCAGTTGCTACATCGTCAACCTAAAACCGATTCTCAATTCCAAGCCAGCAATCTAGCTAAACCACAGCAGCCTGACAGCCAAAGCCCCCATCTGCGCTTGGTTCGTTAGAGTAAGGACTGATTATGTCTACGCTTTGGCTTTATCTGCACTTTCCCTTGTTACCGCTGGAGGTTCTCTATCACAGCGATGAATCAGGGCCTTCGGCGTTATTGGATGAACGCCGAGCACGATTGTGGTTATGCAACACCACCGCCGAAGCAGAGGGGCTGAAAACCGGCATGGCTGTAGCCACCGCCCGTAGCCTGTGTCCACAGATTCAGCTGCTAAACCGGCAGCCTCAACAAGAATCACAACAGTTACAGACACTGGCTTTATGGGCCAACCGTTTCAGTGCCCAGATCAGCCTGCGAAGCGATCATGGATTGCTCTTGGAGATCGCCTCGATGCTGCCCTACTTCAAAGGTTTTAACAGTTTCTATCGACACCTTCGCCAGCAACTGCAAAAGCTAGGATTCAGCAGCCTGATAGCCACTGGCCACACCCCGCTGGCCGCACGCATGCTTGCCCGTGACGGCGGTTTTATCCATAGAGAATCCGAGCCCCACCAGCAGGCGCTGGCACAACTACCGGTGTCAGCCCTGGAGCTAGACAACAAAACGACCGAACGACTGACAGGCATGGGTTTGCGACAGGTCCGACAACTGTTGGATCTGCCACGCGACGAGCTAGCATCGCGATTAGGTAGTGAACTGTTAGAGCGGGTAGATCGGCTGACAGGCCAACAACCAGAGCCAATAGAATTTTTTGTCCCGCCAGCACATTTTTGTCAACGTCTGGACCTACAGCACGAAGTAGAAACCAGCCAGGGACTGCTGTTCCCTCTGAAACGGATATTGGCAGCCCTGGAAGGCTATCTCCATAGCCGTCAGTTGCGTGCCCAACAACTGCAACTGCAGTTGTTTGAACGCGCTTCGCTTCACAGCGATCAGCAACCCCGACAACTGATCGAGCTGAATCATGCGGACGGAGAGTATCGAACCGAATCATGGCTGGAACTCTGGCGGCTACGTTTTGAACGACTGCATCTGCAACGCCCCATTATCGCTCTGGAACTCACAGCCGAGCTATTTAACGACCAGAAACCGTCGGTTAACGATCTATTCCATTCCACTCGCCAACAGCCCGGCATGACACCGCAGCAACTGCTGACCCGTCTACATAGCCGGCTGGGAAAACAGGCAATCAAACGCATCGTGCCCCACGCCGATCACCGTCCGGAGAAAAGTTGGAAACCGTTAGAGGCAACATCACTGCCTACTCCTTCCACTGAATCATCTTTCCCCCCCGGTCAGCACCAGCGTCCCGGCTGGTTGCTGGCCACCCCTAAACCTCTTCCCCCACAGCAACTACAACAGCAACTGATTCGATTACTACAGGGGCCGGAACGTATCGTCAGCGGTTGGTGGGATAACGCTCCGATACGCCGCGACTACTATATCGGACGCTGGCCCGACGGCCGTCTGGGATGGCTATTTCGAGATCATCAGGGCAACTGGTTTTTGCATGGCTGGTTTGGCTAAGCCATGAGTAATTCCATGCCACTACCAGACTTTGCCTACGCCGAACTGCACTGTGTCAGCAACTTCAGCTTTCTACGGGGAGCCTCACACCCTGATGAACTGGTGCAGCGAGCTCGGGAGCTGGGCTATCAGGCATTAGCTATAACCGACGAGTGCTCCGTTGCCGGCGTGGTTCGGGCTTTTGAAGCAGCGAGAGATAGCGATCTGAAGCTGATTATCGGCAGTGAATTTCATCTGGTCGACGAACTTGTGGTTCTGCTGGCCACCAACCGTCGCGGTTACGCTCAACTCTGCACGCTCATCAGCCACTGCCGCCGTCGAGCCGAAAAAGGACGCTACCGTATTAACTGGGAGGATTTAGATCAGCCCAACAACCTACCGCTGGATCACTGTCTGCTGCTCTATAGAGCCGATCCGACACTAAACAACGCCCAACAGCGGTTACCCTGGCTGCGGAAACGCTTCGGCGATCGATGCTGGCTGCTAGTAGAAAGGCTACTCCACGCTGATGAGCAATTTACCTACCAGCAACAGCTTCAGCTAGCACAAGATAACGGTATAAAAGCAGTCTGCACAAACAATGTTCATATGCATCACCCGGAGCGTCAGCGCCTGCAAGATCTACTCACCGCCATCCGCCTGAATACCGCCATCGATCACTGCGGTTTACAGCTAGCTGCCAACGGCGAACGCCATCTGCGCTCACTCAACAAGATCCGTCGTCTCTATGATCCAGAGTTGATCCGCGAAACAGTACGCATTGCCGAACGTTGTCAGTTCTGCCTGTCGGAGCTGCGCTACGAGTACCCGGCGGAACTGGTCCCCGACGATATCACCCCACAACAACACCTGCGCAAGTTGGTGGAAGCGGGTATCCAGCAGCGCTTCGGTGGCGAACCTTCGCAGCCATTGCGCCAGCAGATCGAGTACGAGCTGCAACTGATCCGCGAACTGAACTACGAACATTACTTCCTGACCATCCAGGATATCGTTCAGTTTGCCCGTAACCGGAATATCCTCTGCCAGGGTCGAGGCTCGGCTGCCAACTCCATCGTCTGCTACTGCCTGCACATTACCGAGGTGGACCCCCGCGAGGTCAGCCTGTTGGTAGAACGCTTTATCTCCAAAGAACGGGATGAACCGCCCGATATCGACGTGGATTTTGAACACGAACGTCGTGAGGAAGTGATCCAATACATCTATCATCGCTACGGCCGGGACCGTGCTGGACTAACCGCCACGGTCATCAGCTACCGCGCAAAGAGCGCCATCCGTGATGTCGGTAAGGCGTTGGCAATGGATGATAATCACCTGAGCTGGTTGATCAGTCAGTTGGACCGCCGCGATGGCCGCCAAACCTGGCAGCAACAATTGCTGGAGCTGGGCGGAACGACTCCTGATCAACGCCACCGACTACTGGTAGAACTGGTGGCGGAGCTGCTGGATTTCCCCCGTCACCTGTCCCAGCATGTGGGTGGCTTTATTATCTCTGCGGGCCCCTTATCAGAGTTGGTACCGGTGGAAAACGCCGCCATGAAAGACCGCACCGTGATCCAGTGGAACAAAGACGATCTGGAGACCCTGGGATTACTCAAAGTAGATGTACTGGCACTGGGTATGCTCACCGCTATCCGCAAGTCTCTGGCTCTATTGCAACAGGCCCCCACTCCCGGGCCAAGCCGTATCCAGGATATCCCCCGTGAAGATAGCGCTACCTATGAGATGCTTTGCCAGGCTGACAGCGTTGGCGTATTTCAAGTGGAGTCGCGGGCGCAGATGAGCATGCTGCCGCGGCTGCGGCCCCGCAATTACTATGACCTGGTGATTGAAGTAGCGATCGTCCGCCCCGGTCCGATTCAAGGCGATATGGTGCATCCCTTCCTGCGCCGTCGCGACGGCAGCGAACCGGTAGACTACCCCAGCCCGGAGGTACGCTCGGTTCTGGAACGCACCCTCGGAGTACCCATCTTTCAGGAACAGGTGATCAAGCTGGCAATGGTGGCCGCCGGCTTCAGCGGTGGTGAAGCTGACAAACTACGTCGGGCCATGGCAGCCTGGCGTCGCACCGGATATATCCGTCAGTACCAGCAAAAACTGGTCAGCGGTATGCTCGAACGAGATTATCCGCTGGATTTCGCCGAGCGAATCTGCCGCCAGATCGAGGGCTTTGGCGAGTATGGGTTCCCAGAATCCCACGCCGCCAGTTTTGCCCTGCTGGTGTATATTTCCGCCTGGCTTAAGTGTCACCACCCCGATGCCTTCTGCTGCGGCCTGCTTAACAGTCAACCCATGGGGTTCTACACCCCGGCACAACTGGTTCAGGATGTTCGCCGCCATCGGGTAGAAGTACGACCGGTAGATGTTAACCGCAGCCACTGGGACTGCACCCTGGAGTACGACAACGATACACCGGCACATAAGCCAGCCGTGCAAATGCTCGTAACACAGGGAGCAATTCGGTTAGGACTGCGTATGGTGAAAGGGATATCGCGGGAGGCCGCCGAGCAGTTGTTGCGTAAACGGCCGGAGACTGGTTTCTACTCAGTTGCCGATGCCCGCCAGCGCTGCCAGCTGAAACGCAACGATTGGGATGCCTTGGCCGCCGCCGGAACCTTTAACCGACTGTCCCAACATCGTTACCAAGCACGCTGGGAGCTGTTGCAGGATCTGTCGCAAATACCACTGGATACAGCAGCGTCCTCCCAGATTACCGAACCCGTTAACGGTTACTACAGTGAGGTTCAATTATCTCCCCCCAGCGAGCAGGCGGACCTGGAAGAAGATTTTCATCATCTGGGACTTAGTCTGGGTCGTCACCCCCTGGCACTGTTGCGGGAGCGACAGATGCTGCGAGGATGTCTAACGGCAACACAGTTACAACAATGCCGGCATGGCCAGCTGGTTAAGGTGGCAGGATTAGTTACCAACCGCCAACGCCCAGGTACCGCCTCCGGGGTTACCTTTGTCACCCTGGAGGATGAGACTGGTCAAATCAATCTGGTGGTGTGGCAAGCAACAGCTCGTGCTCAAAAGCGAGCCCTGCTCAGTGCCCAAATTCTGAAAGTTGCCGGGGTGATGGAAAGAGAGGGGCTGGTCATTCATGTAATCGCTGGACGACTCACCGATATCAGCCAACATTGGCAAGCAATTAAAGTTAAATCGCGGGATTTTCGCTAAGGGTAAATCCAAACCAGGAAACTAAACGTAGATAACAGAGAGAATATTCAGTTTTTCTTAAAGGCTGCCATGGTGCAGCCGATAATTGTCAGCGAGCAACGTCGATACATGCTAAATTTCCGCGTTGTCTATCAGCAGCACCTGTAACAAATGATCGTAATCGCCAGTCTGCAGTTATGATTTACGGTCAGAGGAAATACTATGAAACAAGGACACACCACCCCTTCAGTATCCCAGAGTGGTCGTTTTTTCTGCTTTGTAAAAACCCTTACAAAAACCCTCAAGCCGCGCTACGCCTGGCATATAGCCTATCATCGTGATGCCGAACAGTGGTCAATGATCCAGTTTCGCGATGGTGCTGATGAGTTCTATCACAGCAAGCACCTGATAACCTGCTCCAAGTGTCGCGTGAACCAAACTGCCAAGCGCATCTGGCCAAAGTTCAACGCTGATCTCGACAACGGTTATCAACTCACGGAAGCACGGCAAAAGGCCTCAAGCTATTCCGCTCAACACTGTGGTTCCTGCTGATCTGGGACCACGAATAGGCCTCTTTGGAAAGATTTAGGAAACCTTCGCCCAAAAGCTATCAATAAAAATTGCGCCTGTCTAACGAATGGCTGAACAGCCGGCAGACAGGCGAAGAATCTAATCTTTAGCTAGCCGTTACAGCTCGCCCTTAGAAATCAGATACTTTTTAACCGCTTTGTTAGCAACAGCACGGGCAAATTCTTCAGGATTCTCATAACCCATCTGCTGCATGAACTGCACCATATTTTTAACCAATCCCTGTGTGGCGCGGATCTCTTCATGACTGCGGCCACAGCCCTCGCAGTGAGTACCTAGATCCGTACATTGATTGACACAGGGATTAAATTTCATGGCAAAGCTCCAGAGCGACATTGAGTTAAGTAGCAGCGCTGGATTATAGCCAAAACATCGACATTTCTGAATGTTAAATCAGCAGCATCTAAAATGCTGTTGAGAAGAGAACTACATTGCCCGGGAGAGATTGGCTCCTGAACGCAACATCTGTTCGAACGCCTGAACTTTCAATGGTCTGCTGTACAGGTAGCCTTGCCCCATGTCACAGCCTTCTGCCTTTAGAAAAGCCTCTTGTTCTTTATCCTCGATACCTTCTGCCACCACCTGCAAGTTCATACTGTGACCCAGAGCGATAACCGATTTGGCAATCGCTTCATCGTTGGGGTCATTGGCAATATCCATCACAAAGGATTTATCGATCTTGAGTTTATTAATCGGAAGTCGTTTCAGATAACTGAGAGATGAATAACCGGTACCGAAATCATCGATTGAAAGATGAATCCCCTGATCCCGAAGTTCCCCCAGCAAACGGGTGGAGAGCTCCGGGTTATGCATAATAAACCCTTCGGTAATCTCTAACTCCAGATAGTTGGGATCACAGCCGGTCTGCTGCACAATTTCAGCCACGTGTGATGGAAGACTCTCGTGTTTCAACTGGCCACCGGAAAGGTTGACCGCAAACCGCATCCCCTCCATATCAATCAATTCTTCATGCCACTGTGCCACCTGCTGGCAGACATGTTTAAACACCCAGTTGTCGATATCGATGATCAGTCCAGTCTCTTCAGCAGTCGGCAGGAAACGATCCGGACCGATAAAGCCCAGCTCTGGATGTTCCCATCGAACCAGCGCTTCAGCGCCGATCATCTGACCGCTAAACAGGTCATATTGGGGCTGGTAGTAAACCACAAACTGATCCTGCTCAAGGGCTGTGCGTAAGTTGGATTCCATCACCACACGCTCAAACGCCTGGGTGGTCATATCCTCAGTGTAGAAATGGAAAGTATTACGCCCTTCATCTTTGGAACGATACATGGCGGCATCGGCATTCCGAAGCAGGGTTTCTGCATCTTTGCCGTCATCGGGATAAAAACTGATGCCAATACTAGCGGTAACATAAAAGCGGTGCTCGTTGGCCTGGAACGGTTCTTTAAGGGTATCTAGAATCTTACGGGCAACCAGTGCAGCGTCCTGAGAAGACTGCACTGAATCTAAAATCAGAGTGAATTCATCGCCACCCAGTCGGGCGATAGTATCCACCTGTCGGACCGCACCGGATAGCCGATCACAGAAAGACTTGAGCAGGATGTCACCGACCATATGGCCCAAGCTGTCATTGATGCTTTTGAAACGGTCGAGATCGATAAAAAACAGTGCCAACTGCTCTTTTGAACGCTGGGCTTTATAAATCGCATGCTCCAATCGATCCATAAACAGCAGGCGGTTTGCCAGACCAGTCAAAGGGTCATGATGGGCCAAATGAGCCAAACGATGCTCTTTATCCCTAAGCTCATCCATCACTTTAAAATATTCCGATACATCGCGGAAATTCCATACCCGCCCCACCGCTTCGCCGTTCAATATCTGCGGCTGCGTGTGGCATTCGAACATACGGCCATCGTTTAGCTCCAACACCTTGCTGCTGGTTTTCTCAGACAACTGGTAGGAGTCGCGAATCATATCCATAAATTCGCTGCGTTCTTGAAGCTGTTCAAGAATATAGGGCAGCACACGCTTACCCGTACCGGACATAAGCTGTTTCTCCGGCACATGAAACAGGTCAACAAACTTCTGGTTGTAGTTGATGACGCTGCCTTTTTGACTGAGTGCCAGCACCCCTTCACTGGTGGATTCCAGAGTCGCTTCCAGCAACGATAAGGTTCGCTGTTGCTGACGCTGCAAGTAGCGCTGCTGGGTCATATCCCGAACTGATTTGAACAGATATTTGGTACCCTGACGCTGGAAGGTGCCGGTATGGACCTCTACCGGAAACAGCGATCCATCCTTGCGACGGTGGAAGCAGCTGATCCAACCATCGGCTGAACCACGGTGTTTTTCTTCCTGCTTAACGGGCTGTTCGATATCATTCAAACGGATGGTTTTGATCTCGCCCAAACTATAGCCATAGGACTCAAGAGCGGTACGATTGGCATCCAAGCAGGTACCGTTACTATGCTCGAAAATCAGCAGGCCATTGAGTTCATTTTCAAAGACCTGGTAAAACTTATCCTCACTCTCCTTCAGCTCGGAATAGGTCATATAAAGATCATTGGCCATTTTGTTCAGGGCGCTGCCAATGGTGCCCCATTCGTTTTGCTCTTTCAGGTTAATCCGCTTAAGCAACTTACCACGACGGAAATCCTCAATACCGTGAATAATATTTTCGATGGGATGATTAATACTGGTTCGAATGATCACCAGTATTGCGATCGTCAACAAAACAATCACTGCGATTGCCAGCACTAACACGGTGATCCCGGAGGAGCCAACGATACTATCCAATTTAGCTGCTAAAACCTGGGTAGTTTCGGTTGTTTGCAGATCAGTATTGGCAATGATTTGAAGGAGCTGGAGCTCCTGTTGCGCCATCTCAATTCTGGAGTGGTGTAACTCTCCGACAGCTTCCGAAAGATTGATCTGCAGTGAACGATAGTGTCCCGTCAACTCCAGTAGTTGCTGACCGTATGCGGCAACTTCTGGCGTCGAAGCCGTTAGCGTCTGCAAGCGAAGTAAAAGATCGTCAATCACCGACATGGGAAACTGAGATGACGCGGTATTGCCTTCCATGGTCAATGACGACTGTAATTCTGCGTGAAGCTTTCCTACCTCCAGCAAGTTCTCACGAAACCCCGACACCAGTGATAGGATCTGTTCAGAAAAGTGGGTATCCTCCCCTTTCAGGGTAGATTCAATAAGTTGATTGCTAATATCCGCTTCAAATTCTGCAATAACGTCACCGAGCTTGGTATCGGTCTGTTTAATTGCAGATAGGTTACTGTTGACCGCTTGATAGCGAATCACCAGTTCATCCAAAATTTTGGAAAACTCAATCAGTCGCTGTTTAAGCTCCGGCAGCTCCGAATCTATCGAGATTTCACTGACCTTGGTGGATAATCGCTGGTGTATTTGGAATAGAGCATCGTTAGAACCGTTGACCGAAAGATTGAGTTTATGCACTTCGGTGAAAAGCGTCGACAGCTCACGGGTGGATTTTGAGTTCTCAATCACCTGAGCCATCTGCCGAGTAGCTACATCAGTGGCAAGATCACTGGCCTGGCGCAGCGAAAACAACACCAAACCGGTAATCACAACGAAAGCCAAGGCGTTGATCACAACCAGCGTCAACAGCTTGCTTCGTATTGTCAGTCCTTTGTTTGTGAAAAAGCCCACTGAATATACCGCTCGTTAACGAGTCCTGACCAATTCAGCACCCCGCAGGGTAATCGCCCGCGGCTGAATTCCTAACATTTTCATGGTGGAAACATTGAGAATTCGGCGCCCTTTAAAATTACGGCTGATAGGCAGTTTCATAATCGGAGTCCCTTCCATCGCTTTTAGTAGCATCTCTGCAGCCCGCTGTCCTTGTTCCTGTCCGGTCTTTATGACTGCACTCAACGCCCCTTGTTCAACATGATATCGATTGGCGCCCAGTACCGGCCCTTGATAATGACGGTCCAGCAGATCCAAAATATGGCGGTGAGTGATCTTATTATCCTGGTCGTCAGTCAACCCACCTAATCCGTCGACATAAACGGCATCGCAACGTTGTTTAAAATCGTTGCCGACGGATATCAGATCCTCTTTGTATTTAACCAGTTTGCGATCACAAACATCTACTGCATAGCTGCCTGATTCCCGCTCAATCTGTTCGAACACTGCTCGTCCAGAAGGACTATCCTTGGCGATAAAACCGATATTGTTGATAGCTGGCGAAAACTGTTTAAGAAAGGCGATTGATTCTCGAATATGGCCCCGCTCTAGAATGCCGGAAACATTGGAGGCTGGGTAACCATACTTCTGAGGCTCCGCATTGACGCCGCTAAACATCACCGGTGTATCAACCTTATCTCTCAAATAGGGAACCACAAACATATGCTGGGCATTATCATCAGCCGTAATAACCCCATCCGGTTGTAATTGCCGATAGAGTTCATATGCCTGACTGGCTTTCTGTTTACCACCGGCAAGGTTGTCCTTGGTATCCATATGAAAATAAGTGATCTTGGCTTTGTCAGCCAATACACTTTCAATCCCTTGTCGAATCTCCTTTGTCCAATAAAAATCCTGTTCATAACTGAACACAACCAAGACTTTGTATTGGTCCGCCACTACCGTATTAGGCAGCAGCATTGCAGAGACAAGTGATAACAACATGGTCAATGTTATTCTTATCTGACCTATCATCTTGTTTTCCTTACCTTATATTTATCAGCAAAGCAGGTTTTTCTTCAGTTGAAAAACGCCGCCCAGTTACTGAAAACTACCCAGGGGGTAAGCCCCTGTTGTTATTTGTTTAAAAGGGTAAGTAATAACATAGACCAATCATTGATGCAGTGGCTATATGGCAAAGCATTGATGCTGATCACGGATAGAAAGCAACTGCCCAGGTGTTGGTTTACTTATTGATCAGAAAGAGGAACCAGGCTGCTGCAGGAAGGTGATCTCTTCCGCGCTGGACTGACGCCCAAGCACGCTGTTGCGGTGGGGGTAACGACCAAAACGATCGATGATCTCTTTGTGCCGATGTTCAAATCTCAGGTTATCCTCCATACCCGGGTCTGAGAACAACTCTAATGCTTGCTGGTGAATCAGCGGAGACTCACTGTGCATATAGGGCATACAGAGGAAAGTTCTCTGCTCCACCTGCAAAGATTGACGATCCCCTTGAGCAATCGCCTGTTGAGCCAAAGCGAGGGCAAGAGCATCCTGTGCAAAAGCACCGGGCTGATCACGATAGATATTACGGGAGAACTGGTCGAGGACGATAATCTCTGCCAACCGGCCTGAAGCACTGGAGCGCCAGTGAAACAACTCGCATTGGCTGGCCGCCTGATGGGCGGCCCCAAATCGACGGCTGATCTGTTGATCAAACTCAGCGTCTTTCTGCCAGCGCTGCCCCGGTTCTATCTCTTCAAACCAGAACTGAAGTACTGCTTCATAGTCCATGTTAGTACCCTAGTTCAGCAGCTCATCAAACTCAGATTTAAGTGTGGCCATTTGCTGACGCAGCTCCAAGACTTCTGCTTCCAGCGCCGCCAACCGTTCTTGCGTCCCATCGATATCTTTTGCCGGAGTGGAAACGGCTGCTGTTACGGTGGAAGTAGGAGCGTTAGCGCTCTCAAAAACGGCCTCTACTTCGTCGGAACCAAAACAGTGAGCATAACGGCACTCGCGCTTTCCGGGCTCTCGTTCCAGCCTGCGAACTAAACCGGCGTCCAAGCCACCCTCATGACGCTCCATCAGGTCAGCTAAAGTTCGCTCAACGGTTTCAATATCATCGAACTCAGAGAGGCGCCCGCAGCGTAGCCGGAGTTCTCCTGGCGTTTGAGGTCCTCGCAAAAAGAGTACGCAGATGATGGCCAGTTCATGATCAGAAAATTTAAGTTCGCTAAATTCTGTATTGCAAAAACGGTGTTTGTATTTGGCTACACGGCTGGAAAAACTCGACTCCTCACGCACAAGGTGAAGCTTTTTCAACTCATCCAGAATCTCTTGTACGCATATCTCTTCGAGATCCAACACCGGTTCACGGTTACTTTTCTGATTGCATGCAGCAGTCAGTGCATTTAAAGAAAGGGGGTACTGATCGGGGGTAGTAATCTCCTTTTCGATCAGACAACCAATAACGCGAAGTTGATTCAGTGATAATCCGGTTTCCACTGTTCACATCCCTCTAATGGCTTTTTATTTACTGTAGTCAGTAGTTCGCAGTTTCGCCCTTCATACTTGATCAGAAACTACTTCAGATTATTTTAAGCAAAAAAAAGAGCCTCTAAAGGCTCTTTTAAAATGATTTTTCAGATCATTGATAAACCGTGTCCTGGAACAGGTCGATTGGATTTTCCAATTGGTCATCCTCTTTGAAGAACGCCGTTTTATCCTGGAACACCAAGCCCTTGGTACTAAACCAACGCTCAATCTCTTCCAGAGAATCCTCCACCTGTGCTTTCTTCATATACGCAGAGATAATCTGATAAAAGTAGGCACCGAGTAGTGCGGCGGCCATACCCAGGTAGAACTCTGAGTGCATGGAGAAGAACAGGGCAATGACACCAACGATCCAGATACGACTGGCTTTAGCCTGTTTTAGTGCCTGAAGGGCCGCTTCCCCTTTTGTGTAATGATCTTCGAAATTACGGTAGTTACGCTGATACTCGCTCTTTTGTTGAGCAGACAGGTAAGAATTCATTCATTCAATCCTTTTCTTCTTAGTTCACCAGCAGGTCGGCGATTTGCGCCAACCTACTAAAAATCGCTGGATTGTAGACTATTTTGGATTTCTCGCAGATCCACTATTTGCCTTACAACCCGATCTGACCAGAGTAAGAATATAAGCGATCATTCTGCTTCGCCATATCACTATAGACTAAGGCCGTTGACTTTGATCAATCAATCCAAACTCTTGCTGACAACTTCGTAGCTATCCTTGGACAGATCTTTACTAACCAGAATCTGCTGGAGTTGTTCTCGCATCATTTTCTGACGACCAGCGTCGTATTTTTTCCACCGGGTCAAAGGTGTCAACAACCGCGAGGCAATCTGTGGATTCAGCTTATCAAGCACCTTGATCTGCTTCGCCAGGAAGCGATAACCGCCGCCATCAGCCTGATGGAACTGAATTGCATTCTGCATGCAGAATGCGCCGATCAAAGCTCGCACCTTATTAGGATTTTTGACGTCAAAGGCAGCATGCTTCATCAGCGCCTTGACCTGTTCAAGCGTACCTTCCCGTGGAGCCGTAGCCTGGACACTTAGCCACTGATTAACTACCAGAGTATCCTGCTGCCACTGATCATAAAATGACGCTAGGGCCTTCTCTCGGGCATCGTCAAAATTGGAGTGAGCCAACAGGGTTAAAGCTGCCAGGGTATCTGTCATGTTATCGGAGTTTTCAAATTGCTCTTCGGCCAACACCCTGATCATGGGGTTGTCCAAGGTCATCAGGTAGGAAAGACTCTGATTTTGTAGACTACGACGAGCAACCGCCTCCGCATTAAGCTGGTAAGGCCCATCAGAACGATTGTGGCGGTAGCAATCCATAAACAGCCCCTGCAGCTGTAGCGCCAGGGTTCCCTTAACGAATTCACGCACTTCGTGGATCGCCTCAACATCGATCTCGCTGGCCAGTTCGCTGAGGTAGGCTTCCGAAGGTAGCATCAACATTTTGGCTACCATGGCAGGATCCAGTGAACGATCCATCAGTACCCGCTGGTAAGCATCAATCAACAACGGATCAAGCACCAACTCCTTATCATTACGAAAGTCAGCCATTAACTCCTGCATGATCATTACAGCCAGTTTTTGCCCTGCTTCCCAGCGGTTAAAACCATCGCTGTCGTGACTCATCAGAAAGACCAAATCATCGCGACTGTAGTCGTATTCCAGTTTTACCGGCGCGGTAAAACCACGCAGCAACGACGGCACAGGTTTGCAGGAAACATTATCAAACCGGAAACTTTGACTCGCCTCTTTCAACTGCAACAGCTGAGAGAATTCGCCGTTCGCTAAAGGAATGTCCTGACCTTCGCTATCTAGCAAACCTACCAAAACAGGAATATGGAATGGTTGCTTATCGCTCTGCCCGGGAGAGTCCGGGCAGCTTTGATTGAATGTCAAAGTGTATTGCTGAGCGGCTTCGTCATAACTATCGGTCACCGTCAATCGCGGTGTACCCGCCTGTGAATACCAACGCTTAAACTGAGTGAGGTCTTCGCCACTGACTTTTTCCATGGCAGCTACAAAATCATCCGTCGTCACGGCCTGGCCATCATGACGCTCAAAATATAGATCAGAGCCTTTACGGAACAGTTCCGGCCCCAGCAGGCGGTGAATCATCCGCACCACTTCCGCCCCTTTCTCATACACCGTCAGAGTGTAAAAGTTGGAGATCTCAATATAGGAGTCAGGACGCACGGGATGGGCCATCGGGCCAGCATCTTCAGCAAATTGAGAGGTGCGCAGCAAATTGACATCTTCGATTCGTTTAACCGTTCGAGAGCCAATATCAGCGGTGTATTCAGAATCACGGAAGACGGTAAAGCCCTCTTTGAGACTGAGCTGAAACCAATCCCGGCAAGTGACACGATTACCGGACCAGTTATGAAAATATTCGTGAGCAACGATCCCTTCGATCCGCTCGAAAGCCGCGTCGGTGGAGGTCTTGGGGTTGGCCAGCACGCAGGAGGAGTTGAAGATGTTTAAGCCTTTATTCTCCATCGCTCCCATATTGAAATGATCTACGGCGACGATCATAAAGATATCCAGATCGTACTCGCGGCCGTATACCTCTTCGTCCCACTTCATGGAGCGTTTCAGCGACGCCAGGGCATGATCACACTTGTGCAGGTTGGCTTTTTCGACGTAAAGCCGTAGCGGTATTTCTCTGCCGCTGCAGGTGGTAAAGTGGTCTTCCACCAACTCAAGATCACCACCCACCAAGGCAAACAGGTAGGCGGGTTTGGGGAATGGATCTTCCCAGGTCAGCCAGTGACGGCCATCCTCCAACTCGCCCTGGTCAATGGGGTTTCCGTTGGAGAGCAAAACCGGATAACGGCTTTTGTCAGCAACGATAGTGGTCTTGAACTGCGCCATCACATCAGGGCGGTCCAAATAGAAGGTAATCTTGCGGAACCCCTGCGCCTCGCATTGGGTGCAGAACATACCATTAGACTTATAGAGACCTTCTAGGGAAGTGTTCTCCTGAGGCTTAATCAGGGTGATACACTCCAACTGGAATTTTTCCGGTAGCTCGGGGATCACCAGCTGTTCGCTAGTCAACTGGTACTGTTCCGCTGTCAATGCTTGACCATCGAGCAACACCCGACGCAGCTGCATATCTTTATCACCATCCAACTCCAAGGGCGGATTGGTCGCTTGGCAGTCGGGGTTGCGACGCACACTCAGTTTGGACTTAACCAGGGTAGCCTTCTCCCCCAATTCAAAGTGCAACTCAGTGCTATCGATCAAATAGGGAGGGACACGGTAATCTTTCAGATGAATAGCTTGCGGATTGTCTTTGCTCATCGCTAAAACCTATCGATGGATCTGTTGTTTCAGATGAATGATTCAGGTGACTATATCAGGCGAAAAATTCAACCTTGTAGGCAGTGAACTTGCGGATATTAATAACTCCGGTATCCAGAATCAGATATTGACCCTTAATACCCTGGAGAGTGCCCTCAACAGTAGCCGTTTTATCCAAATTAAGGGACGACACCTTTTGAGGATAGTTGAGAACGGGGTATTCGATGGCTTGAGTTTCGCCGTCGTGTATTCGCTGAATAGCTTGAACACCGAAGCGCTTTTCAAGCTCGGATAGCTCAGTATCCAACAATTCAAACAGACGATCGCGCTCTGCAGCAAGATCTAGTTTATCCACCTGATTTTTCAGCATTGCCTGCCAATTGGTACGATCACTGATCTGGCTGCGAAACACTGACTCCACCAAACCGGACTGATAACGGGTCGCAACCCGTAGAATGGGCAATGCCTGTACCGCGCCCTGATCCAGCCAACGGGTGGGCAGCTGAGTATGACGGGTTATGCCTACTTTGATACCGGAGGAGTTGGCCAGATAAACGATATGATCCTGCATGCACTGCTGCTCCCCCCATTGAGGTTCACGGCAGGTATCCAAATGAAAATGGCATTTTTCCGGACTGACAATGCAATTATCACACTGTGCCAGAGACTGGAAACAGGGATAGCAATAGCCCTGGTTAAAACTCTTTTTGCTCAATCGACCACAGTGCTGACAATTAATGGTGCCACTGAACACCAGTTTGATCGGCTTACCCAGGTACTGATTGAGCTCGACTTCCTGGTCACCTAAGCGCAACTCATAGCGAGCGGGAGAACCGAGTTCGATTCGCAGCTTGCTAAGATTGCCCTCACCCTTGCTTTGCAATGACATGACAATCCTTATCCTTCAAAAATCTCAACACCCCCAGGTCCCAGACGCATCGATTTCTTTTCGTCTGGGCCATCATCACTGCAATTCTTGCGTTCGCCTACATAGCCGACCCGCTGGGCCGGGTCCAGATTCTGATGATCATAAGCGATTACTGCCTGAAGGCAGGTTTCCCGCTCTTCATCCGACAAAACACGGCCATCGGGCCATTTACCCAACTCGACCGCCTGTCGCATGGCGGTATGCATTTCCGGAGTCATGTTTTCCAGTAGTTCTTCAAAAGTCATGGTTGCAAACCACCTCAAATTTCTTGTTACAACAGGGCAGCAGATCATAACACGAGGTCATGATTCGAGCTGCCAATTACCTTTAGAGTTTACGCCAAAGTCGTTCGCGAAACTGATAAACCACGGGGGCAGCAGCTAATCCGCAGAGCAAACCAACCAAGTGCGCGGTGTTGGCGATGGCACCAAAACCAAAGCTTTCCAAGATTCCACTTACGCCAAGCACCAGCCAGATCACCATAAATGTCATCAGAACCGGCGGCATGCCGAACCGGCGTTCCGGGCACAACCGATCCCAGAGCCAGGTATAACCCATCATGCCGAAGATCACGCCAGAAAGCCCGCCGAACATAGGTCCGGTCATTAGGAATTGACCGATATTGGAGACCACTCCCATAAACAGCACCAACGCGATTAACAGCCAACGCTGGTAGACCAGCTCTAGTCGGCGCCCCAGCTCCCAGGTCCAAAGCAGGTTAAAAACCAGGTGTAAAAGGCTGAAATGAAGAAAGATCGGTGTTACGGCGCGCCACCACTCTCCCCCGCTAATCATGGTTTCAAAACTTTGGTAAAGGAGATAGTTGCCTTGATAATTAAAGTCGACAAACGTAAACCAGTGCAGCCACTGCAACACCTCGCCAAATCCGGTGACCAGCGTCAGCAACAAACTAATTCCAATCAGTGCCAAGGTTATCGGCGTATGCAGTAACCAGAAAGCAAAGGCATCCCCCGTGCTGACCCCGTTCTGCTGCACAACCTCAACCTGCTCCAGCGCTTCTCCCTGCTTCCAACGACGATACTGATCAACAACGAAATCGGCATAGGCAGGATCTGCCAGCCATAACTCCTGCTGCCCCTGGTTGAAGTGAATACGATGGGGGATTTTCCGTTGCCATAGATAACCGGCAAACTCTTTTAGGTTTTCCCCACCTGGAATTTCGAGCACTTTCACCATCAAGATTTTAATCTCCGAGGGGCGTTACATCGGCCGGATCGACATCGACCCAGACGTACTTATTCGGATCCAACTGTTTTTCCTGGTCCATCCGGTAAGCCACCAGGGCACCATTCTTGACAGCACTGTAATCCAAGCAGGCGATATTGCCCCGAATCGGCACCGGCCTGCCTTCTTGCCAGTAGTGACCGATGAATAGTGGCAATTGTTCCTCACCGTAGTGCAGCAGCCGTGCTTTCTCCCGCTCGGTTAGTTCCATTCCGGCGATATGAGCAGGTAGCGGATCGGGCTGGAATACCACATCCTGATGGGTTTCCGGGTTCAAAGACCAGAACTTTGTGCGATAAACATGACGCCGGTATCCGTCCTGACTAAGCATCACCTCATTGTTGGGAAGCGGCAGGTAGGTTCCCCGCAACAGGCGATCTACCACCTGCCATTGAAAACACCCGCGTTCAGCGGACTTATGGATAAATTTGTCATCTGATAGATTAGCCACCCCTTGCTGTTTAAGCTGATCAATCAAGTTCTGATCCCAGCAAGCGTGGACAACTCGAAAATTCTCAAACTCAAGGAATAACGGTAGCTGCCGGAACCACTCCAGGTAACTCTGCCATTCCTCTGAATAGGCTGCGAACTGAACCAGGGTTTCGCGGATCTGACTTTCGTGGCGTTCGTTATGCTCGCGAAGAAAGTTCCTGTCACTATCCGCACGAGCCTTGGTGCAGTAAGCAAGCGCATTGTATTCGTGGTTGCCGATAACAATCTGAGCGCTATTCCCGTCTACCATTGCTCGAACCAGCTGTAGTGATTCACGAATGTTGTTCCCGCGATCGACAATATCGCCAATAAAAATGGCTGTCCGCTGTGGATGACGGTAACAGCCGTTATCCAGCCGGTATCCAAGTTTATTAAGTAGATGCTTGAGCGATTGCGCGCAGCCGTGAACATCGCCGATCAGATCATATCCTGACAAATCCTAATGCTCCCTAATCGCCCAGCTTCGTACCCCAGCCCAACTTACTGCGACAGGTCTCGTAGAAGTTGTAGCTTAAGGGGTGAATCAGTTTTAGTTTTTGTGGTTTCTTACGAATGGTAATGACATCTCCCGGCGCACAGGCAATACGATTGTGTCCATCGCAACTAATATTGGGATAGGTATCGTTGCGTTCATCGATAACAATTTTTATCTCCAAATTAGCATCAATAACAATCGGCCGACTGGTGAGCGTGTGAGGAAACATCGGTACCAAAACCAACGCATCCAAGCGGGGGTGCATGATTGGCCCGCCGCCAGACAACGAATAGGCGGTAGATCCGGTAGGGGTTGAAACAATCAAACCATCAGAACGCTGGTTGTAGACAAAATCTCCTTCAATATAGAGATCAAAACGGAGCAGGCGCGCCGCCTTACCGGGGTGAAGAATCACATCGTTAAGCGCACAGCCCTCACCGACCGGTTGGCCCCGTCGGCGGATAAAAGCATCAACCAGGAATCGGCTTTCGACGGTGTACTTTCCATCCAGAACCTCTCCCACCTTCTCACAGATCTCTTCCGGACGGATATCGGTAAGAAAACCCAGATTGCCACGGTTAACTCCCAGCATCGGGACTTTCTTGGGGGCAAGTTCCCGAGCAGCACCCAACAGAGTGCCGTCGCCACCCACCACAATCACCAGGTCGCAACTTTCTCCCAGCATACGAACAGCACTTTCCTGCAATCCATGCTTTTCTAATTGCGGGGAAATCCGGGTATCGAGAATCACATTGATCCCCTGCTCTTGCAGGTAAGGAATCAGAGCATCCAAGGACTGGATAACCAATTCGCTATCTGAACGCCCGACCAAGCCGATATTCTTAAACTGATCCATCACTTTGCCTACTGTGGATTGACCTTTAACAACGGTCAACAATGCCATCCATTATAAGGACTACAGAAACTAAGTCAGCAACACTATTTGTTTAGAAAACAAACATTAAGTGAATCAGCAAAGGATTAAGATATAAATTGAGGAGGATTGTATCGAAGTGGTGGGCGTGGAGAGGCTCGAACTCCCGACATCCACCTTGTAAGGGTGGCGCTCTCCCAACTGAGCTACACGCCCAACGCGCCTTTCGGCGTTGGCTACCAGCTTGTGCTGGCTCTCGATCTTACTTCAGCTTGCACTGAAAGTGGCGGAACGGACGGGATTCGAACCCGCGACCCCCGGCGTGACAGGCCGGTATTCTAACCAGCTGAACTACCGCTCCGCA
>JAPHRD010000106.1 GCA_026196225.1 Motiliproteus sp.
CCACGAGATCAACACACCGGTCGGCACCAGCCTCACCTCCGCGTCGCTGATCAGCGACCTAACCACTGAATTTAAGCAGCAGATGGAAAAAGGCACCCTAACTCAAAGCAGTGCCGAATCTTTCAGCCGCGACTTCAATGAAGCCAGTGATCTGATCAACACCAACCTGAAACGGGCCTCCTCGCTGATCAGTAGTTTCAAACAGATCGCCGTTGATCAAACCAACGAACAGAGCGCTGCTTTTAACGTCCTTCGGAATCTGCAGGCTACGGTAGGAATGCTCGACAAGGAGATCAAACAGTGCCCCTGCGAAGTAGCAATTAATTGTGATCCCGAGCTGACCATCGTCAGTTATCAAAATAGCTTCAGCCAGGTCTTCACCAACCTGATCAACAACTCGATACTCCATGGATTCAAGAACAGTGACTCTGGCCTGATCAGCATCGACATCGAGCAGCGGCAGCAAATGCTATACATCAGCTATCGTGATGATGGTCGGGGGATACCAGAACAGATTCGTCACCGCATCTTCAATCCCTTCGTCACCAGCAGTCGCAGCGGCGGTAGCGGCCTGGGTACTCACTTGATCTACAATCTGGTAACGCAGCTATTGAAGGGCACCATCGCCTGCAATAGTGATGGCGAAACGGGCGCCCAGTTCGAGATTCAGATTCCGCTTAATCTGCAATCTCAGCCGGACGATGAAGCCGATGATATGTGGTAACTAAAAGCAGAGAGATATTCAGCAGGGCTCGAGGTAATCCACCAACAATTGAACACTGGTACGACCTCTGAATTCATTGATGTCGAGCTTATAGGCCAAACGCACCTGCGAAGCACTATTGGGCCAAATCTGGGTATCGACATTGAACGCGATCGCATCAATACAGTGGCCTGAATGACGGTCAGCCACCATCATCTTCAAATGCTTCTGGCCCACAATTCGCTGCTCGATAAGATCAAACACGCCATCGAAGAGAGGCTCTGAAAACTGCTGTCCCCAGGGACCAGCATCGCGCAGCAATTGGGCTGTTTCCAGGCTGAATTCGGCAGACTGCAATTCGCCGTCAGTTTCCACCTTGGCCTGAAAATCCTCATCACTCAGTTGCCGCCTTACCTCTTCATCAAATGCCTGACGAAATAGAGGAAAGTTATCCTTGGGCAGACTCATACCCGCCGCCATGGCGTGTCCACCAAACTTGCTGAGCAGGGTCGGATGGCGGGCGGCTACCGCATCCAGCGCATCACGGATATGCAACCCGGGGATCGATCGTGCCGAGCCTTTAATCATATTATTTTCAGCATCGGCAAAGGCGATCACTGGTCGATGCATTCGCTCCTTGATTCGGGAGGCGAGAATACCGATCACCCCCTCGTGCCAATCACTGTCGTGAAGACATAATCCGGCAGGGAGTTCTCCAGACCCTTCTACGCTGATGGTCTCTAGAATCTGCAGTGCTTGTTCCTGCATACTCTGCTCGATTCGTTTACGATCCTGATTTAGTTCATCCAGCTGATAGGCGAGCTGCTGGGCTCGATCTTGGTCGTCGCTAAGCAGACACTCGATACCAATAGACATATCTTCCAGGCGACCAGCAGCATTTAACCTCGGCCCTACAGCAAAACCTAAATCGCTGGATATCAGGCGGCGATGATCCCGCCCGGCAATTGCCAGCAATGCAAGAATCCCCGGCCGCGCTACGCCACCACGTATACGTCGTATGCCCTGCTCAATCAAGATCCGATTGTTCTGATCCAAGGGCACCACATCGGCAACCGTCCCCAGCGCCACCAGATCCAAATACGCTGCCATATTTGGTACCGCTATTTGCTGCTGAGAAAACCATTGCCGACTTTCCAGTTCGCGCCGAAGGGCACTCATCACATAGAATATGACACCCACACCGCACAGGTTTTTGCTGGGAAATGGGCAACCATTCTGATTGGGGTTAACTACCCCATCAGCGTCTGGCAGAGATTCTCCCGGCAAGTGATGATCGGTCACCACTACTTTGATGCCCCGGTCTTTGGCGGCCCGTACACCCTCAATACTAGAAATGCCATTGTCCACGGTGATCAGCAAGTCGGGAGTCTGTTCGGCAGCTACTGCAACGATTTCAGGGCTCAGTCCATAGCCGAAACGAAATCGATCAGGAACCAAAAAATCAACCCAAGCTGCACCCATCGCTCGCAAGGCCAGAACCGACAAGGCACTACTTGTAGCACCATCACAATCGAAATCACCTACCACCAGAATACGCTTTCCCTGACAGACTGCATCGGCGATCTCAGTCACAGACTGAGATAACCCCATCAAAGATTTGGGAGACTCTAAAACCCGCAGAGATCGGTCTAATTCTCCGCTATCACTGATTCCACGGGAACCGTAAATGCGCTGCAAAATGGGTGGCAGAGATGGATCGTCGAGGGGAGAGCCTTGGCGACGGACAATCTGTTTATCCATTGAGTTGTCCTTGAACTGTCTCAATAGGTGCTGGAAGGAGCTGGGCTGTTTTGCCGGTAAACCAGTAGGCAAAGAGTCCAATCCAAGCCCGCATGGCCATCTTCAATGACCCCAGATTGCTGGCGAGATTGAAATGAAAACCGGGGGCTTGTGCTAACGTCCAGTGATCGACCGCGTAAGGAATAACATCGATCCCCTGGTAACTAAATACACCTACGGATCTAGGCATATGAAATGCTGAAGTAACCAGCAACCATTTACCACCATCATCACCGATCAGTTGTTTGGTGTAGACGGCGTTCTCATAGGTGTTTCGCGATTGCCGCTCAAATTCAAAACGTTCAGCCACCCCCTGCCGCTCTAAATAGGCCTTGACCAGATCAGCCCCCCTTTTAGATGGATTTTCAACGGATGCGGAACCACTGGTGTAGATAAAACGGCTATTGGAATACCTTCGCAGCAGCTCTGGAATCACCAGCAGCCGTTCTGCAACTTCGTTGGTCTCAAGGGTATTCCAGTCTGCGCTGGTCCGAATTTTCTCGGCACCACCCAATACAATCACGCCAGATAGCTCTGACTCTGGGGGTAGTTCGTTGGCAGGAAAACGCTGCTCTAGCGGCGATAAAAGCAGATGACCGACGGGATAGATGGCGATAATCCAGATAAGCAGCAGGCTCGACCAAAGCAATCGACGACCAGCGCGCTGGCTTTTTGAAGGGCTATCGGTTCGGGAAAAGGCACTGCGAATGACAGCAAAGGTGAACAAAAACAGCAACAGATGATCCGGGCTGATAACAGCCCAGATCAGTTTTGAAGCCCAAACAAACAGATCATCCATGTTGGCCTTGACCTCTGAGGCATACGGAAGCGTTGTTCAGATCAGCTGATATGCTTGCTGACGAATGCTTGTACCGCAGCCAGATCTTTAGGCAGCACTTCGTAACGCTCTGGACGATCAAACAGATCTTCCAGATGATGGGGCAGATCAGGGGCTTTGCAGCCTGCCTTAACAACCGGGTCTGGGAATTTCACCGGATGGGCTGTTGCCAATGCAACCATCGGTGTTTCAGCATCCCAACGCTGTTCTTGCGCCGCTTTCACACCGATAGCGGTGTGCGGGTCCAACAGCTCTTCGGTACGTTCAAACATGTCGGCGATCACCTGGCAGCAGGCTTCATCGTCAACAGCGTAGCTATCAAACAACTCACGAGCTTTAACCAGACGCTTTTCATCCAGTGAAACCGCTTCGTTGTTCAGGCGTTCCATCAAGTCGCTAATCTGTGCGCCATCACGATCATGCAGATCAAACAGCAGACGTTCAAAATTACTGGAAACCATGATATCCATGCTGGGCGACAGGGTGTGAACCAGTTCCTGCTTGGAGTAATCATTGTTGCTAATGCAACGATGCAGAATGTCGTTGCAGTTTGTGGCAACCACCAATTGCTTGATTGGCAGCCCCATACCCTTGGCCAGGTAACCGGCGAAAATATCACCAAAGTTACCGGTAGGTACCGAACAGGATATTTCGCGGTGAGGTCCACCCAGTGATAGAGACGCGTGGAAGTAGTAGACAATCTGAGCCATGATCCGAGCCCAGTTGATGGAGTTAACCGCCACCAACTTACGACCGCCCAGGAAGCTCTGATCAGCAAAACTCTCTTTCACCATCTGCTGACAGTCATCGAAGTTACCTTCGATGGCAATGTTATGGATGTTGTCACCCATGATGGTGGTCATCTGCTTCCGCTGGACATCCGACACTCGGTTGTGGGGATGCAGAATAAAGATATCAACGTTGTCGCAACGACGGCAACCTTCGATTGCCGCTGAGCCGGTATCACCAGAGGTTGCCCCCATGATGACTACCTTTTCGCCGCGCTTCTCCAGCACGTAGTCTAACAGGCGACCCAGCAACTGCAGAGCAAAATCCTTAAACGCCAGGGTTGGGCCGTGGAACAGTTCCAACACCCACAGGTTGGCATCCAACTGCTTAAGCGGTGCCACCGCATCGTGAGCAAATACCCGATCACCACCAGCGGTGCTGTAGGTATCGTCAATAATAGCGTTCAGATCCTGCTGCGGAATAGTATCAGCTACAAAGGGCGCAATAATTTTCTTGGCCAGATCTGCATAGGATAGGCCCGCCCAGGATGCGATCTCCTCTTTGGAGAACTTGGGGAGCTCCTCTGGCACATAAAGACCACCATCGGACGCCAAACCAGCCAGCAGCACCTCTTCAAAATTCAACGCCGGAGCCTGTCCCCGAGTAGAGATATACTTCATACCGCTCTCCTAGTTAGCATCCAGTTGTTCAACGCGGATACGGGTAACCGCACCCTGAATATCTTCAAGCGCCTCAATCTGTTTGATCGCCTGGTTCATCTGCTTCTCCTGCACCTCGTGGGTGAGGATGATAATGGGTACCAGCTCCTCTCCGGTGCCTTTCTGCAGAATTGAATCGATGCTGATCTGCTGGGCAGACAGAATGCTGGTTACTTCAGCCAATACACCTGGGTGATCGATCGCGTTCAGGCGCAGATAATAGGCAGTGCGAATCTCTTCCATTGGCAAGATTGGCAAATCGGACATGTGAGACGGGTGAAATGCCAGATGCGGCACCCGGTTATCGCGATCAGCAGTCATGGCACGTACGACATCAACCAGGTCAGCAATCACAGCAGAAGCGGTAGGCTCACTACCGGCACCGGCGCCATAATAGAGAGTCGGCCCCACGGCATCGGCGTCTACCAACACAGCATTCATCACGCCATCAACGTTAGCGATCAGACGCTTCTCAGGGATGAGGGTTGGATGCACACGAAGCTCGATGCCATCTTCGGTACGGCGGCTGACACCCAGGTGCTTAATGCGATAACCCAGCTCTTCAGCGTAATTAACGTCTTCGGTGGTGATCTCGCTGATCCCTTCAGTGTAAGCCTTGTTGAACTGTAACGGCACACCGTAGGCCAGAGAAGCCAGAATGGTCAGCTTATGAGCGGCATCGATACCTTCCACGTCAAAAGTAGGATCGGCTTCGGCATAACCCAACTCCTGCGCTTCTTTCAGCACATCACCAAAAGCACGTCCCTTGTCACGCATTTCGGTGAGAATAAAGTTGCCGGTACCATTGATGATACCCGCCAGCCAATTGATGGAATTGGCAGCCAGACCTTCACGAATCGCTTTGATGATCGGAATACCGCCAGCCACAGAAGCCTCGAAGGCAACCATCACGTTTTTGCGCTGAGCGGCTTCGAAAATCTCATTACCATGCTCTGCGATCAGTGCCTTGTTGGCAGTCACGACGTGCTTACCATGTTCGATAGCAGTCAGAACCAGTTCCAGGGCAGTCTCGTAGCCACCGATCAACTCGACGACAATGTCCACTTCAGGATTTTTGGCAACCGCGAAAATATCGTCGGTAATCTGAACCCCGTTTGTTTCACAGTTGGGATTGGGGCGACGCGCACCAATCTGCTCAACCCGAATCACACGACCCGCACGGCGGGTAATCTCCGATTCGTTACGTTTCAGGACATTAAAAGTACCGCCACCGACAGTACCGAGACCACAGATACCTACTTTTACTGGTTTCAAACCCATTACCACAGCCCTTTGCTGATCGTCTTCAAAACGCACGGTCCAGACTCAGCCGTCACCGCGCCAAAAAATGGCCCACATTGTAGCAAATATTATTCGTTCATAGGGGTAAAAAAGTTGGAAAAATAGGATCGCTATCGCTCTTATTCGACCTTTCCAGGACTATTTTGACTCACGATAGGAAGGCATAGACAAACCAAACAAGATTGCCGCACTTCGTAACCCCAGAGCCAGCACAAAGCCACCCAGGAGCGCAACACTCTCTGGAAACACCATCCACTGCAAACAGAGATAGGTCATCGCCCCCACTACGGTGGTGGTGACATAGAGCTCTCGCTGACTTAAGACCAGCGACTCGCCACACAACACATCGCGAATAATACCCCCGAAACTGGCGGTCATAACCCCCATACAGACGGCAATTAAAGGCGACACGCCGAGATCATAGGCGATTTTAGTACCTGTTACGCAAAACAATGACAGACCAATAGCGTCCATCCAGATCAGCGCCTTGCGGCGGGAGGCAATGACAGGCACCAAAAAGTAAGTGATAACCGCCGCAATCAAACAGATACCCACATAAACCGGTTCTTCCACCCAATAGACTGGAGACCTGCCCAACAATAAATCACGCAGGGTTCCGCCACCTAGTCCGGTGACTGTAGCGATCAACATAAATCCGAGAATATCCATCTCCTTACGCGCTGCATCCAGTGCTCCCGACACGGCAAACACCGCAATACCGCACAAACCTAACCAACTCACCAGCTGAGTCAGATCCAAAAATTCCATGTTTTTTAGTTACCTCGACAGTTTTTTCTGGACCTTCAGGTTCAGGGCGACAACAATAGTGCCTATACTATAAAAATGTTTGGCTATTTGCATCCTGAGGTTGGAATGGTGGCCTGATATGCTTCAGGCCGAGATCGACAGGTGGTTGGATTTCACTGCGCAGAGCAGGAAGCCTAGTATCGCGCTTTGGTTGGATTTTCGAATTTCCGTTTAATGGTGTGAGTTCAAGCGGACACTTTGTCAGTGTCCGTTTATGGAAAGAGCTGCGACTTAGCAGCCACTAGGAGTAGGAGCGAGGAGTAAAAGCAGACAGTAGGCTTGAAGGTGGCGAATGCAAATCATAAGCCTTATGCTAAAAATAGCCAGCGGGGCAGTCCGACACAGCACTCTAAGTGCTAAATCAGAATGTTTGATCGGCTGGAAATAACTGTAATTGTATTGATAGAAGCATCGATTGCAAAAAAGGAAGAGTCATGCAGGGGAACGTGAGAAGAGATATTCAGCTGTTGCGAGGAATAGCTGTTTTAGTAGTCGTCTTTTTTCACTCTTCTGTTGGTTATTTTGAAAATGGATATTTAGGTGTAGATGTTTTTTTTGTTGTATCAGGATTTTTGATAACAACTATTATACTTAAGGGGTTGGATAATAATTCTTTTAGTTTTCAAGAGTTTTATTTACGTCGTGCAAAGCGACTCCTTCCTGCTCTTTACTCAACTTTGCTCTTTACAACATTGCTGGCATATTTTTTTATTACTCCCTCGCAAATAGAAGAATATATTAACCAGTTGATAGGCGCTGTATCTTTTTCTTCTAACATGGTTTTACCTACTCAGGTAGGTTATTTTGAGAGCGAATCCGAGGGCAAGCCGCTTCTGCATATATGGTCTCTGTCACTTGAAGAGCAATATTATTTTACACTACCATTATTTTTGTTCCTCATTCCAAGAAAAACTCGAATAACTGCCCTTGTAGGGCTTTGTGTTATTAGCTTTGTATGGTGTTTAGTTTGGTCTTCATCACCAGATGAAAAACTTCCTTTTCTATGGAGAATATCAGACTCAACAAGCGGGGAGTGGGCTTTCTTCTTATTCCCTACTAGAGCCTGGGAACTACTGGCTGGTTCTATTTGTGCATGGATAATGCTTAACAAGCCAGTCAATATCCCGCCCTACGCAAAACTATCTAGTATCATTGTTATATTAATAATGTCCTGTATTAGCATAGATAGTATTCATCCAAGAGGTGATGCATTAATTGTTGTTTTATCAACAGCTATTATTTTGTTGGGCTCCAAAGATTGGCTGCCTAAAAACTCAATAATTCATGCTGTAGAACGAATTGGTGATTGGTCATATTCAATTTACTTAGTGCACTGGCCTTTGTTTTCATTTGCATACTTGGGCTATGTGGCTGATGTACCTGTAGAAACAAAAATGTTATTGGTTTTTCTGTCTTTATTGCTTGGTTTCTTTCAATACAAGTACGTGGAGTTACCGTTTCGTTTCGGTTGGAAAGAGAAGCAGAAGCTAACTTGGGGTAAGTTCGGATTCGCCACAGTGTTAGTTATGTTGCTACCTGTGCCGCTAGCATTTGGAACCTTTTCAAATCAAATTTCTGACTATGAATTTATTCGACGTATTAATTTTGGGCTGTCTTCTAAGTGCGATAGATTGGATGAGTTTAATAAAATAGCTAGTCAATGCCAGACATCGTCTGATCCAACTATTGCCGTTTGGGGTGATAGCTATGCTATGCACTTAGTACCTGGTCTTCTGGAATCCAATAAGAAAGTTGTACAGCTTACAAAGAGTGTATGTGGGCCAATACTAGGAATAGCACCAGTAAGTGATAGGTATCAATCTGACTGGGGTAGTAAATGCATTGAATACAATGATGATGCGTTTGATTTGATCATTAAAAACAAGACAATTGATGTGGTCATTATGAGTTCAGCCTTGGGCCAATACTTTAACTCTACATCTAGAAAACTTCTTGTCGATGGGAGAGTGATCGAGGATGATGGAAGTTATGCTGAAGAAATGCTTGTTAAAACAATTGAGAAATTGATCGATAACAACAAAACTCCGATAATATTCTCACCACCTCCTAGAGATGGCTCTAATATTGGTGAATGTCTCGAACGCGAGGCAACTAACAGCATCCTTTTTAGAAGTTCTTGCAGCATTAAAATATCAGAGTACAAAGAAAATAATAAAGAGATAATTGACAGATTGAGAAGTGTTGTACAAAAGACAGATGTTAGCGTTGTCTGGATTCCAGATTTGATTTGTGATGATGAAATATGCTTAACAAAAAAAGATGATATTTTTTTGTTTAGAGACGAAGGGCATTTATCCATCGAAGGGTCAAAAAAAATATTAGGTGAAATGAAAATAGATTTAGTAGATCTTAAATGATTTTATAAAGTTATAACCAGGTGAAATAATAACTACTTATCTGCGCTGACCATGATGGCAGCGCTGTTGTTAAATCTACAATTAAATCAGTGTAGGGATCAGATAAGTTATTTGGGAGGCTTCAGCCAAGAGCTGGCTGCCTCTCTTAGCAGATTGAGATGGCGGTTCTGTGGTGGGAAGTGCCTTGAATTCAGCCCTGATCTCGCTACCGAAGATGACCGCTCCGTAGATACACCCGTCAAAATCGGAAGTCAGCGCTATGTCCGGTTTGTGCTGCAAACATGACGCTTTTGGGTAGCGTGTCCCAACCACCTTTTGCACAAAACGGCACTCTGGTATCAGGCTGATCTCTACCAAGTTTTGCACAAAACAGGAGATGGGCTCTTTCAGTCTCTAAAAACCTATCCAACCCTAGAATGCAAATAGCCAAATGTTTTACGAGTTTATCAGGGAACGACTATGAGTTCAGAGCGTCGTCGGCATCCACGCTATTCAACAGAACTGTCCGCTTTATTGGTTTTGCCCGACGGTCACCGCATGGAAGCCAGCACCGCCAATCTATCCCGTGGCGGAGCCAGTGTAGTCATCAACAAGCGACTACCCGCCGGTGTCCATATCCTGATGGAACTTTCCCCGCCCAGCCCTCCAGAACGCAGCGTCTTTAAGCTCTGGGCCAATACTCTCCACAGCAAACCACTGGAAGGCGATAATGGCTATGGCCTTGGTATTGAGTTCGAAGATACGCCGGTCCATTACAAGCAACTAATCATGGAATTAGATCCCAATCCCCAGCTTGCCTGAAGACCTGATCAATTCATAAAATCAGGCCTTGGCTTTAGGCTGAAACCATTTGCGCCACACCCAATTCAATAGATAGCCACGAGGCGGCTCCAACCCGGTGATCAAATATTCCATGGTGTAAGGATTGGAAATATTGGCATTGAGCAACTGCTGGCTCTGGGTATCACCGCAAAACACCACCAGATCTCCCGGCTTCACCTGTGCTTTTAGATCCGGCATCATCACTGCTTCGCCGCCACGCTCCAACACCATCGGCAAACAGTTGAGACTCTTGGAGCGGTCAGCAGGGCTGCGAATCAGATCTTCCAATCGTAATACCCGGCCTTTGTCCAACTGCTCCTGAATAGCAAAGGAACTGGAATCACATAGCTTCTGGGTCCACAGATGGGGCTTATGGGAAGCCAGTGCCTGGTATAAGCGTTCAACCACCTGCTCCGTAACTGCCGTTTCCTGGGCACGCAGATGATCAAGAAACTGAGCAATCAAAGGCGAGATCAGTTTTAGCAGTATCGTCCGAGCGGTTAACAAGCTGGGCTGCATGGTGAGATTGACGTGGGCAGCGTTGAACACCATCTCATTTTCATGATGGTTTTGTCGCACCACCATATAGACATCAGGATTGAGCGCGCCTGCACTGAGCAGTATTCGCAAATTTTTAGAATCGCTATCGGTTCCGGCCACCAGGCCTACGGCATCCCTGATACCCGCTTTAAGCAAGTTATCGTAATCGGCATGACCCTTAATCATATTGCTGGAAAGCTTGGACTCTTTCAGTCCTGGATCGATAATCACCGTCGATACATCATTACTGTTGAGGTACTTGTGGAGCCTGCGCCCCATCCGCCCATAACCGCAGAGAATCCAGTTTCCGGGCGGGATTTGGGTTTGCCGATCCATATCAACCGACTTAGCCCCCACCAGCCATTGACTGAGATTGTGCAGCCTCGGCCCGGTCACCGCGGTTCGCAACTGCACCCCAAAGAGCTCAAAGGGATCGATCACTGAAACCGATTGTAGATGGCTCAGATGTTCCTGTTGCTGCTTATCCGTCGCTCGACAGATGATGCGCACTTTGGAATTAAGAAAACGGGTCATCACCGCAATCTTCAAATCAAGCTCTTCATCGGGAATCAGGGAAACTACCGCTCGACACAAAGGATGCTTGATACCAGCATCCACCAGATGCTTAGGAACGCTGGCATCGCCACAAAGCCCCGGCATCTTGACCCAGTAATCGCGCATCGCCAACGCCTTGATCCGCTCCGGATCACTGTCGATCACCACCGCACTCATCAAATTGTCGCTTAGCCCTCGGGCCAACAAGCTTCCGGTATCACCAAAGCCACAAATAATGACGAAAGGCTCTCGAATCGTCTGCACCGTACGGGCAAAACGACGCTCGGCCACCGCGGTAATAAAGTGAGGGTTCTGAACCAGCTTGATAATCGAGCCGATGGCATACAGCCAGGCCACCACCCCCATATAGAGGCAAAGGATGGCCCACAGTCGCTGCTGATCGGTAAAGTCGCCGGGGATCTCACCAAAGCCGGTGGTGGTAGCCGTGTAAGTAAAGAAGTAAAAGGCGTGGAACAGACTCATGGGACGGCCGTTATGACCATCGATCAGAGACATGCCGGTGATGCCAAGACCATAAACCACGATCAACAACAAAATCGGACCGCGCATAAAGCGCAGGACGATTGAGGTGACGCGATTAAGATCGGACGTGGTGGCCATGGCTAAAGCCTCAGCTCTTAATTATCGACGAGAGATGACGGTATCTGCGGCGAAGGTCAACACCGATACCAGATTTGACACCAGAGCACCCCCAGCCAAGGAGACGATCAGCACCATCTGCTCACTGGCCACACTAAGGTCATCACCGGAATCAGCGTTAGCCACCCAGACCAGGCGAGCCGAAATCAACAATAAACTAGATACTAGCCCGGTCGCCATCAAGATGGCCCCTAGCTGCGAGCGATCTCCCAGCTTCAAACCGACAGCGATCAAATTGATAAGAATAGCCAATGTCAGAATCCAGACATTGTGATGGGTGGGGTTACTGATATCCCCCATTACGAAAACAACATTTAGAGCCAGGGCAAGAATAGCGAAAAAACCAACGATGACCTTCTCAAGATTCATAAAAGCTTCTCTGTGTCAGCATCAAAGTCTAACCAGTGTTCCCGATGTAATAGGACACCCCGCAACTTTGACTGTTTTATTGTCATTTGCGGATAGAGCTTAGCACCGCCGCCAGCGCATTTCATTCCACCAATGGTCAGAAATGCCCTTTTAGCCCAAATAAAAAAGGCCCGCTAAGCGGGCCTGAATAACTGTTTGTTTCGTTTACTGGTAGCGGATAATGTCTCCGCGCTGCGGTTCGAAGCTATCCAGCAGTGAAGCAATTGCAAATTTATCTTGTACTGTTTTCACCTGAATGCGGCCCAACTGATTCTCCACCTTACCCAGAGTCACACCACTTTCAGGATCTACTAATTCCTGGGCTACCGCAGAAACATTCAATACGTCACCCACCTTGATACCCGCATCAACACCGGCGTTGATAAAGATATGCTGACCACGAGCACTGACGATCTGACCCTGCCAAGGCACCTGCTGAGTACCCTTGATGACATAAAATACTGCATCATTCAGAGCAACACGGGTCGCCTGCCCCATCGGAGTCTTGTAGAACTTATCACCACCCACCGAGATCTTCTTGAAATCAAGACCCACAGCCAGACCACGAGATTTGGAGCTGGCTTCTACCCGCTCACTGAACAACACCTCACCGGTGCTAGCATCCAGCAGGCGCAGGTCGATAGCCACATGACTGCTGCCACTGTTGCCACCCAGACGGATACCAAAGGGCAGACTGCTGGAAGCAAAACCAAGGTTGATACCACCACTCTCTTTTTGAGGTTCGAACTCGGTAATATCCGCCTTAACCAGAACCTGAGCACCAATCACCCGACCGGCTTTTGCTGCAGTTTCCGGGTTGGTCACACCCGCCAGACCCAACTCTTGCTCACGTAGAATATGCGAGAGAGCCATACGATCGGTGACGACAAAGCAATCGGTCTGCTCCAGAGCGGTGGTCAGCTGAGAAGCCAGCGCCTCACCCACATCAAATCCTTCAAATGAACCCAGCTTGCCGGTCGCACCAACAGGCATAACGGCCACACGCATCTTTGGTCCAGTACACTGCACTCCAGCACGCTCCTGCTCAGTAACGGCTGATTTAACGATCTGTTGCTTACAACCCACCAAGGACAGGGCAATAAGAGGAAGGATGATTAGTTGCTTGAGTTTCATGACATATTCTCCAGGTAATCAATTCTTTGAGCTGATGGCCTGATCGACAGGACGCATCTGGTTTACCCGGTAGGTGGCAGGCTAGTGGAAAGGGGTTCAAATATTTTTATCTTTTTTTGTAAACAACCAAAACCATCGGAACTTACCCCGATGGCTTGGCGTTTTTTTGACTGTTTTACTCCTCAGATTCGGCTTCATCCAATAGCTTCTCTAGATAGCGAATCTGCATCTCCGTCAGTTCTGCATCACCGCTGTGAGGAACAACCAGAAACTTGGGCTCATCGATGATGGGATGCGCGGAAAGTTTACGTTCCACCATCAATTTCTGCACTAGAGGATCAAAGCGATCACTGGAAGTAATGACCAAGGCAACGCCCCCTCCATGGCCGTGACCGTAGCCATGACCCTGATACTTATTACCGGCTTCGATTATGACTTCGGCCTGGACCGGCGCCAACGCTATGGAACCACTGAGCAACAGCAATGCCATTAAAGTGTTTTCAATATAGTGTTTCATCGCGCACCTCCCGATACGTTCAGGTCGGCCCCAAAGGCCTGTTGATTATTGGTAGAAACCGGACCGTGGTTATCACCACACACCAGCACCACGTTGCCGTTGTTACCCTGGATATCCACATCCAGACAGCGGAAGCGGTCTTCCAGTCGCTCCATATTGGCTGCCACGTCCTGGCGCATTTCCCGCAGTGTTGGTGAGTCGGCGGGCTGTACCGGACGACCCACTCCATTGGCGCGAGCACTATTCAAGTAATCCGCCATGTCCTGCTCCAATCGTAAGCGCATCTGCTGCATTGCCTGGAGTCGCTCCATGGCCGGGTCATAACCCGCCCCGGCGGGAACAGAGGTGTCTGCTATAGCCACGCTACTCATCAGGCAAATCAACAGCCCTGGGATCAACTTATTCATCATTTTTCTCCTTATTACCTTGATCAGTTACTGACTCGATCTTGGCTACCGGTAGAACTCTTGGCCTGCTGACCCTGACTGTTGGACTGACTGTTGACCGAGTTCCCACCTTGACCGCCGGTTTGGTTGTTACCGATCTGGCTGTTGTACATATTGCCCTTGTTCACATCACCGATATGGATGTTGCCGCCATTGGCGTTGATATTAGAAAGACTGATCGGCGCATTGTTATCCCCCTCCACAGAAAGCACGTTGCTCTGCGGCGCATACTGCCAGTAGGAACCACCGCCACCGGAACCGTTGTGACTATCGGTGTGGGTTTCGCTCACCAGACTGCCGACGCTAACGCCACCTTGGTTTTGATTCATACTATGCCCGGAAGCACCGCCCTGGTTGGCAGCCCCTTGACCCACGCCGCTGCTATAGCTGCGCTGGGAATCCAACTGCTGATTGCTGTTGCGGTACTGCTGACTCATCAGGTAGCGACGGGTCAAGTCAGTACTGTTGCTGATTGCTGTTTTACGGCTGTTATCAATACGGGTATCGATAGCGGTGTTGCGGCTAACGTCACGACTACCATCAACGGAAACAGCAGTGCTGCGATTTTGACTAAAGCTACCGTTAACGGTTGTGCTATCGGCTACCACTGGCAGTGATACCAAAGCGGACACTGCCAAAACGATTGGTAAAGTCTTCATTGTTATTCTCCTCTGAATTTACAGTTCAGCCGGAGTGCGACCGCCTCAGGCTGTGTACCGTAGGTAACGCTCCGAAAAAAAAGGGTTCAATGTTTTTTCAGCAAATAAAAAAAGACCCCGGACTAAGCCGAGGTCAAAGGGAATTGAAAGGGTTACAGATTAAACAACTATTACTTCTTGGCAGTATTTGATACCGCGTCAGCACTGGAAACAGATGAAGCGGCACGTTGATCCTGAGTATTACCCTGGATGTTAGCAACATCACCCACCTGCATTGCAGACTGCATGCCACCGATCTGGCTACCGAACATATTACCCTTGCTTACACTACCGTTAGCAGAGGTGTAAGTCGGAGATAGCAGGCTATGACCTTTGTGCTTGGTGGTGTGCGATTCATTCACCAGGCTACCTACAGAAGTACCACCCTGAGTCTGGTTCATGCTGTGACCGGATGCACCACCGACGTTAAAGGCATTCTGGTTGACCCCGGAACGATAAGCACGAACCTGGTTCATATTCTGAGTTGCGCTGATGTCATCCTTACGGTAGTCGTATTTGTAGTCCAGCTTGAAGTTGTTGTTCAGCTTATTACGAACGCTGGAATCCAGGTTGTAGTTCAAACGATAGTCACGCTGTGAGGTGCGACTAGCATCAACGTCAACCTTAGTATCAGTGGTGCGGTTAAAGCTGTCTTTATAACCGATGTTGTTGTACTGGTAGCCCCAAGGTCCGG
>JAPHRD010000022.1 GCA_026196225.1 Motiliproteus sp.
AAAAGTGTTCACGTTGGGCCGGAATGAGCGTTCACGTTAAACCAGAATAGGTGTTCACGTTGAACCGGAATGGGTGTTCATGATGGGCCGGAATATGCACCTTATGGCCAGTTCTACCGATCAAGCTCCGATAAGAAGCTCCTATCGGCTTTTGGGGCCACATTTTTATGCGCTACGGTTCTTGCTTCGTTATCACTTATTCAAAGCCAGCAGTGGGCAGGAGTGATGGCGCTGGTGCTGTTTTGGGGGATCGTGCTGATATTTACCTTGCTTTTGTTTGCGTTCAGAAGAGCGCTGAACCTGATCAATCCAGTTTTTCAGCTGTCGCTCATTGTTGAGGGTGTTCGTAATAGCTGCATCTGGTGGGAAAAAAGGTATCAGCGGCGTAAACCGCTTATTGAATTAGAGAGAGTTGAAGAGCACCCAGACACAGAGCATGACTGGACGAGGTGGTCTTTCATTAAGCAGAACCCTACTTATTTTGGAGAAACACTAACATCCATACGATATGTGATTAGCGTAGCCAAAAGGTACTGGCAAACAGGTGATCATGATGTTGCAGGTATAGCCTTAGAATCCCTTGTTAACATTAATTACCACTACATCCAGGCAAAAAAGAAAACGTTCTTCTCTGCAAATCCGTTATTAGATGTTGGGCTATCAACTGACTCAGTAATTAATGAGACGCTTGAGCAGTTGAGACAGCTGTATGCCGCCGCACTAAAATCAGGAGATGAGCAGAAAATAGGCCAGATCTTCAGTACCTATGTTCTTTTGACGGAACAGTATCTTCAGATTGATTACGCCGATTCACATAACGGAAAAACTCATGCGAACCTTTCAGCGGCCTATTTGACCAGAGCGGCTACTGACGCCATTCAAATGAAAAGTCCAGATGTACTGATGGGGGCAATTGGGCATCTCAGCCAAGTAGTCAAAAGGTACGCTCAAGAAGACATATATACAGACTCTGCCCCAGTCGTCGAAGCTATAGGTAGGCTTGGCTTGACTGGTTCAATAAATAAGGATTTTCAGCCTGTTACCCAAACAGCAATGAATGAATTATCGACGCTTACGCTTTGTATGATCGGGATGCAGGAAGACGCAACCGATGCGCTTCGCGCCATAAACGAGCAAGTAACTTTTATAGTTAAAGTTTGCATGAATATCGAAGAAAATCCGCTCTCCAATCCCCACAGTAAGCTCTTAGGGAATTACTATGGTATTGGGTCCTCCGACTCTCTTCAGCAGCACCTGAGCGTCCTTACTAACCAACTATTAGCTTATGACGAGAAAAGTGACCGAGTAGAGGTGCTAATAAGAAATATTGCCCGCTGGGCTGAGGGAGTCAGGCAAAGAGACAAGGAACTCTTTCTGTTGGCCCTAGAGAAAAACTCCAGCCTTTTTCATGACATTGCTCACTGGATTGATCACCTATCCCACATCCTGATGTCCTTATCTAAATCAGAAAGCTGCTCAGAGTATCTTAAGCAAGAATTGCTTGATACAGCGGAGAAGCTGCTGCTGATATACACATGGATTCCAAGGAGTGAGGAAGCGGTTCGCTACGCAGAGGCATACTCTTTTACTGAAACTATCTTTGATGCAGGTTTTAAAGCGTTTCAGGGCTCCTTTGATGACATTCATAGCGAAGTAATAGATATTTTAGGTACCTGGGCCTTCAAGGCAGGACAGTATGGAAGGGGATGGGGCTCATTACAGTCCGCTGTCGCAGGGGCCGCTATTTTGGCAGTACTATCAGAGAAACATGAAGAGGTACAAAAGCTAGAGGTGAAAGTCGTAAGGTTGGCAGCAGAGACGCAGATTGACGATAAGGTACTGCAAAGTGCGAGGAGCCAGTTGGAAGCGTGGGCTAAACAAGGCCCCGCTCGACAGTATCCCCATTCTCGTATTGAGAGAGCTTTGCAGCAGATAGACAAGCCAGAGCTTAACCCTTTGCTTCTTAAGCTCCATGAAGCGTTTCCCGATAAGATAAATGAAGCAGGATGAAGCAGGGGCAGGCTGCGTGACCAGTGTTGCGACAAAGCAGCCATTAGATTAAATAATTTTGGCATGCTGCTTACCACAAAAAGCAGATTTTGAAGAAATAAAGTTTGAAAGCCCACTGGAAAAAGCTGCTATTCAACTTTCAAAGGTGATTATGTTGGTTTCGTCAAGGTTGCCCGAATTTGGATTTTTGACCGGCCAGTTATCGCGAATTTTACTGGTAGGAAAAGCCAACACCCCTTGCAACACAGGTTTGTTGGCTCCTTGTTCATATTCAGGCTACTAAGGTTTTGCCCATTTCTTGGCGAAGCCGCTCAAAAGCTTGTTTCTCTATCTGGCGAACGCGCTCCATCGAGATCCCATGTCGAGCTGAAAGGTCCGCCAGAGAAGCTTTCGGTGACTGCATCCAACGGCTAGCAACAATATCACGCTGTCGCTCATCCAAAATACCAAGTGACTGATGGAGTAGATCTAGGAACACCCCACTATCACGCTGATTCTCAAACGCTGCTGCGGGATCATCATCACCATGCAGATATTCACTGGGAGAAGGTAACGCCTGTGAATCAGGTTCGTCGGATGAAACCTCCAACTCAAACGGAATATCTGGTTGATAGAGGCGCTGCTCCATTAAGATTACGTCCTCTTCTGCAACCTCGAGATCGGAAGCGATTCGCTCGGTTTCGGTCTGGGTTAGCCATTTAAGTGATTTTTTCGCTTCTCGCAATCGGAAGAACAGTTTTCGCTGAGCCTTAGTGGTCGCGATCTTTACGATTTTCCAGTTACGTAATACATATTCGTATATTTCTGCTCGGATCCAATGGATGGCAAAGGAGGCCAAGCGAACTCCCCTTGAAGGATCGAAACGCTGTACCGCTTTCATCAAGCCTATCGTTCCTTCTTGAGCAACATCAGTAATCGGAAGGCCGTAGCCCTGATAGGAATTAGCTATCTTTACGACAAACCTCAGATGCGAAAGCACTAAACGATGGGCTGCATCAAGGTCTTGTTGATCCCGAAGTTTAATCGCCAGCTCTTTTTCCTCTTCCTCACTAATCATCGGGTAGGCATTGGCAAAAGATACCAGCGCACCGAAACTGCCCATGGAAATAGGAAGTTTAGATTCACGTATTGCCAGTGCTTGGGACATGATAAGAATCTCCATTACTCAAACAATCAACCTATGCTGATACAAGCAACCGAAGAGTGCATAAATAGCAGAGAAGGAAAGGAAGGCACGTCATAGAAGTCTTAAGCACGTGACACCTATCCTCAAATAAGCAATATGCAAAACGCACCCAATTAGGCCTGTATACAGCGCCTAGTATCTATATATATCTTGGATAAAATTTTTCAAGTATTTTTTGAGTGTTTATTGATCAGATAGAGATTGAACACCAATGCAACAACTAGACCCTCAAGCATGGCAGCAACATGCCTTAAAAAACCGACTTCAATCGGTATTATTGTTGTTCGTTTTAGCTGGCTTTATGAGTCTTCTCGGATACTTGCTATCCGGTACTATGGTAGTGTCCTTTTTAGGGCTTATCTTTGTATTGATAGTCGCCACGCTGTCCTCGAATTCAGCCGGAATGCTACTACGAGCTTATCAAGCGCAACCACTATCACCTAACCAGGCACCGGCCCTTTTCGAAATGACAAAGCAATTGAGCGCACGTGCCGACCTAGAGTACCTCCCTGTGCTCTACTACCTGCCCAGTTCCGTACCCAATGCATTTACCGTGGGAACTGGGAAGCATGCAGCAATCGCTGTTTCAGATGGCCTGTTGCGCAAGATGAATTATCGCGAGATGGCTGGAATCCTGGCTCATGAGATCAGCCATATTCGAAATCGGGATGTCTGGGTCATGGGTATCGCCGATATTTTTAACCGCAGCTCGGCATGACTCTCGCTGTTAGGACAACTACTTTTACTGATCAATCTTCCGTTGCTATGGTTGATGGGGTTTGGAATTAACTGGTGGATTGTATTGTTACTGATATCGGCACCTGCCATTAGTACTCTAGCGCAGTTTGCTCTTTCAAGAACCCGTGAGTTTGATGCTGATTTGAATGCAGTATTGTTAACTGGCGACCCAGATGGTTTGATCAACGCCTTATCCAAACTTGATTCGCCACTACATGCCGGAATATGGGGCCTAGTGTTACCTGGGAAAAACAGGGCTGAGCCCTCAGCACTTCGTACGCGAGGAGCGAATAAGGCAACTACTTAGGCTCAAAAAACACTACTCTTATCCACTGGATCAAATGGTCGTTAGCCAACAGAGATGGCCACAAGGTGATCCTTTTATCCCGATCCGTGTTGTCACTCGCACACCGCGATGGCATATCAATGGTCTTTGGCACTGAAGCAGTTCGTCAAAAACAGGCCCTTCACTTCAGGGCCTGTTTTTGAATAGCCTGCTCGCGCACTGTTAGAACAGAGCTGAGTAATAGTGAGGCAGCGCCTCACCCTGTTGGTCTAGTCCTTACCAAGGATTATATAGAGTGCACCGTTTCGGCGAACGATATGCAACAGCACACGGTCATCATTTCGTAGCTTTTTAATCGCTTCCTTGACGGTCGTAATCGACTTACGGTCAATCGAGCGAATGATATCGCCACTTCTGATTCCAGCTTGCCAAGCCCGGCTATCAGGAGCGACCTGAGTCACCGCAACACCACTAACCTGGCCCTGAAGATCATCGGGTATCGGACTTAAGGTTAAGCCTCGGGTCGAATCACTAGCTGATGCAGACGCCAACATCTCAGAATTACGCTCAACCAGTTTTACCTTGTAGGTTTTTTCCCTACCGTCGCGCAACAGTTTAATCTCCACACGGCTACCCAATCGCTGCATACCGATAAGGTTTCGCAGTTCCGAACTACCAGAAACGGTCTGACCATCGACTCCGGTTATGACATCTCCGGCTTCGATACCTGCTTTTTCCGCAGGAGAGTCTTCCACCACCTGGGCCACCAAAGCTCCGCCTTGCTGCTCAAGCCCAAAGGCGTTGGCTAAGTCTCTGGTTAGATCTTGAATCAACACACCCAACTGTCCGCGTTTGACCTCACCATGGTCGATTATTTGCTCCATGACTGCATTCATCATTCGGGTGGGTACGGCAAAACCAATGCCGACATTGCCACCATTGGGCCCAATAATCGCGGTATTGATACCAACCAGTTTTCCTTGGGTGGTAACCAGTGCACCGCCAGAGTTACCAGGATTGATGGAAGCATCGGTCTGAATGAAGTTTTGATAACCTTCAATACCTAATCCGCTACGTCCCAAAGCACTGACTATACCGTAGGTTACGGTTTGACCTAGGCCAAAAGGGTTTCCCATAGCGACGACAAAATCTCCCACCCTCAAGTTAGCGGAGTCTCCAATCGTAACGGCGACTAAATCATCGGCTTCTATCTTAAGTATTGCGATATCTGTTTCCGGATCAGAGCCGATCAGCTCTGCTTCAAAGCTTCGCTTATCTCTCAGCGTTACGGTAATTTCATCAGCTTTATCAATCACATGGTGATTTGTTACGACCCAGCCTTTAGCTGCGTCAACAATGACTCCCGACCCAAGTGACTGATTAGACCGTTGCTGCGGTTGGGGTAATGCGCGGGGCCCCAAGAAATCTTCAAAGAAATGCTTAAAAAAGGGATCCCGGAGTAACGGGTTGGCCTGAGTTGAAGCGCTAGATCGGGTTGAAATATTGACGACAGCAGGCAACACCCGATCTACCATTGGTGCCAAACTATCAGAAGGAGGGGGAGCCTTTGCGCTTGTGACCGGACCGGCTAGCAGCAAAAATATAAACAGCCATGCTCCATAAAATCGGCGAGATAATTTCATCGTTTTTCTCCTTGGTTTTCATCACCCTGCTTGGACCTGGAGAAGTCCGTTGGAAATTTATCATTAGGAATTTGAAGTCGTCTTAGCGCATCAGGCTTAAGCATTAGATAGTTACGGCTGACTTCTAAAAAACGTCTTATTGGCGAATGCCGTGCGTGGACTGCAAAGCGCTGAGACTCAGCTAATCTTATGGCGGTTTCTAGAGTCTCACTGCGGCAATCAGAGCCACTATCGAGCTCAGCTAACAACCCTAAAGCCCGCCTTAACACATCTTTTTCGAACGCTTCTGACTGAGCTTTCTCAATCAGTAGACGATTAGCTTTGCTGCCAATCGACTGTTGCAAGTAATAACCGATCAGCGCTAACAGCTCATCTGGTTGTGGCTGATCGCTCAGCCAGTGTAACCACTGCCTTGCTAATCGATAGGTTGAGAATTGATCCTGTGTCAGCCAATTCTCTAATGAATCAATATCAAAGAATGACTTTTGTTGCTTCACGGAATACTCCTCTTTTCGATGAGCTCTCCGGTCATCCACTCACAAAATTTGGGGACGTCTTTATGCCTATTGAGGTATACGCCTGCTTTAAAAGAAAGGGCGGTGGTCACCCACCGCCCACGGGTTTAAGCCGCTTCGTCTTTTTCAGGCTGATGTTCAATAGCCGTTTTAGTCTCTGAGATTTCGATAGTTCGAGGTTTCATTGCCTCGGGAATCTCCTTAACCAGCCGAACAGTCAGCATGCCATTGGTAAGCTCGGCACCTTTTACTTCGACATAGTCCGCCAGATTGAACTTACGTTCGAAACTACGGGTGGCAATTCCCTGGTAGAGAAAATGACGCTTCTTATCGTCATCGCTCTTTGAGCCACGAACAGTCAGAATCCCGTTTTCAACTTGCAGCTCTAAATCTGCTTCTTCGAACCCGGCTACAGCCAGAGTAATGGCATATTGGTTTTCATCGACAAGTTCGATGTTGTATGGTGGATAGCCACTACCTGCCTGTTCATGACGCAGGCTCTGGTCTATCAGTGAAGCGAGGCGATCAAAGCCAACAGAGCTTCGATATAGTGGTGAGAAATCAATAGCATTCATGACATATCCTCCTATGAGCAATATGAGATCAAAACTAAAAGACTCGGAAATATGGCACTCAATCTGAGCTACCATCTCGAGCGATTATTAACATAGGGATGGTCAAAATTTTTTCAAGTGAAGAGTAGTAAAAACTTAAATTGATAGCGATGTGGGTACTCTCGAATCGCCTGAAAGTGCTGCTAGGACGTTAAGGATACTTAGCCCAGAGATGAGAGATGAGAGATGAGAGATGAGAGATGAGAGATGAGAGATGAGAGATGA
>JAPHRD010000011.1 GCA_026196225.1 Motiliproteus sp.
CTGGCGTTATTGTGATTTCGAACCGTAGGTAACGAGTGGTTGAGGAAAGGGTTCAAAGTTTTTTAGAAAAAAATCACAGAAAGGTAAAAACAAAAAACCCGCATCCGAAGATGCGGGTTTTTCAGTCCTGAAGCGAGGGTTAGTGTTTCAAGACTTAGGCTAGGGCTACAGCGCCTATTCAACCATTAAGGCTAAATTACTTAGCAGCCATTTCCGCCTTAGCAGGCAGCTTGAAGGTCCAAACAGTACCACCTTGGTTCAGGTGCTTAACGCGCTTGGCCACTTCACCACCCCATAGAGGTACAGCACCACCCCAACCGGAAACAACGGAGATGTACTGCTCACCGTCCTGTTCCCAAGTGATTGGCGTGCCGACGATGCCGGAGCCAGTCTGGAAGCGATACTTCATTTCACCAGTCTTGGCGTCAAACGCCATCAGGTAACCTTCAGGGTTACCGGTGAATACCAGACCACCAGCAGTTGCCATTACACCACCCCATAAAGGAGCATTGTTCTTATAGCGCCATACTTCTTTTCCTGAAACAGGATCGATCGCGCGCAGAACACCGATGTACTCTTCGTTGATTGCCTTGATGGTGAAACCAGCACCCAGGTAAGCAGCACCTTTCTTATAGGCAGTCGGCTCGTTCCAGATGTCCATTTCCCACTCGTTGGAAGGCACGTAGAAGTAGCCAGTATCCTGCGAGTAAGCCATAGGCATCCAGTTCTTACCACCTAGGAAAGAAGGCGCGGCAACAACGGTTTTACCCTGCTTGCCATCTTTGCTGTCGGCAGGATTGCCAGGACGGAAATCTTCGTTATAGAGTGGACGACCGTTCTGATCCAGACCCTTAGCCCAGGTGATCTTATCCACAAATGGGAATCCACGGATAAAGTCACCATTGGTACGATCCAGAACGTAGAAGAAACCGTTACGGTCAGCAGTTGCCGCCGCTTGGATCTTCTTACCGTTGGCGGTGTAGTCAAACGAGACTAACTCGTTAACACCATCGTAATCCCAACCATCGTGTGGGGTAGTCTGGAAGTGCCAAGAGATCTTACCGGTATCCGGGTCGATCGCTACACGGGAGGAGCTGTACAGGTTGTCACCAGGACGCAGGTGAGAGTTCCATGGTGCTGGGTTACCAGTACCGAAGAACAGCAGGTCTACATCAGGATCGTAAGTACCACCCAGCCAGGTAGCAGCGCCACCGGACTTCCACAGATCACCAGGCCAGGTCTTACCAGCTTCACCACCGGTGATGCCGTTTTCCTTGCCATTCAGGTAACCCATGTGACCTTCAACGGTTGGACGAGTCCAAACCAATTTACCAGTCAGAGCGTCGTAAGCTTCTACTTTACCAACGATACCGAACTCACCACCAGAAACACCGGTGATAACCTTACCTTTAACCAGGATAGGTGCGGCAGAGATAGAGTAGCCAGCTTTGTAGTCCGCTACTTTCTTTTTCCAGACAGTCTTACCAGTGTCCTTATGCAGGGCAACCAGTTTGGCATCCAGAGTACCGAAGATAACCAGATCACCGTATAGAGCTACACCACGGTTGATCACGTCACAACAAGGCATGATATTTTCCGGTAGACGAGCGTCGTACTGCCACAGCTCTTCACCGGTTTTGATGTCGATAGCGAATACGCGGGAATAGGACCCCGTCACATACATCACGCCATCTTTAACCATTGGCTGGGATTCTTGACCGCGCTGTTTCTCGCCGCCAAATGAGAATGCCCAAACCGCTTTTAGATCTTCAACTGTATCGCCATTGACCCGAGTCAGCGGGCTATAACGCTGAGCACGCAGGCCCATACCGTTACTGACTACATCACCCACGGTATCTTGGTCCGCTACGATATCTTGATCGGTAACACCAGCAGTTGCGTAACCCGCAACAGACATAGCTGCTACCAGTGACGTCACAGCAAGGCCCTTACGGCTGTAAGCTAGATCAAACATATGATCTCCTTCCTTATGAATCTTCTTATTCGAATAAGAGTTAGGTTATCAACCAGATGCACTTAGGGAGCACCCGATGATAAAAATCATTGTTGATTTTATGACCATAACCAACAATCCAACTTGGGAGCTGAGCTCCTACTCTCTTGGTAGCAGAACTCCTCATCCCTAAGTACTACTACTCAGAAAATCAAAATAAATTCAGATAGTTAAATTTACTAATGACTAGAAAAAAAGCTGCCGATTCGGAGAAATCGGCAGAAGGAGGAGGGTAGCTTTTGGCTACCCATCGCAGAGGCGTTGGAGATTGTTGCGGCCGGGTAACCGCGAACTCCTAGGAAGGTCCGCTCATTGTTGCAAGTAACGGTCCGGCTTCTGATAACGGACACCGTATTGTGCAAACAGAGTTTCCATCTCCCCCTGCTCAACCAGACGGTCAATAATATCCTCGAGGGCATACCCCAGCTGACGGTGGCTATCCTTGACCGCCATACCTACATCCCAATGACGTTTGATCAGATTCGGGAATGGGATATCTGCCTGTTTAAATTGTGGATTAGCTGTTTCCTGCAGCTGCCATTGCAGCTGAGATTGCATTCCCATCACCGCCGCCACCTTGGTGGTACTCATAGCATCAATAGCAACCTGAGTTGTGGGATAGTGAATGACGTTGTTTCGCAAGCGGCCACCGAATGCGCTGCTGAGATAAAAATCTGGCAGGCTGTCGATTTCAACACCGACTCGCTCATACTGGAACATGGCCAGGTTTTCGATCTGTTCGATACGCTGAACGTCATAAACCAACCCCCAGCTTTCACGCTGATAAGGGGCAAAAAAGTGGACAAGATCATTGATCACCCGACCATCGGGATCCACCTTGAAGGCAAAATCACGATCATAAGGCACCCGCAACATCACATCAGCCACTTCCCTTCTTAGCATCGGCTCATCTTCAATCCGTGCCAGGTAGTGACCTTTCCAGACGTGATTACGCAGATCATCATCAAGATTTTCGTCGGCGATCATCCAATGCAATCGCAGCTCGACACCCAGCCCTTTGGCGAGCTGACGGGCCAGATCCACATCCAACCCTTTAGCGACACCCTCCTCCTCATAAGCATAAGGAGGAAAATCCCGATACACCCCAGCACTCAGATAGCCCGTGGCTTTGATGTCATCCAATGAGCGAGCAGAGGCGATACTTGAAAAACCAGAGAACAGTAGCCAGAAGATCAGTAGAAAACAAAATACCCGCCCAATCCACGGGGAGACTTTCCGTTCTGCTGACATGTCCGCTACTGAAATCTGATACATTTAATCGCCACTCAACTAACGCAGATTATTGTTCGCCGTACTTAGTTTCCAACCAAGCGCGAATCGCCCAAAGCGCCTCCTGACTCATAAAGTCAGCCATCTTAGGCATATAGGGGACGCCGTTACGAACCGCACCATTTCGGACGCGGTAAACGTACCATTCGTCACCATCGATACCGGGCTCTAGCTCACGCAAATCAGGAGCGATACCACCGGAGATAGCTTCCAGACCGTGGCAGCGCGCGCAGTTCTGGTTGTAAGCAGACTTACCAATATTGATCGCATCGGTGTTACCGCTGTAAGGGTTTTCTTCGCGCCACTCTTCTCCCAGCGCTTCCAGAACACTGATGTCTACAGCCTGAGGAGTCACATCGCCGTGAGACCACGCCTGAGTAGTTAGAGATAGCAAACCGATTGCACTGGCACCGATCAATAGAGAACGAATCTTTTTCATGACTTTCACCTACATTATATTCTTATAGGGGTAACTCAACCGGCCCTCACCTGTTCCGGCGAATTGATGCAGTCATTGTAAAAAGCAGCGTTCGCGCTACCCAGACAACTTTGGTGCCCGAAATCTCGTTCCTTAGTACTAGATCTCCGGTGCACCATTTAAACCTCAACTGCATCCCTGCTAACCCTGCGTTACCTAACAATCCAATCACTTAACGATGAAAGTACCTTCCATCCCTTTACCTTCCAGTCCACGGGAGAAGAAACGGAAGTGGCCGGGCTTAATCGGAACAAAATAGATTTCAGCTTCGCCGGCATCTTCAAATTCCAGTTGGGTCAAACCATTGGCTTTGATTTCCATACCGCCCGCTTCAACCTTGCGCAGGAAAATAGACGCGAAGAACTCCGGCGCTTCGATGGCATACTCTTTCAGTCCGCTGGAAACGATATTGAGCTTGTAGGACTGCCCAGTTTCCATCTTGTACTCTTTATGACTCATGGCGTAGTCACTGACGTCAGATCCCAGCACCAGATCAGGCAGCTCCTGCGGCTTGCGGGTCAGATCACCCTTGGCCTGTACTCCGGCAGTTGCAGTTACCAGGGTGATTACGGATGCGATACGGACGATCGACTTAAATTTGTTGGTCGTGGCAGAATTAAACATTGCCAACCTCCTAAACAGGATGGATAAAAAGGGGATGCTCTGTTAACAGAGACAGTTATATAAATGCTAGGCTTCTGCCAAAGCCGCAAAAATAGTACTAGAGAAGTAATTTAATCCTCCCTATTTCATATTTATCCCACTTCCCACTGCCCTTAAGCTGAAACAACAGCCCAAATAAGATTTTTATAAAGTTTCATATAACAACATCGCGGAGAGATCATGGCTGCTATTTGTCGCATATTCGTATGCCTGGCACTGGGGTTGCTGTCTGTAACGGCTCAGGTCCAAGCAAAAGAAACATTTTCCGTCGGCTATCTTGAGCTGATTCAAGAAAGACCGCCCCTACTCTCCAACGTATTGCCGATTCCAGAGGATGATGGCCTACAGGGCGCCCGCCTCGGTTTAGCTGATAACAACAGTGCCGGGCGCTTCCTCGGTCAGCATTTTGAGCTATTGGAAGCAAAAGATTCCGATCTCAACGCCTTACTTAAGCAAGCCGACAACTGGTATCAGCAAGGCGTTCGAACCCTGGTCACCAAGATGCCAGCCAGCGCCTTAACAACGCTTTCCAATCACTTTTCAGAACGATCGATGCTGCTACTCAACGCGGGATCGACAGAGGATTCACTGCGTCAAAGCAGCTGTCTGAATAACGTTTTGCACACTATTCCCAGCCGTGCCATGCTGGCCGACGCCCTGACACAGTGGCTGATGGCGAAACGTCTCAAGCACTGGCTGCTGATTGAAGGGCAAAAAGCAGGCGACAAAGCCTTTGCCGATGCCCTGCGCCGCGGGGCAAAACGTTTTGGTGCCAAGATTATCGCCACCAAGCAGTGGACCTTTGACACCGATCTGCGCCGTACCGCCCAGAAAGAGCTACCGCTGTTTACCCAGACCGATGAATACGACGTGGTTGTGGTTGCTGACGAGCTCGGTGACTTTGGCGAGTATGTGCTCTACAACACATGGTATCCCCGTCCAGTTGTCGGCACCCAAGGGTTGCGCCCCACCGCCTGGCATCGAGTGGTTGAACAGTGGGGAGCAGCCCAGTTACAAAGCCGGTTTGAAAAACAGGCCGAGCGCTGGATGACCGATAACGATTATGCGGCCTGGCTAGCAGTTCGCAGTGTCGGCGAAGCGATTGCCATGCAAACCAAAGCGAGCATGGACGCAGTGCCCGGATTGCTGACCAGCGACGAATTCCAATTGGCAGGATTTAAAGGCCGCAAACTCAGCTATCGCCCCTGGAGTGGCCAGCTCCGACAGCCGATCCCCCTGATCCACCCGAGAGCTTTGATTTCACAAGCCCCGCAGGAGGGATTCCTGCACCCCCGTACCGATCTCGACACCCTGGGTTATGACAAACCCGAGAGCCAGTGCCAGATCGCCAAACAATTTGCCGCAACTAAGTAATAGAGAGTTAAGTGATGAAAAAATCTGTACAAGCTATCGCCCTTTCAAGCTCGCTGTTGCTTACCGCCGGCATGGCTCAGGGCGCCACCGCCTACGTCTCCAACGAAAAGGACAACACCCTGTCGTTGATCGATCTGGAAAGCCTGGAAGTTGTAGACACCATCGAAGTGGGGCAGCGTCCACGGGGCATTATCTTCAACAAGGACTACAGCCTGCTTTATATCTGTGCCAGTGATGATGACACCGTGCAGATTATGGATGTCGCCACTCACACAATTATTGACGAGCTGCCTTCTGGCGAAGATCCAGAGCAATTCTCCCTTCATCCCGATGATCGCAAACTCTACATCTCCAACGAGGATGATGCCCTGGTCACCGTGGTCGATACCCAGACAAAAACCGTTATCGCTCAGATCGACGTTGGCGTAGAACCGGAAGGCATGGCCGTTAGCCCCGACGGCAGCCTGGCGATTAACACTTCCGAAACCACCAGCATGCTGCACTGGATCGATACCAGCAGCCACGAGCTGATTCACAATACCCGGGTGGACCAACGTCCCCGCCACGTGGAGTTCAACAAGGACGGCTCTACCCTGTGGGCAAGTTCAGAGATCGGCGGCACAGTGGCGGTGATCGATGTAGCCAGCAAAGAGATCCTCAAGAAACTCAGCTTTAAAATTCGCGGCATCCACCCTGACAAGATTCAGCCGGTGGGCGTGAAGCTTACCGATGACGACAAATACGCCTTTGTGGCTCTCGGCCCAGCAAACCATGTAGCCGTTGTCGATGCCAGCACCTACGAAGTACTAGACTACCTGTTGGTAGGCCGCCGGGTTTGGCATATGACCTTTAATGCCGACCAGTCCATACTGTTGACCACAAATGGTATGAGCAGCGACGTTTCTGTCATCGACGTGGACGACCTGAAAGTCACCAAGTCGATCAAAGTAGGCCGCTATCCTTGGGGCGTTGTGGTTAAGCCATAACCTCCCCGTAATGGAATTGAAGTGAGTCCAGCGATGAATGGATCGGTCAGTCCAACTGTAGCCACCAGCCAGATCGACAGCACCGCCATTCTGGAGGTGCTAAAAGTCGGCTTTCGCTATGGCGCCAAAATCGCGCTGGACGATGTTTCCATGACCCTGAACCCCGGCGAATTTCACGCCCTGCTTGGACCAAACGGCGCAGGCAAGAGCACCCTGTTCAATCTGATCAGCCGGCTCTATCAAGTCCAAAATGGCGAGATACGGTTGCAAGGCCAAGACCTCGGCCAGCACGGAGCCAAGCTGCTGGAAGATGTCGGCATGGTATTCCAGCAAAGCACGCTGGATCTGGAACTCAGCGTTGCCGAAAACCTGCACTATCACGGATCCCTCCAAGGACTGAGCCGCAAGCTGTGTCGGCAACGCATGGAAGAAGAGCTGGCCCGGGTGGAGATGTCCGACCGACTCTCTACCAAGGTGCGTCAGCTCAATGGCGGCCACCGCCGCCGGGTAGAGATCGCTCGCGCCTTGCTGCATCGCCCCAAGTTGTTGTTGCTGGATGAAGCCACTGTCGGACTCGATCCCGAGGCTCGTAAAAGCATCAACCAGCACGTGCGCAAACTATGCCGGGAAGATGGTATCAGCGTGCTATGGGCCACCCACCTGATCGAAGAGATTGACGAGCAGGATCCAGTCACCATTCTATTCAACGGCAAAGTAAAAGCTCAGGGCCTAAGCCAGGCGATCTGTAGCGACAGCCAGTGCGCAACCCTGGCGGACGCATTCGAGCAGCTGACGCAAAATAATCGTGAGGGGAACCGCCCATGAGCCGACAGTCGATGGTCTGCGCGTTCAACGGCATTCTCTACCGGGAGTTATTGCGCTTTGTTTATCAGCGTTCTCGTTTTTTTAGCGCTTTGGTACGCCCACTGGTTTGGCTGATCGTATTCGCCGCCGGATTCCGTGCCGCACTAGGGATCTCCATTATCGAGCCCTACGACACCTATATCACCTACGAGGTCTACATTGCCCCTGGTCTCGTTGCCATGGTGTTACTGTTCAACGCCATGCAGAGCTCACTATCGATGGTCTACGACCGCGAGATGGGCAGCATGCGTGTACTACTAATGAGTCCCCTGCCGCGAGGCTATCTACTGGTCTGCAAACTGCTGGCCAGCGCCATCGTCGCCCTGCCCCAGGTCTATGGATTTCTACTGGTAGCCTGGTTCTTCGAGGTTCAACCACCATGGGCAGGGTACCTCTGGGTGCTGCCTGCCTTGATTCTGGTGGCAGTTTTGCTGGGAGCCTTAGGGCTCTTTATCTCTTCGTTTATTCGTCAGCTAGAGAACTTCGCCGGGGTAATGAACTTTGTGATTTTCCCCACCTTTTTTATGTCCTCCGCACTCTATCCGTTGTGGAAGATGCAAGAAGCCAGCGAAATCCTCTATCTGCTCTGCAGTTACAACCCCTTCAGCTACTGCGTCGAGCTGATCCGGCACGCTCTTTATGGCCGCCTCAATGAAGAAGCACTGCTAGTTGTCAGTGGCTGCACGCTGGTTTTTTCTATCCTCGCGGTGATTATTTTCAATCCGCAACGGGGATTTGGAAAGGGTGGTCGCTAAATAGCAATATCTATCATTTACCTCCGACTCGACCCCATTAAAACCCGTACTTTTCATGCTCAGACAAGCTCAATCAAAGCAATGCACCATTTACGCCTCCCTTAAAAAAGGGAAAACGATAGACAACCAGCTGGAATAACTGTCGGAATTTTTTACATCTGCAACTTATTCAAGCATGCAACCCAATAAAAAAACATGAATAAACAATTGTTTTAACATTACTTATCACCACACAAAGAAAAATGGCGCATTTTTTGCCTTCATGAATTTGAAACAACATTCTACTAACGCAGTGACAAACGGTGTGAACACATGGAAACGTTAAGTTATATAAAACCCTCTATAAAACAAATCGTTGTTGCCACCTCACTCGCCATGTTTGCAAACATTGTATCCGCGGTGCCAGTGACACTGGTAAACCAAGGATTTGAAACTGGCGATCTGACCGGCTGGGACACTATTGGTGAAGTGACTGCAGCAGGTCAGACAAACGTAACCACCAGCAATGGTACGAACTACCTAATATCCCCTAACGACACCACCATGGCCTTTCTGGATTCCTTTGGTGCCTCGGTATCTGAGATCGAATCATTTTTCGGAATAGCAAGTGGCAGCTTGGATGCCGCACAGATGGCCGGCCCATCATTAAACAACGGCACCGGCAGTGACGGTGGCGGTGGCGGTGAAGAAGGCGGCGGCGGTGTAGTAATCCCCCCCATAGATACCGGCAGCCCTAACGGCAATTCTGACTTAACTAACGGCTCAGCTATTTCACAAAACTTCTTCGCCAACGCCGGTGACACCATTGATATGTCCTGGAACTACGCGGCGCGGGATTACGTGCCTTTCACCGACCCCTCTTTTGCTGTTTTGGTAGCTCCAGACGGTACCGCCTTTATTGATGTACTTGCCAGTACAACGGGCCCAGGCCTAGTGACCGGATCCGACGGCATCTCCGGCGTGTTTTCATTCGCACAGCAATTGAACCAAACCGGGGAATACAAGCTGGGGTTTGCAGTCGCCAATACTGGCGACACCGCTTTCAACGCCACGCTATTTATTGATGATGGTGCTGGAGCTTGCAACCCCGCATGTAACGACCTAGGTTCACCCGAAAACCCACTGCTGCCTATCGATGATGACACCCCGGAATCATTCGACTTTACCTTTATCGTTACAGAGCCAACCACCCCCATCTTCATTGACCCGGTAGTCGCTATCGGTTACGACTACATCGTCAACTCTGGTCCGAATGTCGCCAGCGTCATCCTGCCCAATATTGGTGACGGTATTTATGAAATCTACGGCTGGGGTGGTTCAGATTTCGATGTTTTCCTAGGTGATGCTTTTGCCAATATCGAGTTTGCGTTTGCCGTGGGCGGTGTCGACCAGTTTCAGGTGCTCGGTATAGAAACATCAGAAATGCTAGACCCTAACGATGATACTGCTTTCGTAACGGGTTTGACATTTGTAGGTCAAGGCACTGTGGACATCAGCCAAATCCCCGTTACGCTAGATATACCAGATAGCACTCCCGTTCCAGAGCCCGCTCCTCTGGCACTACTTGGCTTAGGGTTCTTGAGTATGTATTTTGTGCGCCGTCGCTCAGGGCGTACCGAGGCCCAGAAGTCAGCGGCAGAGGCCTCTCTTGCATAATCTCATGGGTGAACTAGCGCTTCGGCTTGTACGCCACTGCATATTGGCTGTTGCAGTGGCATTGATGTTCACGGTGTCCGTCAACGCCGCCCCCCAAGCACCACTGATTTACGGTGCTTGGAATGTTCAATGCAAGCCACGCACTGGCAGCACGGAAAATCTCTGTGTTGCCAACCAATTAATCACGGCCGGAAAAAGCAAAGAACACGCAATTTTTGGCGTGATGGTTGCCCAAAACCGTGAACATAAATTGCCCCATATTATCTTTCGTATGGGCCCAACCGCTAACATTCAAAAGGGTGCCGCCGTTAAAGTCGATGACCACAAACCCTTTCGTGTAGCCATATCCAAATGTGACGAACAAACATGTGAAGTACGTTCGCTGATACCCGAACCTTTATTGTCACAAATGCGTAGCGGCAAGCTCTTGAAATTCGCATTTTTCGTCGACAACAAACAAGTAACCTACCCGGTGTATCTAGAAGGCTTCGATAAAACCTATACCGCGCTGTCCACCGAATCCAGATAACTCCGATGCACATGCTGCAAACTTCAGCCTATTGAGAACACAATCTGAGTACTACTGAATTTTTATCGGTTTTTATAGAAAGGCAGTGACATCCAGCGAGAACTACAACTGCTCTTTTCTTTCTCCATTAAACAGATTTGGAAGGCTACCGCCAAAAGGTTTGCCCGGCCCTTTGTAGCGATCGTATCGAATCTCTGGACGGATTCTGAGCCAGGATTGAGGGAACCAGGATAGATTTGCGGTCCAGGATCGGTACTCTCCTTCGGGGAGCAGGAAATAGGCGCCATCGTCATCCTTAAACCACTCCCCGCGGATGCCCAGCTGCAGATCTTGGCGATATTTCCACAAGAGGCTGAGATTTACCCCGTACCACTGACTGTCTTCGGTAATCATAAAACCGGGAGGATTTTCCACACCGGCAGCAACATCACCGCCCTCTTGATCGCCGTAAACGGCATTCAAGATCAAACGCCATTGTCGCTGTTCTCCCAATGTTTGGCTGATGGTCAGCGAATGGAATTGGCGAAATAGATCCTTACCGCTGCTGCTAACCGCTACGAAAGGCCGCTGGTCGGTCACACCGCCCTCAGATTGTTCGTTACCCCAAATGCTTTCCACGTCGATCCAGGTTCGCATATCCGAACTTCGCCATTGCAATGCCGAAATCAGGCTTTTGGAATTGTTATTGTCCTGCAAGTTGTTCCAGCCTTGCACCAGACCTAATTCAACCCCCCAAAGGCCAAACCGTCTATCTATTGGCAGTTGGGTCGAAAGCAAACCACCAAAGTGCTTGGAGGGACCGTAGAGCATAGCGTATGGATGGCTGTAAAAAGAGCTGGGCGGATCGACAGGGGCACCGATCTCGTTACCGATATTGGTAAACCAGGTTCCAATTTGAAAAGTCACGCCCTCGCCAATAGGCGCATAAATTTTGGCAAACCATTGCGGCAGGATTAGGACCGGATCCTCCCCTTCGTTTATTCCCCACTCATCTTCAAAACCGTAGGTGCGGCTAAAATCCTCACCATAGCGACCTTGAATAAGAAATCCCCAATCCCAAGCGTTAGGAGTCGGCCCGGGAAAAGGGCCAATTCGAGGTTTGTAATTGGCCCGCAACGGTTTTTCTATCAGGATCTCTGCACGATTTAAAACCAGCCCCTCTTCGAGATTAAAGAATCCCGTCGGGAATACATTTTCTGAGGAATTATCGTTGGCGAGGATCCCAGTCTGTATTCGGGCAGATACATTAACCCTGCGCTCTTCCCACAACTGATCACCAAAAAGCTCTTGGTAAAGCCAACCCTTTGGCTGGCTCGCCTCAACACTGGCAGATATAAACCACAGAGCCAGTGCCAAAAATCCAGAAAATTTATACATTTAGTCCCTTATCTCAAAACAGCTGGTTGCATCATAAAACTGGCTAGCCATATTGCCGAATACTCTTTGGTCGAAGAGCTTAGTCAGTTGTCCGCTTAGACCACTACAGGATGGAAAACCGACCGACCTGCTAAACCAAATAATTACCAGGACAACTGTTTAATGGCCGGGCCTGGGTTAAAATGAGCCTTTCAATTTGTCGGCCCTCGTTGTGAACATTTACCTGCAAACCCTTTCTGAAACTGCCCAGATCGTTTTACCAATCTTTCTGCTTTTAATCAGCGGCTTTCTACTACGACATTTTAGAGTCATTGATAGCCACTTTATTGATCAGGGATCGCGACTGGTCTTTACCCTGACCTTGCCGGTGTTGATTTTTCTCAGCATCTCCCGGGCAGATTTCCTGACACTCTTCAATGTCGAGCTGATTAGCTATTTTGTGCTGGTGACCGTTGTCAGCGTTGCCGTGCTTTATCTAGGTGCACGCCGCTGGATTGCACAAGCCGCTGACCAGGGCGTGTTTGTTCAGGGGGCGTTTCGTAGCAATTTCGGCATTATCGGTCTGGCGATGGTGTTCAACATGCTGGGAGAACCGGGCCTGGCCCCCGCTGCGTTGCTATTGGCCTTTGTCATTCCTGTATTCAATGTGCTGTCTATTCTGGTGGTCAGCCTGCCGCTGCAAGGGGGCCTAAAACCGCTATCGATACTCAAGTCGATCATTACCAATCCACTGATTTTGGCAGTCATCGCCGCCTTGCCATTTTCACTGCTGCGCTGGCCATTACCAGGACTGGTGGAATCCACTGGCGCTTACTTCGCTGACCTGACCCTTCCCCTGGCGCTGCTGGCCATAGGCGGAGCGTTGGATGTGAAATACCTGCGTAACAGCTCAAAATTGGCCATTCATGGCACCTTACTGAAACTGGTTATTTTACCGCTACTACTAACCCTGGGAGCCTGGCTCTATGGTTTCCAGGGGGATGATTTGGCAATCCTGTTTATCTTATTTAGCAGTCCCACGGCGGCGGCCAGCTTTGTTATGGCCCAGGTAATGGGGGGCAATGCTCGGTTGGCTGCCAACATTGTGGCATTGACAACCCTGGGCTCAATCCTGACCATGGGCACCGGCATCTATTTACTGAAACTTATGGCTATTTGATCCAACAGAATTTTTATCGGAACTTTTTCATCGGAATTAGGCTTTATGGAACACTCAATTACGCTTCCCATTCGCTGGGGGGATATGGACGCTTTTGGGCATCTCAACAACGTCGCCATATTTAGATTGCTGGAAGAGTGCCGCATCCAATGGCTGTCCGCATTGGAGTGCCCCATTGACATTCAAGAGACAGGACCAGTAGTGATTAATGTCTCCTGCGACTTTTTAAAGCAGGTGGTTTACCCGGCGGATATCAATATCATCACCCGCGTTGAAAATATCGGACGCAGCAGCCTGGAAATTAGCCACGAACTCTATATCGCCGGAGACAAGCCGCAGCTGTGTGGTCGAGCCAGCGGCAAGATGGTTTGGGTTCACTACCAAGATGAGGTGTCCGTTCCTCTACCCGCCGAACTTCGAACTCGCTTGACGACACCCTAGCGTATTGGCGACTCCATGCTGAACCAGTTCCTAACACAGCGGCAACAACAGAAGTTTCAGCAAGCATTGCTGGAAGCCGATGAAACCTTGTTGAGAAAAACCATCAGCAAGGGTGCCGACATCAATGCACCATTCGCCATATCCACTGGTGAGGAATTCCCCCCCCTAGTCCACGCCATCAATACTGGCTGCGCAAATTGCATGCGGATACTATTGGAAGCGGACGCGGCCATTCCCCAGCAAGAGGATCAGCAACTTGCTCTGCTAGAACAGGCGATCACATCCGACACTAGTCAATTAGCTCTGTTGAGCGTGTTGCTGGAATTCGGCGTTGACCCCAATGTTTGTCAAGGCCAGGCGTTCTTCCAATGTTTGAAAGTCAGCGACAGCAATCTGCAACTCTTGCTGATCACCCGATTGATGGAGCATGGCGGCCAGATCAATGTCCGGGACGAACATCAGATATCCGTACTGGATCACTTGATGCTGGCCGAACAAACCCAACTGGTGGGTTCGTTGATCACTGCAGGAGCGGAGCCAAGCGAGCCACTGGATAAACTCCCCTGCTCCGATGAAATCAAAGCCTTCGCCCTGCGTAAAAAGCAGGATCTTGAGATACAACGCATGTTGTTGGGCCACTGATGCAATCCGATCCTGACAAGCTGCTGAAGAAGCACCACAACCTGACCCAATCCGACAATCGTAAAGTGACCTCTCACGTTCAACGTGAATCCGGAGACTGGCACCTAAACACTCTGATGATCGAAGATTGCGAAACCCCTTTCAAATACCGGCGCAAACAGCTTTACAAGAGCTTGAAGGGCCAGCGGGTAAACCTGACTTACTACCCCTCAACAGAGTCGATTGCCGGCATAGAAATGGAGATTATGAGCGTCGTTAGGATCAAGATTGCCTAACCAGCGTTGTAACTAATTTTTCATTCAAATTCGGAGATGTTTTCGGTCACGTCTCACGGTACAATATCAACCGCATTCCCCACCTGCACCTTGGCAGGATTTCTCACCCCAAGGTCGATAACAACGAAAATCAATCACCTAGCTCTTAAGTCGCAAAAAAATCATGCAAAAGACGTGACTTGGTGGCTAAAAAGAATGCAAATGTAGCGAATATCCTGTACCCTTTCGCGCAATTTATACTGCCCAGAATTTTCTGACCCTTATTCGAGTATCGAAATGACTGACTTAACTAACTATCGCAACATCGGTATTTTTGCCCACGTTGACGCGGGTAAAACCACCACGACTGAACGTATCCTGAAGCTGACCGGTAAGATCCACAAGACCGGTGAAGTGCACGACGGTGCCGCTACTACTGACTTCATGGAACAGGAAGCCGAGCGTGGTATCACCATCCAGTCTGCAGCGACTACCTGCTTCTGGAATGATCACCGCATGAACATCATCGATACTCCCGGGCACGTTGACTTCACTGTTGAAGTTTATCGTTCTCTGAAAGTACTGGACGGTGGTGTTGGCGTATTCTGCGGTTCCGGTGGTGTTGAGCCTCAGTCCGAAACTAACTGGCGTTATGCCAACGAATCCGAAGTTGCTCGTCTGATCTTCGTTAACAAGCTGGACCGTATGGGTGCAGACTTCTACCGTGTTGTTGATCAGGTAGAAAACGTTCTGGGCGCCACCCCACTGGTTATGACCTTGCCTATCGGTATCGAAGACGAGTTCTGCGGCGTTGTTGATGTACTGAGCCAAAAAGCCTACATCTGGGATGATTCTGGTCAGCCAGAAAACTACGAAATTACCGACATCCCTGAAGATCTGGTCGAAAAAGCTGCTGAGTACCGTGAAGCACTGATCGAGACTGCCCTGGAGCAGGACGAAGATTTGATGATGGAATACCTGGAAGAAGGCACTGAGCCTTCCATGGAAGACATCAAGCGCTGCATCCGTAACGGTACTCGTAAGCTAGACTTTTTCCCAACTTACTGTGGTTCTGCATTTAAGAACAAAGGTATCCAACTGGTTCTGGACGCTGTTGTTGATTACCTGCCGTCTCCAACCGAAGTTGACCCTCAGCCACTGACTGATCCAGAAACTGGTGACGCGACCGGTGAAGTAGCACTGGTATCTGCCGACGAGCCTCTACGCGCCCTGGCATTTAAGATCATGGACGACCGTTTTGGCGCCCTGACCTTTATCCGTATTTATTCCGGTACGCTGAACAAGGGTGACACCATCCTTAACTCTGCGACCGGCAAAACCGAACGTATCGGCCGTATGGTTGAGATGCACGCCGACGACCGTACCGAACTATCTACCGCACAGGCTGGTGACATCATCGCGGTTGTAGGTATGAAGAACGTTCAGACTGGTCACACCCTGTGTGATCCTAAGAATGAATGTACTCTGGAACCAATGATCTTCCCTGAGCCTGTTATCTCTATCGCTGTTGCGCCAAAGGACAAGGGTTCCACTGAAAAGATGGGTGTTGCGATCGGTAAGATGGTTGCTGAAGATCCTTCCTTCTTGGTTGAAACTGACGAAGATTCCGGTGAAACCATCCTTAAAGGTATGGGTGAACTGCACCTGGACATCAAGGTCGACATCCTCAAGCGTACTTACGGCGTTGAGCTGGAAGTAGGTCAGCCTCAGGTTGCTTACCGCGAAACAATTACGACAGCTATCGAAGACACCTACACCCACAAGAAGCAGTCTGGTGGTTCTGGTCAATTCGGTAAGATCGACTACCGCATCAAGCCCGGCGAGCCTGGTACTGGCTTCACCTTCGAGTCCACTGTTGTGGGTGGTAACGTTCCTAAGGAATTCTTCCCAGCTATCGAGAAGGGTTTCAAAGGCATGATGGAAGAAGGTCCTGTGGCTGGTTTCCCTGTACTGGACGTTGAGATCGAACTGTTCGACGGTGGTTTCCACGCGGTTGACTCCTCTGCTGTAGCCTTCGAACTGGCTTCACGTGGCGCTTTCCGTCAGTCCATGCCTAAGGCCGGTCCTCAGCTGATCGAACCTATCATGAAGGTTGACGTGTTCACTCCTGAAGATCACGTGGGTGACGTTATCGGTGACCTGAACCGTCGTCGCGGCATGATCAAAGATCAGATGGCAGCATCCACTGGCGTTCGTATTAAAGCAGACGTCCCTCTGTCCGAAATGTTCGGTTACATCGGCAGCCTGCGTACTATGACGTCTGGCCGTGGTCAGTTCTCCATGGAGTTCTCCCACTACATGCCTTGCCCGAACTCTGTATCTGAAGCCGTTGTTGCTGCAGAACTGGAAAAGAAAGAAGCTAAGAAGAAGTAAACTACCTTCTACTTAGCTCTGATCAAGCCCCGATAGCTCAGGTTATCGGGGCTTTTTGTTGCCCCTAAAAAAGTACTGCAATTCCACCTTGATTAAGCGATCCAATCGAGCGATGCTTTAGGACGCTTGTTACAGTCTGAGGAATTGTTATGACCATGGTTCAACAGGGAATTCTGGCTCCCTTACCCAGCGCCGCCCGCTATCTTTTCTTTACCCTTCGATCTCAAGCGGATATCAGCCAGCTACAGTCGGAACTGGAGCGCCTGCCGAAGTCTGGCGATATGGTGATCGGTTTAGGTCCATCCCTGGTTCAGCAGATGGGTGGTGAGATTAAAACTTTGCGCCCCTTCCCCGCTCTCTGCAATAACGGTATCGATGTTCCTGCGACACCCGCCGCGTTGTGGATCTGGCTAAGGGGTGACGACCGTGGTGTTTTGCACCATTTAAGCCGAGCCATTGAACTCCAGTTGGCCAACTGGCTCGACCTGGATCAGGTCGTCGATGGCTTTACCCATGGCGAAGGAAGGGATCTGACTGGATACGTAGATGGTACCGAAAATCCGGAAGGTGAAGATGCGGTACAAACAGCTGTCACTCACAATCCAGCTGAACTGCAAGGCTCAAGTTTTGTGGCTGTACAGCAATGGCTCCACGATTTCGACAGCTTCGATTCTATGAGCAGCGAGCAGCAAGATGACAGTATCGGCCGCCATCGCGACACTAATGAAGAGTACGACGCCCCGGCGTCTGCCCACGTAAAACGCACTGCGCAGGAAGATTTCTCTCCAGAAGCCTTCGTACTTCGACGCTCAATGCCCTGGTCCAATGAAGTAGGTGCCGGGTTGATGTTTGTTGCCTTCGGCCATTCCCTGGATGCCTTTGAAGCGCAGATGCGCCGTATGATCGGCCTGGACGATGGCATTAGCGATGCCCTGTTCCAGTTTACCCGTCCCATCAGCGGCGCATACTTCTGGTGCCCACCGTTAAAAGAGGGTCGCCTGGATCTCTCTGCACTTAACTGATCATAGAGTGGAAGCTACCGCATGTTTATTGCCATGAACCGTTTTCGTATTCGCCTTGGCTGCGAAGCAGAGTTTGAGCAAATTTGGAGAGAACGGGAGACATACCTGGATACGGTTCCCGGTTTTCAGGCGTTCAACCTGCTAAAAGGACCGCGCTCAGAAGACCACAGCCTTTACGCTACTCACAGCGTCTGGCAGGATGAAGCCGCCTTCAAAGCCTGGACCCATTCCGAACAGTTTCGAAAAGCCCACGCTCAGGCCGGGGTAAAACGTGAAATCTATCTTGGCCCGCCGCAATTTGAAGGCTTTGAATCGGTGTTGCAGCAAGATGCCTAACCACGAGTAAATGACGCCAATGACCACAACTAAAACCACACTGATTATTATCGCCCACGGCAGCCGTCGCCCTCAATCCAACGATGAGGTCAGGGCGCTGGTAGAGCAGTTCCAGCAACTGCCCGGTGTAAACTTTGAGCGGGTTGATGCAGCATTTCTCGAGCTCGCGACCCCCTCACTCCATGAAGCGGTCGCGGCAGCAGCAGAAAGCGGTAGCAAACAGTTTCTTATTTATCCCTATTTTCTGAATACCGGCAAGCACGTGGAACGGGACATTCCCGCCATTCTTGATGAGTTGGCATCAGAATATTCACAATGCCATTTTCAGCTGTTAGAGCATTTCGGCAGCAGCAGCGAAGTACTGCCGCTAATTCAAAGCCACGTCGACCAGCAAATCTAGTACTCCTTGGTAGCGGCCAGTTTCTTCGTGGACTGGCTTCCTCGCGCCACCGCCCACTATCGCCCATCTCTTTCCCTTGCCCTAACACGTGATCGCCCCAGAACATGCACTTTCACTAATTTGAGACTCTAGATCTATGGGCTAAAGTAATAGGACAGTTATTCAAATCAAGCCCCTTGCTGTTCTATAGAAAAGGCTGGCGATGGAAGTAAATTCCGAAAACAAAATGATCCTGATTGTCGACGACAATCCAGAAAATGTGCGGGTACTTGGTCATATTCTTGGTCAGCAAGGATATCAGATCGCAGTCGCCAACAGCGGTGATGAAGCGCTACAGCGACTTCCGTGGATTAAGCCCGACCTTATCCTGCTCGATATCATGATGCCCAAATTTGACGGCTTCGAGACCTGCAGACGACTGAAAGCCTGGAGACAGACCTGCGACATCCCGATCATTTTTGTATCGGCCTTAGATGATAGCACCCGAATTGTTCGGGGCTTTGAGGCCGGCGCAGTGGATTACGTCACCAAACCCTACGTTAAAGAGATACTGCTGGCGCGGGTCGATACTCACCTGCAGCTGGCTCAGGCACGGGCCTGTCTAAGCAACATGAACCAGGAACTGCGTCATGATCTGGAACACCAACGCAGTCTAGGGGAGCATGATCCCTTAACCGGCATGTCTAACCGCCGTGTGTTAAAACCCCGACTAAAATTTGAACTGGCCAGAAAGATAAGGCAAAAAATCCCTCTCTGCGTAGCCATGATCGACTTGGATTTTTTCAAAGAGGTGAACGACAACTGCGGCCACCAGATCGGTGATGAGCTGTTGATCGAGGTCTCCCAGCAGCTACAGGAAAATCTCCGGGAAACCGATATAGCGATCCGCTACGGCGGCGATGAATTTTTCCTGATTTTTCCTGACACGACCCTGAAAACACTGGAGGTCAGTCTAGATCGCATTCAGCAGCTGCTCTCTAATATCCACCACCCAACTATCAAACACCGTGTAACCACCAGTATCGGCGCCGTAGAAGCAACGGCCAATGAAGACTGGCAGTCCCTGCTAGACCGTGCTGACAAGGCGATGTACCAAGCCAAGCACGCCGGCAGGAACCAGATTTTCTGCCAGCCTGAAACCCTCCTCAAGCAGAGCGACAGCCCATAGTTTTGTGGTCATTTATGAGCAGCTCTGACTGTGGAAATTATAAGCTCTTCACGGGCCTGATACTCCTATCTCTACTGTCATCTGCAACGCTGACCGCAGCGGATACCAATCCCAGCCAAGCCATTTCGTCACCCCCTGGTCAACCCCAAGACGCCGGGCCAAGATCATCCCTAAAAGCAGCGCCCTACAGTGATACTGTCTTAGCCAAAAAGGATTACAGCGGGCTGACATTGCGAGTGCTGGTCCACGAGAAACCCAATATGGGGGAGCCGGTGGAGCGCCATGCTCGCCAGTTTTCCAAGCTGACCGGCGCAAAAATGGTTCTCCACCACGTCCCCTTTGGAGAACTCTACCCCCGCGTTCTTTGGGGCCTTAGAAACAACTGGTACGACATTATTTTTTTCGGATCCCTATGGTTGCCCGATACCGCTCCCTTTTTACACCCAATGCCCCAAAGCATGCTCGACTCACCGCAACACAGGGACATCATTCCCTACCACCAACAGATAGCCACCTGGGAGAACAGCGTCCTGCAAGTTCCCATTGATGGCGACCGCCATTTTTTTCAGTACCGCCTGGACGTATTTGAGGACCCGAACCTGCAGGTCCAACACCTGAAACAGTTCAACAAAGCTCTGAGTGTTCCCAAAACCTGGAAAGAGGTTAATGAGGTCGCAGCCTTTGTTCATGGTAAAACCCTGGCCAATGGCGAAACCATCAGCGGACTGGTAGAGATCACTAAAAAAGATGATCTGTTGTTCTCCAATTTCATCAAGCGTGCCGCGCCCTACGCCAAGCACCCGGATATAACAGGCGGCTTCTATTTTGATCTCGCCACCATGGAACCCCGGATTAATAGCCCCGGTTTTGTTCGAGCCCTGGAAGATTTTATTGAATCCCAAGCCTACTACCCTCCTGGTGGTGAGGATTTTGGCTTGGCCGATGTTAACCGCTCCTTTGGCGAAGGTTCTTCGCTGATGACCGACAGCTGGGATGACTCCTTTATCTACGCAATGCAGACAAACTCTCCGATCTACAACAAGGTGTCGGCAACCATCTCGCCAGGATCAAAGGAGGTTTGGAATCGACAGACTCAACAGTGGGATCACTTTCCCGATATCAACTACGCCCCCTATATCGCCTGGGGTTGGACTTCCGCCGTTGCCGCCAAGACCCCGCACCCAGAAGCGGCGTTCGATTTTCTCGGTTTTTTCGGCAATGAGAAGAATCACAATGAAGACCTGTTGATCGGACGTTTCGGTGTCAATCCATTCAGAAACAGTGATCTCAATGCCGATTTCTGGATTCAGGGAGCAGGCTGGCGGGAAGATATCACCCGCGCCTATATCAAATCCTTCGAAATGCAGAAACAGATCAGCAATCGGGTATTCGATCTGCGCATTCATAGTGGTGGGCTCTATATGAAAGCGCTCTCCATCGGCGTAAAGCGTGCACTCCTGGGGATAAGCAGCGCCCAGCAGGCCCTCGATGACGTCGCCCATCAATGGCGTAAACTTAATGAAACCATCGGTGTAGAAAAACAGCGGCAGGCTTATCGCAATGTCGTCAGACTGGAAGATAGCCAATGACCCAGCAATGGTTACGGACCGTATAGCATGTTCGAAATAGCCCGTAAAATTCAGGATTACCGAACAAGATACCGTCTGTCAGGTCGGCTGCTGGCTTACATCCTGCTGATCAGCTCTCTACTCACCCTGCTTGGCACTGGCCTGCAGGTCTACAACGACTACCGTAACGACGTCAGCCAGATCCACGCCGACATCCAAACCCTCGAAAAGAGCTTTCTCCAGCCCCTGGCAAACAGCGTCTGGAAGCTGGACCAAGAGCAGGTCAACGTGCAGCTTCAGGGAGCCCTGAAACTACGGGATATGATCTATGCAGAAGTGCGAGAGCAACGCCAAGATGAATCCATTGTACTGGTGGAACAGGGGCGATTCGATGCAAGCAGCAGCATTACCGAGATATTCCCCCTGGTATACCGCAGTGGTGATTTCACAGCCAAGGTGGGTGAGCTAAAAGCCACCTTCTCCCTAAAAGGCGTTTATGCCCGTTTGCAGGAAAAGGTGGCACTGATCCTGATTACCCAATTTATCAAAACCTTTATCGTCTCGTTGTGTATTCTGGCCATTATCCATCTGTTGATAACCCGACACCTGACCCATCTATCCAGCTTCGCTGCGAAAGTGGATTTCAACGCCCTCGACCAGCGTTGGCAACTGAATCGAGCGCCTCACCAAGACCATAAAAAGGATGAGCTGGATCGGCTAGTCGACTCATTCAATGCCATGCAGAACGATCTGCACCAACATCTAAATAAACGCAATGAAGCAGAAGCAGCGTTGCGAAAACAGCAGGAAGAACTTGAAACCACAGTCGCCCAGCGTACTCAAGAGCTGGTGGACAATATGGAGCTGCTCGAGAGCGAGGTGAAAACCCGTATTGCTTCTGAACAGCGGGCCGACAAGGCCAATCGGGCAAAAAGTGAATTTCTGGCCAACATGAGCCATGAGATTCGGACCCCCATGAACGCGGTATTGGGGTTTACTCAGATACTCGCTGAAACTGAAAAAGATCCAGAAAAAGCCAGCCACCTGGAATCCATACTGACTAGCGGTAAAACCCTGCTCCACCTAATCAACAATGTCCTCAACCTATCCAAGATCGAAGCGGGAAAACTGGAATTGGAGCTGAGTACCGTATCCATCGAACAATTACTGCGAGAGCTGGATCTGATGTTCAGCAACCAGCTAAAGGATAAAGCGCTGGCACTAAATATCAGCCTATCAAAAGGCCTGCCCGATGCCTTGCTACTGGACGAGCCCAGGGTCAGACAGATCCTGATAAATCTGATCAGCAATGCAATCAAATTCACCCAGAAAGGCCATATAGCGATTAGGGTGGGTTACCAATCATCGGGGAAGGAGGACACCCACATCGATCTGCAGATTGCCGTAACCGACACCGGTATTGGTATCCCCCACGACCAACTCGAACATATTTTTGGTGCCTTCCAACAACGAATTGGCCAGGATACCGCTCAGTACGGCGGTACAGGCCTTGGGCTGGCCATCAGCCTACAGCTGGCAGAAATTATGGGAGGATCGATCGGCGTCACCAGCACAGAAGAACAGGGATCGACGTTTACCCTCAACTTGCCCCGAACCGTGGTTCTGCAAAGCATATCAAGTCCAGATCCATCACCACCAACCAGCAACTTTGATGGTCTGCGTTTTAACTCCGCAACGCTGGTCGTGTGCGACGACCATGTAATCAATCGTGAATTACTGCGCAGTTTCCTAGGACCCTGGCAAGAACTGAAACTACTGATGGCAAGCAATGGTGAGGAGGCGATACAGCTCGCCCGCCAACGGGCTCCGGACTTAATTCTGATGGATTTGAAAATGCCGGTTATGGATGGCTTTAGCGCCTGCAAAGTATTGAAATCGGATCCGGATCTTGCAGATATTCCGGTTATCGTTATCACCGCTGCAGTAATGGCCGACAAAGAAGCCGAAATCGTCGATCACTGCGATAGCTTTCTTCGAAAACCACTCAATCGTGACGATTTGATCATTGAGTGCAAACGCTTTTTGCCCCACCGCAGCACGCCCCCGATGGAACCAAAAGATCCAGTTACAGCGCCTCCACTTCTGCCACAAGAACTGGTGATCGAACCCGCATTAATGCCATTGCTGGCGAGAAAACTTAGCCAGGTTAGAGAGTTGTCTCGAAAGATGGTGATTCAGGATATCGAGCACTTCAGTCAGCAGCTAGCCACCTTAGCAGCCGAACATGAAAGCGAATCACTGCAACAATGGTGCAGCCAGCTGAGACAGGCCGCTTCGAATTTCGATAGTCAACGGATCAGCGCCCTCCTGGATAGCTACATCGATTTAATCGAAGGCTACCAATAGCCTGGTGGGAGAAATACAGTCAAATCATCACAAATTGAGCAAAAGCAGTTTTCTAGGCACGCACGACAGTTATACTCCGCCCTGCTTACTGAATTTTGGCTTTGTTGCAGGAAAAAAACGATGGCTTTACGCGCCCTATATATCACCCTTTTGCTAGCCCTGACCACCGTACTTAGCGGTTGCAGCGGTCACCCCGGCACCGGCCACTGGGTCGCCAATAAAGCCAATGAACTCGGTTTCTGGGTATTGGTGATCGAATTTGACGGCAAAGCAAAAATTCTGACTAAAACAGAAGGTACACCAAAGATGGGCTGCTATTGGAAGGCCACTTCCGGAGATTCCATGTCACTTCAGTGCGCCACTAAAGAAACCCCCGAAACCCCCGAGGATTTTGAGCTGAAAGTCACCGGAGACCTGGCCAGTTTCAGCAAAGATGGCAAAGAAGTTGCCGAATTCCGTCGCCGCATGTAATCCATTGATAATTCCGCCTGGGACACTAACGCCCCAGGCGGGTTAAGTTATACTGTCGGTCTGTATCTTTGCCAAACCAGACCGACATGAAAGCATCCACCGAAGCTGCCATTGCCGAACTTCAGCCCCTATTTGGTGATCGACTAAGCACCTCATCGGCCCTCTGCGATCAACACGGTCAAGGTGAGGATAGCCACGGCTGTATCCCACCGGAAGCAGTTATCTTCGTCCAATCTAATGAAGAAGTGGCTGAGATCGCAAAAGTCTGCCAACACCATAAAGTACCCATTATTCCCTACGGTACAGGCACCTCAGTTGAAGGGCACCTGCTGGCGTTGCAGGGAGGCATCTGCATCGACCTGTCGCAGATGAACCAGGTCCTTTCGATCAGTGCTGAAGATATGGACTGCCGGGTTCAAGCGGGCGTTACCCGTAAGTTGCTGAATCACGACCTGCGTCAGCAGGGACTATTTTTTCCGGTCGACCCCGGCGCGGACGCCTCCCTGGGCGGCATGGCTGCCACTTGCGCCTCAGGTACCAACGCGGTTCGTTACGGCACCGTACGAGAGAACATCCTCGGCCTCACAATAGTCACCGCCGATGGCCAAATCATTACCACCGGCACCCGAGCCCGCAAGAGCGCAGCCGGCTACAACCTGACCCAGCTGTTGATCGGCTCCGAGGGCACCCTTGGTATCATCACCGAAGTGCAATTGCGACTGCATCCGATACCAGAAACCATCAAGTCTGCCGTATGCCAATTCTCGACCTTAAAAAATGCGGTCAACACCGTCATCGACGCCAGCCAGCAGGGGATCGAATTAGCCCGTATTGAGCTCCTCAACGCCCTGCAAATGCAGGCAAGCATCCGCTATTCCAAGCTCCAGGGCTACCAAGAGCTGCCCACCCTGTTTCTGGAATTCCACGGTAGCAAAGAGAGCGTCGATCAACAGGTTGAGGCCATGGCAGCGGTAGCTCAGGACCACAACAGCAGCGACTTCCAATGGGCCGAAACTAGTGAAGCGAGAAACGAGCTATGGCGCGCACGCCATAACGCTTATCTGGCAGCCCTGAACCTCAATCCTGAATACAATGGATTTCCCACCGACGTCTGCGTACCCATCTCCCGCCTTGCCGATAGTATTCTGGATGCGGAACGATACGCCCATTCGCTGGACCTACACTGCCCGATTGTCGGTCATGTGGGCGATGGCAATTACCATGTACTGGTGCTGTACGATGGCAACGACAGGCAGCAGACGGACAACGCCGCCAAACTCTCAAAGCATATCGTCGAACAGGCTTTGGCGATGGGTGGCACCTGCTCCGGCGAACATGGCATCGGCAGTGGCAAGAAAGATTACCTGCTGGCCGAACATGGCGATGGGGTGGAGCTGATGCGACAAATTAAACGGGCATGGGACCCTGCCAACATTCTAAACCCTGGCAAAATCTTCGATCTCTAAGTGTTGAATTTTAGCTTTTGAACTTTCAGCTTCGGCTCTAGCAACAGCGGCGGTATCGGCTCTAATGACAGAACTGCTTTGGTATCAGTACGCTCTGATCGGAATCATCTTCGCCTGGAGTGGATTTGTTCGTTCCGGTTTGGGATTTGGCGGTGCGGTGCTATCGCTGCCATTTCTACTGCTGGTGATCAATGATGCCCTGATTTTTTTGCCTATCATCGCCATTCAGCTGCTGATCTTCTCCATGTGGATCACCTACGGCCATCAATTCAAGCAGCTGTTCCAGTCGGGCAGTTCAGAAGCGATCGCTAGCAAAGAAGCCAAAGTGGACTGGCCCTACCTGAAAAAGGCCCTGATCATTATGATCATCCCAAAACTGGTGGGGGTATTGGGGCTGTTAACCCTGCCGGCAGACCTGATGTCAGGAATTATCTTTTCCATCGTCATGGTGTATGCCGTGGGCTATACCCTGAACCGCCCTTTTACCAGTAATCATCCAGCGGTGGATATGCTGTTTCTGATCCTGGGCGGATACGTCAGCGGTACTTCCCTGATCGGCGCCCCCTTGATCGTTGCGGTCTTTGCATCCAGGGTCGCCAAAGAACAACTCAGGGATACCCTGTTTGTGCTCTGGTTTGTCTTGGTCTGTATCAAGATGGCAACCTTCATCGCTGCGGATGTGGATCTGCAACTGATCCACCAGCTCTGGCTGCTGCCCTGCGCCGCTATCGGCCATGTGATTGGTATGCGTTTCCACCAGCATATGCTTGAGGCGGAAACGCCACTGTTCTATCGAGTAATGGGATCGGTGCTGATTTTGGTGAGCTGTATCGGCATCTACCGGATACTGGTGTAATCCGCCAGCTGAAAAATCTAATCCACCAGTAAGCGATCTTCGCCAACCATGCAGGTTCCTAGGTCTCTAAGGGTGCCGTCTTTGATGTCGTAGATCCAACCGTGCACCGAGAGATCACTTCCAGCTTTCCAGGCATTCTGAACGATGGTAGTTTCGCAAACGTTATTGACCTGTTCGATCACGTTCAGCTCACAAAGCCGGTCCACTTTCTCCTCGCCTTGCAGATCTTTCAGCTTAAAACTGTGGAAACGTCCCACATCCTTGATATGACGGAGCCAGTTATCGATCAAACCATGCTCCTTGTCTTCCATGGAGGCTTTCACGCCGCCGCAACCGTAGTGACCGCAGATAATAATATGCTTAACCTTCAGCACCTCAACAGCGTATTGGATCACCGACAGACAGTTCAAGTCCGAATGGACGACGACGTTTGCAATATTTCGATGGACGAAGATTTCACCGGGGGGCAGCGCAACCAATTGGTTGGCGGGCACACGACTATCTGAACAACCGATCCATAAGTAGTCCGGCGCTTGCTGTTTAGAAAGCTGGGTAAAGAAATCGGGGGTCTCCTCCTTGATATCATTGGCCCACTTTTGATTTCTTTCGAATAGATGCTTGAGTTTTTTCAACGTCCAACCTACCTCGTCGACAATAGAAGGGATTTGCCATCCGGTGGTTCAACACCACCGGCTTTGGCAAGATTTTGCGGCATAACTGCTTCCAGATCCAGCAATTACAGGCCCGATCAAGCAAGCTTTGATCCCAGTCATCCAGCAGAGTTCAACCTGATTGAGTAAGCGCGGTCATTAGCGACTAAGTTTCGTCAGATCTGCCAGAAATTCCGGGAATAGGTAGACCAAAACGACCACCAGCGGCAGCAGATAAAAGTATAGGTTCATCGCAAAGCGAATCCCCTGATGGGCATTTTTCAGCTCCATAAAGCGATCCACCACCAATCGTCCTTTCAAACCAATCGTGACTGCAACAAACAAGGTAACAACCAGACTGGGCTCGGCACTCTCAGCCAACCAGGCACTGGCCAGGGTCAGGGCCATCAACGCCCACCAAACATAGTCTAAAACCTGGTATCCGCTTTTACCCGCTAGCCATCTCGATGGCAGGGAATAGTGCTCTTTCATGGTCGCTACCTCAACACGTACAACAGTGGGAAAATGATGATCCAAACCAGATCAATCATGTGCCAATAACTGGCGATCGCTTCCATACCTTCATGACTGTCAGCGGTGTAGTAGCCACTTTTCAGGCGCCAAATGGCCCAGAGAATAGCCCCTCCTCCCCAAAACACATGGAGGAAGTGGTTGAAGGTCATGTAGTAATAAACGGTAAAGAAAAGATTGGTATCAACTTCGATACCCTGTTGGCTGTTCCACTGATACTCCCAGGCTTTTACCAGCAGGTAAAACACGGCAGCAGCAACCGTACCCCAGAGCCAGCGAATAGCCCGTTGGTTATACCCCATCCGTACCGATTGCATCGCCTTAGCGACAAAATAGCTACTAGTGAGCAGCGCCAGAGTATTCAGTACACCGGCGGTGGTGTTCAGCTGCAAAGGGCCTTGGTCGAAAAATTCAGGGTAATGGACCTTGGCGAGAAAATAGACCAGGAACATCAGGGCAAATTCGCTCATCTCCGCAAAGATGCCTACCCAGATGGCGCCGTTGCCTGGCACTCGATTGTCCGCAGGTACGGCTAGCGCTTCCGAATTCTGAAGAGGAAAATCGCTACTTCCGATTGGCACCGTACTCATGGCTCGCTCCTCTTATCCACGGATGCTGGAGCGATAAATACAGCCTCCCGTTCGGCATACCACTGGCGACTATCGATCGATTTAACGCTAAATGTCAGAGGTAACGTGGAAGCGGCCAAATCACCTTTGGGAACACGTACAAACAGGTCATGGGCAGTCACTCCTGATGCAGTCACGGCTACCGGTTTGTCGGCGCCAATCAACATTAGTTCGGCATCGGCCTTGGCACTGATGACAACCTCCATCGACTTATCCACTTTATTGAGAATTTTCAGCCGGTAACGGTTCTGGATAGAGCCATCACTCAGGGTTACGTAAAGAGGTTGCCGTTTCTGGATCACTTTCAGTTCCAGCGCATCCAGAGTAGCCAGACCGTAACTACCGCCAACGACGGCAAAGGTCAATATCGACAAGTAGGTCCACACCCTTCCCCGTTTGTACCAGGGGAGCTGCTTCTGCCCTTCTAAACCATTGAGGGAGTCGTAACGGATCAGGCCGCGAGGACGTCCCAGCTTATCCATCACCGAGTCACAGGCATCGATACAGAGTGCGCAGGTAATACAGCCCTGTTGCTGTCCTTGGCGGATATCCACCCCGGTCGGGCAAACCGCCACACAGAGATTGCAGTCGATGCAGTCACCCAGGTTTTCAGCAAGGGCCTCCTTACGGCGCCGTCCTCTGGGCTCACCTCGATCGACATCATAGGCGGGCAGCACAGTGAACTGGTCAACCATCACCCCCTGAATACGGGAATAGGGGCACAACCACAGGCAGGTCTGTTCACGCATAAAACCCGCCAGAGTGTAAGTACCCACTACGAAGGCAGATATTGTAATCACGGCCTCCGAGGGCAAAGACAGGCTCCATAACCCCTGCCAAAGCACCTGGGCATCCATAAACCAGGCCACAAAGCTGATGCCGGTGATCAAACCAATGAGCAACCAAAGCAGGTGTTTCAGCCCTTTAGTTCGGATTTTATTCAGCCCCCATTTGGCTTCATCCAGTTTCTGACGCTGCCGGGGTGATCCCTCAAGCCACTCTTCGATGGCAACATAGATATCGGTCCAGACCGTCTGAAAACAGAAAAATCCGCAAAATACCCGCCCGGCAACCGCGGTAACCACGGCCAGTAAGATGGCGAAAAACAGCAAGATCAGCGACAGAATCCACAGATCCTGGGGAAGCACGGTGAGGCCAAACAGATAAAACTTCTGACTGGGTAGATCGAAAAGCACTGCCTGACGGTCCCCCCAACGCAGATAGGGCCCCAGGAAGAAGATCAGCCAGACCGAACTACTCCACCATTTAATATTTCGCCAGCGACCAGGCATCCGTTTGGGATGGATTTTTTCTTCGCCGACATTGACGTGCCATTGGCCAACCTCAGTGTAGATATCTTCCACCGCTTTAGCGGCGATCAGTGAACTGCTATCTGTCACGACGAGATACCTCTTGCTGGTTTGGATTGTCCGCACCGCCATTCATCAGTCGTCGAACTCTTACAGACAGGATCAACAACACCACAACAGAACCCACCACCGTCAGTACCGAACCGGCGACAATCCAATCAACACTTGGCATGAGAAGCACCTCCCGCTGGGAAACGAAACCGGAACGGCGTCCGGGGGCTATAGACCGACCCCTGATAGGAAAGCGGGCTTTGCGCTAATAATTCGACAGCTTGCTGACGTTGGTCTTCATCAGCCAACACGAAGGCATTGAATCCGCAGCGCCGTAGCAACGGCAGTTGGTCCACCAGCAGATTGCCGAAAGCCCGCAGCTCACCGCTAAATCCGTAGGTCTCCCGCAAAATAGCTCCGACGGAAAAGCCACGACCATCGGTAAATTCGTGAAAACGAACAGCGACCACCGGCAACCGCTTAATCTCAGACGAAAGGCTCTGTAGCTGGTCAGGATCGTCCAGCCAAACACCCTGGTCCGGGCTTGCACCCTGTTGATTGAAACGCGCCAGCCACTCAGCGAAAGGCAGAATCAATTTGTCTGATTCTAAGGACTCAACGGTGACCTCGGAACACTCTTCAAGCAACTGCCATTCATCGTCGACGATGCCGCCATCTCTAACTATTGTTGACATAAACCTGCTCCTTAAAGGGCTGTTTTCCGAGCCGCTGGTAGGTATCAATAAAGGATTCTGAGGAATCCGTTCGGTGCTGAAGATAAACCTCCAGTACCCGGTGAACGCCGTCCGCTATGGCATCCGCCGACAGCGCAGGACCTAAAACTTTGCCAATGTTGGTTGAGTGGCCTGTTTGGCCTCCGAGTGTGATCTGATAAAACTCTTTACCACCCTTATCGACGCCTAAAATGCCGATGTTGGCGATATGGTGATGGGCACAGGCATTGATACAGCCAGATATTCGAATGCTGATCGACCCCAGTCGATAAAGCCTGTCCAGATCCGAGAAGCGCTGCTGAATCTGAGCACTCACCGGCAACGACCGGGCATTAGCCAAATTACAAAAATCAGCTCCCGGACAGCACACAACATCTGCCGGCGTGGCCACGGTGGGCGTAATCAGATCCTGGCCACTGGCCTGAATCCAGAGATCGTAGAGGTCAGATTGCTTGACCTGGGGTAGCAACATATTTTGCTGCTGAGTGGTTCGCACCTCTGACATCGAAAACCGCTCAGCCAAGTCTGCAACCGCCCGCAGCTGGGGGGCACTGATATCACCCGGAGCCTTTCCTGGTGACTTCAGACTCAAGGTAACAACCGCGTAACCCTCTACCCGGTGGCGATGAACATTGTGTTTCACCCAACGATCAAAGGGAGCCTGCAACTTACGCTGCAGATCCAGCACAGCTCGTGCCTCAAAAGGATCAATGGCTTCGTATACTGGCATGGAGAAGAATGAACGGGCGTAATCGATCTCAGTGGGTGATAGCTGCTGATGCTCATCCTTTAATTGGCTGAACACCTCTTCCACTTGGTTCTTAAAAGCCTCCAAGCCCAAGGCTGTCAGCAGTATTTTGATCCGTGCTTTGTATTTGTTATCCCGTCGCCCATAGCGGTTGTAGACTCTTAATATCGCTTTCAGGTAGGCCAACAACTGACCCTGCGGCAGAAACTCTCGCAACTTACTGGCCATCACTGGCGTGCGCCCAAGACCACCTCCCGCCCAGATCTGAAAACCAACCTCACCCTCGTCATTGTTAACCAGCCGCAGCCCCACATCGTGAAGCCGGATTGCCGCCCGATCCTCTTCAGCCCCAACAACCGCAATCTTGAATTTGCGGGGTAAAAACAGAAATTCAGGATGCTGTGTAGACCATTGGCGGATAATTTCACAATAGGGCCTGGGGTCATATAACTCGTCGGCGGCCACCCCTGCCATGGGGTCACAGGTGGTATTGCGGATACAATTACCGCTGGTCTGAATGGCGTGCATATCTACCGCCAACAGCTGCTCCAGGATTTCCGGCACCTTCGCCAACTCTACCCAGTTAAATTGAAAATTTTGCCGAGTAGTAACGTGGCAATAACCTTGGTCATAACGCTCGGCGATCTCCGCAATTTTTCTTAACTGACCGGGGGAAAGCTCACCGTAAGGCACGGCAACCCGCAGCATCGGTGCCTGTTTCTGAACATAGAGGCCGTTTTGCAGGCGCAGCGGCAGAAACTCCGATTCGGAGATCTGATTCTGCAGATAGCGCGCCATCTGACCTTTAAACTGTTTTACCCGATCGCCCACTACCTGGCGGTCATAACTGTCGTACTGATACATCGAAATCTATACCTCGAAATCTATACCTCAAAAGCCGAACCTCGGACCACAGCGGCCCCACTTCTAGCGATGTACCTAGGATAAAAAATCGACAGCAAAGGTGTACAGATTCAGTTTTTTATATATCAACAGGATCAGATTGCTTTAAACTGTATCTGGCCTCACCAGTTTTTAGGATTCTGTACCCATGAGCGACTACCTCTACCACCGGCTAATCCAGCAATTAAGCGAAGAGATTGAAAGCGGACGGCTAAAACCGGGAAGTCGAATGCCCTCGGTGCGGGCCCTTAGTCAGCAGCAGCAGATATCCCGCTCAACCGTTCTGGCAGCCTACGATCGACTGGAAGCGGACGGTATGATCTCGGCCCGCCCCCGTTCCGGCTATTACGTCAACACCCCCAGCCACGGTGATGAGCTTGCGGTCCGAGCGCCTTCCACCAGCCGGCCACAAGCGATGCCACTGCCAGTAACAGCCGGACAGGTTCTGATCGATATCATGGATAGGGGGGCCGCATTTGATCTGATCTCCCAACAGGATCAGAGCTTGGCAGATGAACATCTACGGCGCTGCCTGGCTCGGGCACAACGACGGCTGACCAATAACGAACAGCTGAACTATGACGAGCCGGCTGGAATGCTGCATCTACGGGAACTCCTGGCCCAGCGGCTGCTACTGGGAGGGAGCCTGATCAGGGCAGAAGATCTGCTGATCACCTCCGGTTGCCAGAATGGATTACTCCTGGCGCTGATGGCCACTACCCAAAGGGGCGATGTGGTGGCTGTGGAGTCGCCGGGATTCTACGGCGTCTTTCAACTGATCGAAGCCCTTGGCTTGAAAGCCCTGGAGATGCCCTGCTCCGCTGATCAGGGGATGAGTGCCGATGCTCTGGAGCTGGCCCTGCAACACTGGGACATCAAAGCGGTGATGCTCTCCCCCAGTTTCTCCACCCCCACCGGTGCCTGTATGCCGGAGGATCAGAAGCAACGTATCTTGGCCCTGACCCAGCAGCGCAATATCGCCATCATCGAAGACGATATCTACGGCGAGCTAGGGTTTAGAGAACAACGCCCGCGCACCCTACACTCCTACGATAATAGCGGTTCGGTTCTGCTCTGTTCCTCTTTTTCAAAGAGTCTGTCCCGAGATCTTCGGGTGGGTTGGATCCTGCCGGGGAAATACCGGGAACGAGTAAAACAGCTCAAGCTGGTAACCAGCCTGGCCAGTTGTCAGGCCCAACAGCGGGGGCTAAGTTATTTTCTTGAAGAGGGAAGTCTAGAACGCCATCTACGACTGAGACGGCAACAACTGAAACAGCAATACCAGCAACTGCTAGTGATGATCAATGAACACCTTCCCATGGCCCAAAGCTGCAGCCGCCCTCAGGGGGGATTATCGTTGTGGCTGGAACTACCCAACGAAGTGGATACGTTGAAACTCTACCAGCAGGCTTTACATAAAGGGATTGTGCTCACCCCCGGCCGCCTATTCAGCGCCCAGGAACACTATCGCAACGCCCTGCGGATGAGCTTTGCACACCCCTGGACTCAGCCACGCCAAGAGGCACTGGCTGAGTTGGGAGCTATGCTAGCGAAAGGATAAATCTCAGGAGTGTTCTTCCAGAAATTTGGGATCTAGATTCAGTTCATTGTTGCTGTTAACACCAATACCCTGATCAAGAATCAGATTGGCGATCTCCTGCGCTTCCTGCAGCGAGTGCATGGTGTAGGTGCCGCACTGATAGACGTTTAGCTCAGGAATATCCTTCTGATTAACCACCCGTAGCACATCTTCCATGGCAGCCTTCCAGGCATCAGCTACACGCTGCTCATCCGGAGTACCGATCAGGCTCATATAGAAACCGGTGCGGCATCCCATGGGAGAAACATCGATAATCTCGACACCGTTACCATTTAGATGGTCGCGGATAAAACCGGCAAACAGGTGCTCCAACGTATGGATGCCCTTTTCACTGAGAATACCTTTATTCGGCGCACAAAAACGCAGATCGAAAACGGTGATGGTATCGCCACCGGGCGTGGTCATGGTTTTGGCAACCCGCACCGCCGGTGCATTCATTCGAGTGTGGTCTACGGTAAAACTATCGAGCAAGGGCATAACACTGTCCTCATTAATTCAGGTTCGACTGCGGTCTGTTACAACCCCAATCGTGGAATTTCTATTTTTGGGCATCGGTCCATCACCACCTGCAAGCCATAATCGCTGGCACGTCGGGCGGCTTCACCATTGATCACCCCTAGTTGCATCCAGACGCTCTTGGCCTTGATGCGAATGGCGGCATCACAGACAGCGGCCGCAGCTTGGGAGTTACGAAACACATCCACCATATCCACGTGCCCGGGAATATCCTCCAGACTGCCATAGACATGTTCGCCGAGTAACTGTTCCCCGGCAATGGAGGGATTGACCGGTATCACCTTATAACCATGACTCTGCAAATAAGCCATGACTCGGTGGCTATCACGATGGGGCTTGGGGCTGGCCCCCACCAGAGCGATTATTTTGGTGTCCTTCAGAATTTGAGTGAGATATTCGTCATCGTATTGAAGGTGCATTAATGACTCCTGTCGTCAAAGGGCTATCAGCGCTGGCTGCACGTTGGGCATTCCGGGTCCCGTTTAAGTTTGAGACTGCGCCATTCCAGATACTTTGCATCCAACAATAATAAGCGCCCAACCAGTGGTTTGCCAAAACCAATCAATACTTTCAGGGTCTCCATCGCCTGAGTTGTACCGATCATCCCCACCAAAGGCGCGATCACGCCACTCTCTGAGCAGGTCAACTGGGCATCATCACCTTCGGTATAGAGGCAACGGTAGCAGGGGCTATCTGGATCTCGGCTGTCATAGACCGCCACCTGACCATCAAGACGGATGGCCGCGCCCGATATCAGCGGCGTCTTCTGATTGACACAGGCTTCATTGATAGCAAAGCGAACCGGAAAGTTATCGGTGCAATCGACCACAGCATCGGCGAGTTTAACCTGCTCTTCCAGTTCGCTATCGTCCATCACCCCGCTCAAACAGGTAACTTGCACTTCGGGATTATTCGCCAGCAGGCTATCGCGGGCTGACTCGACCTTCAGTTTGCCGATATCTTCGCTGTTATGAACGATCTGGCGTTGCAGATTAGTCAGTTCAACCCTATCAAAATCGGCCAGCACCAGATGACCTACCCCGGCCGCTGCCAGGTAAATAGCTACCGGTGAACCCAGTCCGCCCAATCCCATAACCAGTACGCGAGCGCCCAACAACTTCTCCTGACCATCGATATCCACATCAGGCAACATGATTTGACGGCTATAACGTAACAGCTGCTGATCGTTCATATGTTTATCCTACTCCGCATTCGCCGCTGGCAACCATTGGCCAACGCTGACCCGGTCGTTGTCACCGAGATCGACAAAAGTTTTTATATTGCTGTAGCCACGCTGCGACAGGCATGCCTGCACCGACTCACGCTGATCATAACCATGTTCAAACACCAGCCAGCCTCCGGGCTTGAGACAAGCTAGGGCCTGTTCACTGATCGCTTCAATATCCGCCATGCCGCTGTTATCAGCCACCAATGCTGAACGGGGTTCAAAACGAACATCCCCTTCTCCAAGATGCTTGTCCTGGGGATCGATATAGGGCGGGTTGCTGACTATCATATCCATAGATGTGAGCCCCTGTTCAATCAAGGGCTGGCACCAGCTGCCTTGAAAAACCTCCACCCTTGTCAGGCCCAGCTGGTCACGATTGCGACGGGCTAAGTCTACCGCTTCAGCCACTCGGTCTGTTGCATAGAGCTGCCATTTCGGTCGCTCACTGGACAACGCCAAAGCAATGGCACCGGTTCCAGTGCCGAGATCGGCTACTTTATGTGGGCCATCAGCCAGCAACTCCAAGGCCACTTCTACCAACCGTTCGGTATCCGGGCGGGGAATGAGGGTGGTGGGATTAACGGCCAGAGTCAAGGTCCAGAAATCACGTTGTCCAAGGATATGGGCAATGGGTTCGCCATTCTGTCGACGTTGCAGCCAATCTTGAAATTGCTGCCGCTGGGATTCTGAGAGTTCCCTCTCTGGCCAGGTATAGAGATAACTGCGTGGCTTGTCCAACACCCCTTGCAAGAGCAGTTGCAGGTCCAGTTCGGGAGTATCGGAGATCTGCTCAAGCGGCTTGGACAACAGCAGCGCCTGAGCAATAGTCAGGGCCGTCATCAGTCGCCCATAGCGGCCAGCTGCTCGGCCTGGTGTTCCTGAATAAGAGGATCGATTACCACTTCAGCATCCCCTTCCATCACCTCGGCGAGCTTATACAATGTCAGATTGATACGGTGATCGGTCACTCGGCCCTGAGGATAGTTGTAGGTGCGGATCCGTTCAGAACGGTCACCGCTACCCACCAGACTTTTACGGGCATCGGCACGTTCAGCCGCTTCCTTCTCCTGAACCCCGGCAAGAATACGTGACGCCAGCAACGACATGGCCTTGGCGCGGTTCTTATGCTGGGAACGCTCTTCTTGGCATTCCACCACGATACCCGTGGGGATATGGGTAAGTCGGATCGCTGAATCGGTCTTGTTGACGTGTTGACCACCAGCACCGGAGGCGCGGAAGGTATCGACTCGCAGATCAGCTTTATTGATATCGATATCATCGGTGGAATCCAGCTCTGGCATCACTGCCACGGTGCAGGCAGAGGTGTGGATTCGACCTTGGGATTCGGTTTCGGGCACCCGCTGGACTCGATGAGCACCAGATTCAAATTTTAACTTGGAATAAACATCCTGCCCTACCACACGGCTGATAATCTCTTTGTAACCACCGTGATCGCCGGCATTTTCGCTGATTACCTCAATGCGCCAACCCACTTTTTCAGCGTACTTGGAGTACATTCGAAACAGGTCACCGGCAAAAATAGCCGCCTCGTCTCCACCGGTGCCGGCGCGGATTTCCAAAAAGGTGTTGTGAGTATCGTTGGGATCTTTAGGTAGCAACAGCTTCTGCAGATCCAGCTCTAAATCATCGCGACTGGCCTGAGCTTCCTTCAGCTCCTCTTCAGCCATCTCACGCATCTCATCATCGCTCTCGCCCAGCATCTCCTTTGCTGCGTCAATATCCTCCAACACCTGCAGATACTGACTGTAGTGCTGAACCACCGGTTCCAGCTCGGCATACTCTTTGGAATAGTTTCTGAATCGATCCTGGTCGCTGATCACTTCAGCATCACTAAGTAATACCGCAAGCTCTTCGTAACGATCCTTGAGGTTATCGAGTTTGATAAGAATAGAAGATTTCATTCGGGCCTGTTTAAACTTTTAAGATTGGTGCGACAGTGGTTATTTTATCGCAACTCAAGATGAAATAGCGCGGTGAAGAGGTCAACTATAACGGACATTGAGGCAGAATGGCGGGAAAAATTTCTACCCCTAACTGTTGCTGCCTTCGTCAGGGTCTAACTCAAACAGTTCCTGGGTCAACTCCAGCATATCGCTGCGGCCCATGGATGAAGCTTTCTTCATCTGAACACTGGGCGAATGGATCAGTTTATTGGTTAAACCACGGGCCAGCTGCTGGAGAACATCTTCGGCAGACTTGCCCTTGCTCAAAAGCTTCAGCGCTTTGTCCAATTCCTGGTCTCGTAAACCTTCGGCGTGCTGGCGCAACGATCGCAAGGTGGATACCGCATCCAGTGAGCGAATCTGCTTCATAAATTCGCTGCTGCCGTGGGTGATCAGACTTTCCGCTTCTTGAGCAGCCGTTTCACGTGATTTGACGTTTTCTTCAATCACCTCTTTAAGGTCATCAACGGTATAGAGGTAAACGTCTGATAATTCTTCAACCTCTGCCTCGATATCGCGAGGCACCGCAATATCGACCATAAACATCGGGCGATGTTTGCGCTGCTTCAGTGCCCGTTCGACGGCACCTTTACCCAATATCGGTAACTGGCTGGCGGTGGAAGAGATGACGATATCGGCATCGGCCAAAACATCGGGGATATCCGACAACAACACCGCTTCAGCGCCAAACTGACTGGCCAGTGCCTGGGCACGCTCCAGAGTCCGGTTTGCAACCACGATCTTCTTGATACCATTTTGTACCAGGTGTCGAGCCACCAGATCGATGGTCTCTCCGGCGCCGATCAACAGGGCGCTGTTGTGGCTGAGATCTGCAAAGATATGCTGCGCTAAACTCACCGCAGCGTAAGCCACGGACACAGGATTTTCACCGATAGCAGTCTGTGTTCGTACCTGTTTAGCGATAGAGAACGTTTGCTGGAACAACCGACCCAATTCGGAACGAATAGAGTTGGCTGACTGCGCAACTGCGTAGGATGATTTCAGCTGCCCGAGGATTTGAGGTTCGCCGAGCACCAGAGAATCCAATCCGCATGCCACCCGCATCATATGAGTGACTGCGTCATCATCCAGATGCTGATAGCTGCAATTCTGGAGATCACTCAGTTCAACTCCGTGATAGGTGCTCATCCATTCAAGCAGTTTTTCAACGCCATTAGTCTGCCCCGAACAGTAAAGCTCGGTTCTGTTGCAGGTCGATAAAATGGCGATTTCGTCCACTTCAGGAAACTGACACGCCTGTACCAGCGCGTCTTCCATCTGTTCAGGAGCGAAAGCTACTTTCTCACGGACGGCAACCGAAGCGGTTTTATGGTTGATACCTAATGCCAACAGCGCCATAGGCTTCTAAACATCTCCAAAGCGGGTCAGCGCGTAATAATACATTTAATTGAGCTATTTTGAAAAAGGGGTGTCTATTTTCATTGCCAATATACCAAGATGCCTTGATGCAGGACATTTTTGATCGGCGATTAATGAGTGAAAAGACTGCCTCAGGTATCTAAAAACAGCTTCGATGTAACACCTAAATGGTTATCAAACATCGCTTATTAGTAAACCTTTTCAATCGCCGGTCGCTGACATTACCACAGATCATGCTTATAGTAGCGAAGAACACCTTCTCTGCTTCTGCCAACAGGAACGAATGTGCTGCCATTACATAATCAAACCCGACGTCTACTCAGCCTGCTCACCATCGCTTCACTGGCTCTAAGCGGATGCGCCAATCGTCAATCAACACCAACCACGGCTCCAGCAACCCAAACACCGGTCGATCAGGCCAGCTCTGAGATGGAGCAACTGCCTAAATCCGACTTCCAGCCAGCAACACTCTATGCCTTGCTAGTGGGGGAGATGGCGGCAAATCGTGGTCTACCTCGAGTCACCCTGCACAACTACCTCCAGGAAGCCGAACGAACCCAGGATATCGGTATTATTAAGCGTTCCGTCCAGCTGGCCAGTCAGCTAAGAGACGCCAAATCCATGCTCAAAGCCACCATGCTCTGGGCCGAAGCTGAACCCAATAACCCCACCCCTTATCGCATCGCCACCAAAGAGCTAATCAACCGAGGCATGGTCGACAAGGCCCTGCCGATGCTCGACAAAACTCTTAAGCTCGGCAGCCTTGATGTGGTCGACGCCTTAACCAGCAGAGTCCAGAAGATGAAGCCCGAGGAGCGTCAAAGCTATCTCATCTGGGTGGACCAGCAGCTGGTATTAGACAGCAACAACGCAGTACTGCCGTACATTAAAGGCGCGCTATTGAGTTCACAAAGCGAACTGGATCAAGCACTTTTGCTGACCCAGCAAGCACTTGAAATCGACCCCGACTTTGAACGGGCGATACTGCTGGAAGCCGATCTACAGAGCCGAACCGGCCATCTTGACACCGCTCTTAGCCACCTAAGGGAAGAGCTGGCGGACAACAACAGCAAACAGATGCGCACCCTGTACACCCGACTGCTACTGGAGAAAAAACAGTTTCCCCTGGCCGAGAAACAGGTTGCCCAGTTAGTCAAAGACCATCCTCAAGACAACAGTCTGCATTTTTATCTGGGAGTATTGCTGCTTGAGCACAACCAGCTTGAGAGCAGCGCCAGTCTTTTCGCCAGCCTCGCCGAACGGACCGGTTCCAATAGCGCCATCAGCTATTACCAAGGCCGCATCGCTCAGCTCAACAAACAGACTGAACAAGCCTTGGAATTTTATCAGCAGGTTCAGGAAGCCCCCTATCTACTGGCATCCTATACCGAAATTGGCAAGTTACTGGATTCCCAAGACCAACCAACCCTGAGCAATATTTTTGCCCGTGCCAGGCAGGCACACCCGGACTCCAATGCACTGTTTTTCGCTCTCGAAGCCGCGTGGCTGGTAGATCATGACTTTGATCAGATCGCCATGGACCTTCTCAACGACGGCGTTGAGCAGCACCCCAAAAACACTCGCCTGCGCTACAGCCGTGCCATGCTGGGTGAGAAGATGGGGGATATGACCCTGCTGGAGAGTGACTTGCGTTATTTACTGGAACTGGAACCCAATAACGCTACCGCTTTAAACGCCCTAGGCTATAGCCTCACCGATAATACCGACCGCCACCAGGAAGCGATTGAACTAATCGACAAAGCGCTGCGACTTAAGCCTGATGACCCCGCTATTCTCGATAGCATGGGCTGGGCTTATTACCACCTAGGTGACCTGCCTCTTTCCCTGCAATATCTACAAAAAGCCTTCCATAGCTTTCCTGACCCCGAAATTGCCGCCCACCTGGGAACCGTACACTGGGCCTTGGGCAACAAAAACGAAGCGATGAAAATCTGGCAAGAAGCGCTGGAGCAACATCCCGAAAATCAGTACATCATTGATGCCATGGAAGCGGCGGGCAAAGGAATCTGACATGCAACCAAGAGCTTTTGCTCTCGTCCTGCTACTGTCCTTAGCCGGCTGCAGCAGTCTGTCGCCCCAACAGCAGAGCACACCCAACGAAGCGGACTGGTCCCAACGACAGCAGTGGTTGAGCCAACAGCAACAGTGGTCGATCAAAGGCAAAATAGGCATTCGTCAGGACCAAGAGATCACCTCCGCCACCATGAACTGGCGCCAACAGCAGGACAGCTACCATATCTTTATGGCCGGTCCTATGGGCCAGGGTGCAGTAGATATTCAGGGAAATCGTGGCCGGGTCATCATGCAGGTCAGTGGCGAAGGGCGCTATGTAGCAGCCTCACCAGAGCAACTGCTAAAACAGCGTCTGGGCTGGGCGTTGCCCATCAGCAATCTGTTTTACTGGGTTCGCGGTATGCCCGCCCCAGAAGGTGAGCATCAAAAAAGTTTTGATCCTTTGAATCGACTGACCACTCTGGAACAGGATGATTGGAAGATCCAATATAAAGGCTACCAATCGGTTGATGGCGGCGAGCTGCCCAGCAAAGTTATTTTGCGCCAGGGAAATCACCTGAAGGTCACTTTGGTGATTAAAGAATGGCTGCTAGCTGACAGCAAGGATTAAAGACACTCAGCATCCAAAACTGGCTATATATTTCGGCCATAATTCGCCCACAGAAAACTGTCTGAATAACAGTCAACAATTACCCCGCTTTATTTGACTTCCAACGCTCGTTCAACGAAAATACCGCCTCGCATTTTTTGGGTCGTTTTGCCACAGGAAACGGCCCTTAATTGTTGGGGTATCGCCAAGCGGTAAGGCAACGGGTTTTGATCCCGTCATGCGCAGGTTCGAATCCTGCTACCCCAGCCACCGTTAACAGGTTGTTTGTAAACGATAACCCCCTCAGAAACCAAAGGTATCCAGCGTGTCCAAGTTAATGGTCTTCACCGGTAACGCGAGTCCGGAACTGGCTGAAAAGGTCGTGAAGAAGCTTTCCATCACTCTAGGAAATGCAACTGTCGGTCGCTTCAGCGATGGGGAAATCGCCATCGAACTGAATGAAAATGTACGAGGTAAGGATGTATTTATCATCCAATCCACGTCCGCGCCCACCAATGACCACCTGATGGAACTGATTCTGATGGCGGACGCCCTGCGTCGTGCTTCTGCCACTCGTATCACTGCGGTAGTTCCCTACTTCGGCTATGCACGCCAGGATCGTCGCCCACGTTCAGCACGGGTACCAATCAGCGCCAAAGTAGCTGCAGGCATGATGGCTGCCGTAGGCATCGACCGGGTATTGACCGTCGACCTGCACGCTGACCAGATCCAGGGTTTCTTCGATATTCCTGTTGATAACGTTTACGGATCTCCGGTAATACTGCAAGAGATCCAAAATCAGAACTACCACAACCCAATCGTGGTATCGCCAGACGTTGGTGGCGTAGTGCGCGCACGCGCCGTAGCCAAGCAACTGGACACTGAACTAGCGATCATCGATAAGCGTCGCGAAAAAGCGAACGAGTCCCAGGTTATGCACATCATCGGTGATGTCACTGATCGCACCTGCATCCTGGTTGACGACATGTGTGACACCGCCGGCACCCTGTGCAAAGCAGCCAACGCACTGAAAGAACACGGGGCCTCCAAAGTTGTTGCTTACGCAACTCACCCGGTACTGTCCGGCCGCGCTTTGGAAAACCTGAACTCCTCCAGCCTTGATGAGCTGGTAGTAACAGACACTATTCCACTGAGCGCTGAAATCGCACAGTGTGACGTTGTACGCCAATTGACTCTGTCCGATCTGCTGGCCGAATCAATTCGCCGCGTATGCAACGAAGAATCTATCAGTCAGATGTTCCTGTAACAGCTGACTGATTTAACCAACCCGCAAGGGTTTATTAACGCTGCAAACACCTGGTCGCAAGGGGTCTGCAGCTTTTGTTTAAAAGGAAGACAACCATGTCTGAATTCGTAGTTAATGCCGAAAAGCGTGACGATAAGGGGAAAGGTGCGAGCCGCCGCCTGCGTCGTGAAGCCGGCAACATCCCTGCCATCCTGTTCGGTGGCAACCAAGAGCCTCAACCTCTGACTCTGGTCCACAAAGACCTGATGAAGCAGCTGGAATCTGAATCTTTCTTCTCCAGCATTCTGACTATTAATGTCGACGGCTCCGAAGAGAAAGCGATCCTGAAAGACCTTCAGCGTCACCCTGCCAAGAACGTTGTTCTGCACGCTGACTTCCAACGCGTTGTACCTGGCGAAAAAGTGAAGATGACTATTCCTCTGCACTTCATCAATCAGGACAAGTGTGCAGCTATCAAGCTGGGCGCCAAAGCATCTCACACAATGAACCAGGTTAAGGTTATCTCAACTCCTGAAGCCCTGCCTGAGTTCCTTGCTGTGGACATGCAGAACGTTCAAGAAGGTCAAATCGTTCACCTGTCAGACATTATCCTTCCTGAAGGTGTTCAGATCGAAGCTCTGCGTCTGGGTGCCGATCATGACCAGGCTGTTGCCAACATCGCCGCTAAGAAAGGCGCTTAATTACTAGCACCCTAACTAAGCGAGAGGCCCTGCATTGGAAACGCCGGTTCAAATGATTGTCGGCCTGGGAAACCCAGGTAACAAATACGATCAAACCCGCCACAATGCAGGCGCCGAATTCGTGGAGCTGCTAGCCCAGCAGCTCCACACTTCTCTCCAACCGGAGAAACGCTACCATGGTCTGTACGCCAAAGCGCGGATAGATAACCGTGACATCCACCTACTTATCCCTACCACCTTCATGAATCTCAGCGGCCAATCGGTGCAGGCGCTTGCCAGCTACTTTAAGATCCCGGCTGAGCAGATTCTGGTAGCCCACGATGAGCTGGATATCGCTCCAGGCACAGCCCGTTTTAAACAGGGCGGCGGCCACGGCGGCCACAACGGCCTCAGAGATATCATCGCCAAGTTTGGCGGCAACAAAGCTTTCTATCGACTACGCCTGGGTATCGGCCATCCCGGCAATGCCAAACAGGTTGCCAGCTTCGTATTAAAGAAAGCTCCCCAGAGCGAACGAGAGGCGACTCAGTCCGCCATTCATGAAGCGCTACTCTGCCTGCCCGACCTTACGTCCGGCAACCTGCAGAAAGCGATGAACAACCTACACAGCTTTAAAGCGTAACCACTCCACAACAGGATCAGTCCCATGGGTTTTAACTGCGGAATCGTCGGCCTGCCAAATGTCGGCAAATCAACTCTTTTCAACGCTCTTACCAAGGCTGGCATTGGAGCTGAAAACTTCCCTTTCTGCACCATTGAACCGAATGCAGGCGTGGTTGCGATGCCCGACCCTCGTTTGGACAAGCTGGCGGCTATCGTTAATCCTGAGCGGGTGTTAGCAACCACTATGGAATTTGTCGATATCGCGGGCCTGGTTGCCGGTGCCTCCAAAGGCGAAGGACTGGGCAATAAATTCCTTGCCAACATCCGCGAGACTGATGCAATCGCTCACGTGGTCCGCTGCTTCGAGGATGAAAACGTCATCCATGTTGCCAACAAGATCGACCCGTTGGCAGATATCGAAATCATCAACACTGAACTGGCACTGGCTGATCTGGAATCTATAGAAAAACAGCTCCAGAAAGTAGCTCGCACCGCCAAGAGTGGCAACAAGGAAGCGATCAAGATGAAGGAGCTGCTAGAAAAACTTCAGCCTCATCTGGATCAAGGCCTTCCCGTACGCTCTCTAGAGCTGTCTGACGACGAAAAACTGGAGATCCGCCAGTTTAATCTGCTGACCGTCAAGCCCACACTTTATATCGCCAACGTTGACGAAGACGGCTTTGACAACAACCCCCATCTTGACCAAGTAAAAAACCTGGCCTCCGAAGAGGGCGCAGAACTGGTAGTCATCTGCAACAAGCTGGAAGCAGAAATAGCCGAGCTGGAAGATGAAGAACGCAACGAGTTCCTTGCCGAGCTAGGCATGGATGAGCCCGGACTGGATCGAGTGATCCGAGCGGGTTACCAGCTTCTGGGCCTTCAGACCTACTTTACCGCTGGCGAAAAAGAGGTCCGCGCCTGGACCGTAAGACAGAATGCTACAGCCCCTCAAGCGGCTGGCGTCATCCACACCGACTTTGAGAAAGGATTTATCCGCGCCGAGGTTGTCAGCTATGACGATTTTGTCTCCAACAACGGCGAACAGGGCGCGAAAGAAGCCGGCAAATGGCGACTAGAGGGCAAGGATTACCCAGTTAAGGATGGCGATGTTATACACTTCAGATTTAACGTTTAATTTACAATAAAAGGGTGTTGACAGCCCCCATAAAAAATAGAATAATTCGCGTCCTCAATACGGCGGCTATGTAGCTCAGTTGGTTAGAGCACATCACTCATAATGATGGGGTCACTAGTTCGAATCTAGTCATAGCCACCATTTCTTCTACGGTCTTAACTCCCTAGAAGACACCTCTTTGCTGGGGTATCGCCAAGCGGTAAGGCAACGGGTTTTGATCCCGTCATGCGCAGGTTCGAATCCTGCTACCCCAGCCATCTATTTCTTTCCCAATACATATCAGTTGCAGCTAGCACAGTTTATATTTACGAACCTGCGCAGGTTCGAGCCGAGCGGTTTAACCGCGAGACAACGTTAGCGCAAAGCGATAACGACCCGAAGGGCGAGGTAACGCCGAGTCATCCTGCTACCCCAGCCATCTATTTCTACTCAACACCCTCAATATTTCAGCCGTCACAAACACCTCGATTGATCCTGCTAGGCACATTCTTCCAGATCTCGTCCGATAACTCACTCCTTATACAACTCACCCGCCTGACAGTAGAAACCGATATAAACTGTTTTACTGATCCAAGTCCTTGAGCCAAGGTGTTAAATCACCTATAACATGGTAACTTAACAACGCTCCTCAAACGGATTGAAACCATAATAAGGCGAAAGACCTACGGACCATGAGACAGAGCCTAAACATCATATTTATCGGCGCTTCCACCTCGGACTCCGAACCATTTATCTCACTTCTTCGCTCTGCGCGCCTAGCTCCGAGAGCCGAACTGGCCGACTCTGGCAGCACCCTGGAAAGCATGATTAAGGAACGACAGTGGGATATCATCATCTTCAAAGAGGGTGCCCAGATCAGCTTTGAGGAACTTGGCAAACTTCTAAAAACCCTGAACAAAGACATTCCAGTTATTCTGCTTTCTCCTAACAACGATCCTAAACACCTTGTCGAAGGGCTGAAGAACAAAGCCAGTGCTGTCGTTCCTGCCGATGAACCTGAATTGATGGTGCTAACCATCCGGCGCGAGCTCTACCACCTGGAAAACCGCCGCCGCAGACGGACTTCAGAGTTCCACCTCCAGGAAACCGAAAAACGCTGTCGGGAGCTACTTCACTCTTCATCCCACGCCGTTGGCTTCCTTAATAAAGATGATCAGTTCATTTTCTTAAACCCTGCGTTTTTGGAGCTGACCGGACATGAGAATGGCACCGAGCTGCTAGGAAACTCCATTACTGACCTGACCACTGGAAAAAGCCAACTAAAACTAGAAGAGCTGTTAAAGCAATACCATCAGGATTCGCGCACCAATCAAGAACAAGAGTTATCGATCACCCGCAAGGACGGCACCTCATTCACCGGCAATGTTCTTTTGGAATGCTCACGCTTTGAGCGCACCCCATGCGCCCAGATCACTCTCACTACACCCTACGATGGCAATCAAATTGATACCGTCGCCGAGCTGGACATCGTCACCGGTCTGAAGAACCAGATCTTTCTGGGTAAACGACTTGAGCGAGCCACACAAGCCGCGGTGCGAGGCGGCTCGGAATCACACCTGCTGTTTATCAACCTAGACAACTTCAATGCTATAAAGGCTGAAATCGGAGTCAACGGCATCGACGCCGTAGTTCGAGATGTCGCTGAGATTTTGCAAAACCTGGTCAATCGCGCCCACGTCCTTACTCGCTATAACCTTGATGCCTTCACCATCATATTTGCCGACCCCGACTCCAACAAAGCATTGACGCTGGGTGAAGAAATTTGCCGCGCTGTCGAAGCCAGCCTGACAAAAGCCTCAGGCATCAGCATTCAGACCACCTGCAGCGTTGGTATTACCCCCATTACCTCTGACTCCAGTAGCGCCCACGACGTGCTTAAACTCTCCCAGGTGGCAGCCGAAGCGGTTCGCAGCAAAAACCAGAAGGGTAATGGCGTCAACCTGCTGGTCCCCGAAGAACAGGAAGAAGAGGAAGAAACCCTTACCATCAAGAAACTGCGACAGGCTATTCAAGAAGATAGCCTGAAGCTTCTGTTCCAGCCCGTGGTAAGCCTGAGGGGCGAGCATGAAAACATTTACGAAGTACTTCTCCGTTTAATCGATAAGAACGACAACGAAGTCTCCCCCAACATGTTTCTGACCATGCTGGATCACGCCGAAGTCAGCATCGAGCTGGACCGCTGGGTCATCACAGAAAGCATTCGCCAACTGGCTGAAGAGCATCGCAAGGGCAACAAAAACCGCCTGTTTATCAACGTCACCGGACGATCACTGGAAGATACATCGCTATTGCAATGGATCAGCCAGCAGCTAAAGGAGCACGACGTACCCGGCAACAGCCTGATCTTCCAACTGAGCGAATCCGACGCCTCCAGCTATATCAAAAACGCCAATATCTTCACCCAAGGATTGGTTCAGCTCCACGCCGGATCCTGCATTAAGCACTACGGTAGCTCCATCGATTCCGACAACGTTTTGCGCCACGTTCCCGCAGACTTTATCAAGCTGGACGGCTCATTCGTGCAGGAGTTGAGCGACCCGGAAAAACACGAAGCCTTTGATAAACTGATCGAGCCACTACGTCTAAACGAAAAGGCGATCATAGCGCCACTGGTGGAAGGCACCAACGTGATGAGCAAACTGTTTAAGTCCGGCATCCACTATATCCAGGGATACTATCTGCAGGCTCCACGAGAGCACATGGACTACGACTTCTTCCAATAACAGACACCTCAGGGGCGCCCTGCCCCTGATTCTCTAGCCACAATCCCAATGTACAAATATTGAACAACTGTACAAATCCGTACACTAATAGCTTATAACCTTTCAATTTACTCAAGAGCGCCTATCTCTATCTCACGGACGATCAGCTGAGGAGAGAATCTATGGCATACCGAATTATCTTTTGCTGCTTGATGCTAAGCAGCTGGCTTGCGACCAGCAGCCAAGCAGAGATCACTAAGTCCCAATTTGACCTCATCATTGCAACAGCAACAGATCAGTACGCAGATGTTTTTGCTGAACATCAGCAGCGCTTGAGCATCGTTGCTACTTGGGAAAGCGATAATGTCTACGCCAACGCTTGGAAAATGGAGGATGCCAAGGGAGAAACCGGCCTGATCCAGATATCAGGCGGTTTTGCCCGTCATCCAGATATTAGCCCGACCGCCTTTGCCTTGATTCTCTGTCACGAGATCGGCCACCACATTGCAGGCCCACCGTTCATCTGGAAATTCTCTGCAGAGGGCCAATCGGACTACTTTGGCGCTGCTGACTGCCTGCGTAAACTGTTTCGTCGTGGCGTTTTCGAACCCCACAAGGGCCACATTCCAAGAGTTGTCATAAAAGCCTGTGCCGACGCCTTCACCATTCCTGAGGAGCGACAGATATGCGCTAGAATTGCCCTGGCTGGATCAACTCTAGCTAATTACTTCGCTCGCAAACGAGGATTCCCGAAGCCGCTGCTATCACGCCGCGACCAAAGTGTCGCAAAAAGTACCATTCTCGTACCCACCAACCCTCAATGCCGACTGGATACCTATTTTGCTGCAGCACTGTGCAACACTGCCGACCACAGCTACGACCCGCAACATCGCTGGCTTTGCCACAATAGCAACCAGAAGACTCCTGCAAATCGCCCCAACTGCTGGTTTAATCCACACAAAACCAAACCTGTGTTTATCCGCTAACCAAATTTCAGACAAAAAAAGCCGTGCTAGAACAGCACGGCTTTCTGATTCGAACCGGCGCTAGGCCAGGTTCAAGCGATCATCGATTAGTCGAGGATCTTAGCAACAACACCAGCACCAACAGTACGGCCACCTTCACGGATCGCGAAGCGCAGACCTTCATCCATGGCGATAGGAGCAATCAGCTCAACGCTCATCTGGATGTTGTCACCAGGCATAACCATTTCAACGCCTTCTGGCAGCTCACAAGCACCAGTTACGTCAGTGGTACGGAAGTAAAACTGAGGACGGTAACCTTTGAAGAATGGCGTGTGACGACCACCTTCATCTTTACCCAGCACATATACTTCAGCTTCGAACTTAGTGTGAGGAGTAATAGAACCAGGAGCAGCCAGAACCTGACCACGCTCTACTTCGTCACGCTTAGTACCACGCA